>NZ_CP030850.1:318076-636153 GCF_003325355.1 Runella rosea
AGCGTATTACGCGGTTATTTGTGCCGCTGGTTTTTGGGATGTTTGTCATCGTGCCCCCGCAAATTTATTACGAACGCCTTTTTAATGGTGTTCAATTCAACGGCTACGGTGATTTTTATCGAACGGTTTTTGATTTTATTCCTTACCCCAAAGGCAGTTTTAGTTGGCATCATCTGTGGTTTGTGGCGTATCTTTTTTTGTTTTCGCTGGTTAGCATTCCCGTGTTTCGTTGGCTGAAAGCAGGCAGTGGTTTAAGGTTCATGGATTGGACAGAACGCTTGGTGGCCCGCAAAGGCGGAGCGCTTTGGTATGCTTTGTTGATTTGTATCAGCCAAGTAATTTTGCAACATTTTTATCCCGATGAGACCCATGCACTCATCGACGATTGGGCCTATTTTGCCTTCAACCTCCTGTTGTTTTGGGGGGGATATATACTAGTAAGTCGACCTGTATTTTGGCAAATGATGCTCAATCAACGCCGTATTTACGCTTGGGCTACGTTCATTACCACCGTGATTATGTACAGCTTATACATCGCAATTCGGTTTTATCATCCTGAGTGGGACGATGTTTGGTGGTGTGATTTACTTTGGGATATAAATTCGTTTTGCTTGACGTGGTTTTCGGTCTTAGCTTCTATCGCATACGGCCACAAATACCTCAACCGCCCGCACCCTATTTTGTCAAAACTCAATGAAGGCGTTTATCCATTTTATATTTTGCACCAGACTGTTATCGTCGCCGTGGGCTATTACTTACTCAAACTTAACTTGGGCGTTTGGGGCGGTTTTTGGGTGATTAGCACGGTGTCATTGGCTTTAAGTGTTGGCTTATATTGGTTGATTATTAAACGAGTAAAAATCCTACGTTTGGTCTTTGGGTTAAAATAACCCTATGCTAAATGACATATAAAAAATACGGAAATTCTGAACTGTTTGATGATAAAAGCACTATTGATGTGCGATTTGAAGGTGAGGAAGTGTTTCTTATCAAACAAAAAAAGTGGACAACAAAAGAGCTTGAAGACCAAGTGGCTAATTTGTACTATTCTGGTGAAAATCTACCCAAAGACCCTGCGGTAGAAAAAGCCCGACTGCCGCCCTTTGCATTGTCATTTTATAAATTCATTTTCTTCAAATCACGTTTGCCTGATGAAACGGAGTTTTGGAATTACTACCTAAAACAACATTTTACCCCCGCCGAGGGTGACTGTGTTCAGGTGAACATTAAGGGGAGTGTAAAGACGTTTGCGGCCAGTTCGGTAAAAGCCCGAATGTTGCGGAGTTATCCATCCTTAGTGCGTGATTTTCATTTTTACGTGCTTTGCCTGAGGTCAGACCAATTTGAAGAAGTACGTTATTCTTTGCATCGGGATTATTTTAACGGCATTGATTTATGCGTGGTGTATGCAGGTGTGGAGTTTCAGGTGTCTATTCTTCTCAACTCTCCAAGGGCGCAAATGTATAAAACTCAAAAATATAAACGCCACGAAGAAAGTCCTCAAAATGAAGTGATTATGTTGTTTGATTTGACCCGTTATTCTCATGAGAAAGGAAAAATTAAGTTGTTTTCCGAGAAGCACGTAGAAGAATTACTCGAAGCATTGAAGTTGCGAATTGCTACCTGATCATTTAAGGTTGGCCAAGAACGCTCGTTAGGATTTGAGAACCAGAAACGCACAATAACGTACCCGAATGCACATTAATGTACAGATTTTTAGGCAAAAATGAGTAGAAAGCGCGGATTTTCTTCTAATTATAGAAAAAGCAACATCCATTTTCTAATGAATTATCACGTTTTTCCTACGTACGAAGCGCTTTCTACCCACGCAGCTGATTTTATATTGGCGTATGTTCGCAACCACCCTCAGGCCACTATCTGTGTTGCTTCGGGCGAAACTCCATTATTGACGTTTCAAAAAATTGTGGCCAACACGCAGCCTGGTGATTTTGACCAAGTGACGTTTGTGGCCTTGGATGAGTGGGTAGGCATTGCTCCCGATAATGCTGGAAGCTGCCGCTCTTACATTGATGCCCCACTGATTAAACCTTTGGGAATCAGCCCCGACCGAGTTTCGTTTTTTGACGGATTAGCCCCTGATTTAGAAGCAGAATGCCAACGTGTCAATGACTTTATTGCGAATAAAGGAGGACTAGACATCATCATGGTGGGCATTGGTTTGAATGGGCATTTGGGTTTGAACGAACCGGGAAGCTCTTTTGAATCCTACGCGCACGTTTCGGAGTTGGAAGAGGTAACAGCTTCGGTGGGGCAAAAATACTTTCAGTCAGAAACGCGGCTTACCCAAGGAATAACGGTAGGGTTAAAGCATTTTTTGGAGGCCAAAACCGCCATTGTTTTGGCAAATGGTCCTCGAAAAAAAGATATTATTAAACGGGTATTGGAAGAACCCATCAGCGAAAGCCTGCCTGCAACGGCCCTGAAATTGCATTCCAACGGGCATTTGTGGGTTGATGCGGCGGCTGATGCCAGCTAGATTCGTTTTCGTAAAGCATCAAAAGCCCCTTTCGTAAATGCCCACAGCGGTACGGTTGACATAATTTTGAGGTCTTCTAGCAGGGTGGTGTCTTCGTCCAAAAAAGCGAAGAGGCGGGGCGTGGGGTTTTTTTTGTAAAGAGCCGTAAAAACATCTTTTCCGGAAGCACGGTTTTTGAGCAATACATTGAGCAATGTGCTGTCGAGCAGCTCTTTAAATCGCTGTCGAAACTTCTTGGGCTCGTGCAGTGGCTTGCCCACCGTAACTAGATTACGCACCAACTCCTGCGTGAAGCGTTGGGTACGCTGAAAGGCATAACCCGTTGATGCCTTCACGTATCCGCCCGCCGTACCGATGCGAACTACGTGTTGACCAATGTGTTGAGGTGTTGGCTCGTCAGTCATGGGAATCACGCCGAATTCTTCGTGCTCAATGCTGAAATTTTCAACTTTGAGAAACTCTCGAATGTATTGGTGAAGCTCAAAATCGTATTCGGTGGGCGAGAGGAGGCTGTCCGAAAAAACCGTGTACTCAATCATGGCCCGCGTGGGGCTTTCGGGCAACACATACATAAATCGCACCCCGATGCCTTTTTGTTCTACCCGATAGTCCATCATCGTGGGACACTCAGGGTCAAACACAGGCTTATCGGTGATGATTTCCCAGCCTTTGAAGTGCTGAAGCATGTTATGGCAATCGTCCAAGTCCAGCCGAAGGGGTTTGATACTGTCAAAAACGTACTCGCCCAAATATTGGTCTTTGTCGGTAATGATAAAGCCCCCGTCGGGCGTGTCTTTGAGGCGTTCGATGCGCTCATTAACAAACTTAATGTTTGGATTGCCAGCCAAATCTACTTTGACAAAGTCATAGAAGTCAATTCCGCGCAGCCACTTGTAGGAGTAATCGCCCAAATCGAGCGATGAAGAGAAATTAGTACCGTGAAAAAACACCTTTTGCCATTTGCGATGCACTATTTCATCAAATGGACTTTGATTGTCTTTTTCCCAAAAACACCAAGTCCGGTCATTTTTGGTCTTGGTGTCTTGGTCAATAATAAGAATGGATTTCTCGCGCAATACGGTTTGGTTCATGTAATAAGCCAAACTCAGTCCTGCCAATCCGCCGCCTGCTATGATGAAGTCGTATTTCTGCATGGAAAACTTATTCGTAATGACCTTCTAAGGCCAGTACACGGATGGGCGTTATCAGAAACCTTATGAGCAGTTTAAATGATATTAAATTGGCACATTTACGTGGCGCTCTGAGTGATAGCTTGACCGGACCAACGGGCCTGATTCGACGTACTTGAGGCCGCGTTTGAGTCCTTCTTCGCGGTACATGGCAAAGGTTTCGGGGTGAATCCACTCAATCACTTCGTGGTGCATTTTGGTGGGTTGCAGATACTGACCCAAGGTCAAAATATCAAGTCCGTGCGCCACCAAATCGTCCATGGCCTGAAACATTTCGTCTTGCGTTTCGCCCAAGCCGAGCATAATGCCCGATTTAGTACGTTTGCCAAAGTCTTTGGTCCGACGGATTTGCTCCAAACTGCGTTCGTATTTAGCTTGCGGCCGTACGGCGCGGTAAAGTCTGGCCACGGTTTCTACGTTGTGAGAAACCACTTCCTGACCCGCAGAAATCATCCGTTCGAGGGCTGCCCAGTTGCTTTTTGTATCAGGAATCAAGGTTTCAATCGTGGTGGAAGGGCTCAATTCTTTGGTCAAAACCACCGTTTGGTACCAGATTTCGGCCCCACGGTCTTTGAGTTCGTCACGGTTTACCGATGTAATGACGGCGTGTTTGACTCCCATGGTTTTGATGGCTTCGGCCACGCGTCGTGGCTCGTCTACGTCGTATTCGTTGGGGCGACCAGTGGCTACGGCGCAGAAACTGCAACTGCGGGTGCATACATTGCCCAATATCATAAAAGTTGCAGTTCCTTCTCCCCAACATTCGCCCATGTTTGGGCAATTGCCGCTTTCACAAATCGTGTGGAGTTTGTTGGTATCTACAATGGTCCGAACTTTTTTGTATTCAGGCCCAACGGGCAATTTTACTCTTAACCAATCTGGGCGTTTTTTGCGCTCTGAAGTTATAACGGGAAGTTCTATCATTTCTGAAGTTAATTGTTGCCAGCTAACAGTTATTTGTAAAGGTTCTTTCAGCGATTAACAAATAACTAACTGTCAGCGAAGGCTATTTCTTGTTACCGAAAAACAAAGTTACATAACCCGAAGAGAACAAACTACGATTTTCGGCAAAAGGTATAATCACGGGGGCTTTGCTGAACAACTCGGTCAGGAAGCCAATCTCCAAGCCAGTGAGGTTGCTCCGAAAGGCACTCAATTCAAAACTGAACGCAATTTTGGCGTTGACGCCCGGCACGATTTTCGATTGTCCGATGCCTTGCATAATGTTTCCAGCGCCCAAAATATTGCCCAAATCGGTGTGCTTAACCGGGTCATAGGCTTCGGTACGAACCACGCCAGGGCGTACTTGGTACTGAATAAAATACGGTTTTAAAATCCCCAATGAAGCGCCGACGGCCAATATCCCGTTGATAGAAATCCCTTCCTCATTGTTGCGGTTGGAAAGGATTATTTCACGGCCATATTGCGGACGCAACGCAAAGAGATAATTTTGTTTGCCAGGCGTAAATCGTGCGCCCGTGTTGCTTGATTGGGCGAGTTCTTTCGGGTGCCGCACGTTCACCAATTCAAGGGCTAAATAACGGTATTGAGCTCTTCCAAACAGGTCTTTGTCCATTCGAGTTGAATGACGAACCACCAATCCACCCAGTAGGCCAGAGTTGGTGTTGGTCGTAACTCCGTAGGTTGTTATGGTAGAATATTCTTCCTCCTCGTCTTCAAGGTTAGTTTTAGTACGACGCTGCTGACCCCATGCTGCTTCGGAAAGGAGCAAAAAAGCCAAGATTACGGTTGATATAGATTTCATTAGACTTAACAAAAATTTTACTTAAACATAACAAAAATACCTAATAAAGTCAAGTCACTATACGTTAAAAATCGCTTAAAGGTTGCCAATTCTTTTACTATTTTAAACTATTTTAAGGGTGTTAAGGTTCAGGATATTTTTTCAAATCGTAAATTGCCACTTGTAAGAACGAATGGATTTTGTACTTTTTTTATTTTAGTCGGGCATACCCTCTTGGCCATTCAAACAAGTTCGAGATGCCGCTTACTTTTACAATATCAGCTTGGCTGAACCCGATTATGACAAAGACCCCTGCATTTATTTTTTTACTTATTGGCCTTTTTGTACATTCTCTTTATTCCCAAACTGAAGCGGTGTTTGTCGAGAAAATGCGCTTGCCTCCCAAAGCGACCCATGCCGAAACCGCTTTGCACATTGCAGAAAGTTTTTTGGGGACACCTTACGTTGCGCATACCCTTGAAAAAAGGCCAGAAGCCCTCGTTTGTGATTTGCAAACCTTTGATTGCTACACTTTTGTGGAATCTGTGTTGGCCCTGACGCTGACTCGGAAAGCCTCTGGTGGGTATGAGGAATACCAAAATTTCCTCCAAAAATTGCGCTACCGAAACGGAAAAATTACGGGATATGGCTCTAGATTGCATTATTTTCTCGAATGGAAACATCAGGCGGTGGCCAAAGGATGGCTTGTGGACGTTACCGAGTCATTGGGCGGGCTGAAAATACAGCCCACAATTCAGTTTATGACCACTCACCGAGGGTTTTATCCAGCCTTGAACGAGGAAAAAACGGTGGCGGAAATTCAAAATGCCGAGAAGCAATTGTCCCAAATTCCGTGGTTTTATATTCCTAAAAATAAGGTTGCCGCGATAGAGTCAAAATTACGGGATGGGGATATTATTGGTATAACCTCTGGCATTGCTGGATTGGATTTTAACCATGAAGGTTTTGTTGTGAGAAAAGGAGCGCGGGCGTACCTGCTCCACGCCTCCTCTGACTTAAAAAAAGTAACACTGTCGGCGGAGCCATTAGCAGATTATCTCGCTAAAATCAAAAAACATAGCGGCGTGGTCGTGTTACGAATCAATGAGTAGGGGTTAGTTGCGGGCCGAGAACCATCCTTTGGTGGTATTGGCACTTTCCAGTTTCTTCTCTAGTGTGTCGGGCAAACGCGGAAAAAAGTCAATACCCGTCATGCGTTCAATTTCATCTACACTGACCACAAACGTTTTGAGGTTTTCGCTCGAAAACTCATTTTTGAGTAAAAAACCAATCATTCGAGGTTGGTCGTCGGTGAGGCACAATGCAATTTTATAGTACATTTCAGGCACGGCAATCTCATTTCTATTTCCAATGGTGGGTAGTCCTGGTTTAAGAATCGGACCCGTAACGATGTACAATTCGCCGTCGCGTTGGGCCCATTGACGAAATTTTTGTTCTAAATCGTTCCAGATACCACGGTTAAAATCAGGTATTTGTGGACTGATATTGCTCATGTAAAACGTTTCCTGCTTGTCAGAAGGGTTGATGTTAAAATCACCAGCAGGGGCCAAGTGGCCGCGATCATAACCTGTACGAGTATAATCGGACGTGATGGCCGAACCAGTAGAAACAAGCGGGTCAGGAACGAACTTGTTGCCGTCGCGAGAGAGGTAGGCACTTGCTTCGTCGCCTGTCAATTTATAAGCGACCCAATCGGCCTGTTCGTATTGCTCCCGATAACGCAGCGTAATCTTATGATGGCGAATGATTTGGTCATTGGAGCCGATGGCAGGCAAGTTAAAATCCTTTATCTTCGCATAGTCAGCCGTGATGTTTGAAGATGTACTTCCCTCTTCGGGTTCTTCCTCGTTTGCGGCGTTTGAAGATTTGTCAATACCTTCTTTTTCCAACAACGTACGGTCGTCGGAAGCTACATCATCGGCGGTGCGGTCATCGACGGCCACATCGCTTGATTCGGGGACTTTATAGGGGTTCTTGCCGCGTTCAGGGGGATTTTTGTCGTAAACAAATACGCTTTTTACATCATTCCAAAAGGCCACGAGCGGTTTGGTCCGACCGCGATAGTGCAGCACAAGACCGATAACAATAAAAAAGAATAGTAAAAAAAGGGTATTCCCCAAGCGTAATCCTTTGCGGTGCATTCCGATGTCAGCGTTTTTGATAATTATTGCAAAGAACGGGATAAAACCTCGCGTTTAGCATCTGGATGCGCAAAGATTTTTGGACATTTGCAGCTAAATACCAAATTTTTGAATGTGCAACAACTTCAACTCATTGTCATAGGCGGAGGAGCGGCGGGCTTTATGGGCGCCATTACGGCGGCAGAAACTTTCAAAGACGCCAACGTTATTCTTCTGGAAAAAAACAGAACCTTACTCAATAAGGTACGCATCTCTGGGGGCGGTCGCTGCAACGTGACCAACGCCGTAGCGACATTGCCCGAATTATTGAAAGGCTACCCGCGCGGGGCTAAATTTCTGCGTTCTTTGTTTGAAACCTTCAACAATCAACACACAATCAAGTGGTTTGAAGGGCGCGGCGTGCCGCTCAAAATAGAGCCAGACGGACGGATGTTTCCTGCCACCAACACCTCCGACACGATTGTAGACTGTTTGATGAAAGCGGCCCATCATGCGGGGGTAAAAATTCGAACGGGGGCGGGGGTGACTCAGTTGAAGCCTGTACTGACGGGCATTGAGGTGGTACTGCAATCGGGTGAAATACTCCACGCCGACCGCGTGCTGGTTACTTCGGGTGGGCATCCGCAGTTGAGCGGCTATGATTGGCTAAGCGAGTTAGGAGTTGAAATTGTGACTCCCGTACCTTCATTGTTTACGTTCAATATCCCCGTTATTCCTTTTAAAGACCTGATGGGTGTTTCGGTAAGTGGCGTGGGCGTGAAATTGGCGGGTAGCAAATTGGCAGAAACGGGGCCGTTGCTTTTTACACACTGGGGCGTGAGCGGCCCTGCCGTGCTGAAGCTGTCCGCGTGGGGGGCGCGTGAGTTGTCAGATAAAAACTACCAGTTTGTATCGTTGGTCAATTTT
The DNA here is from genome assembly GCF_003325355.1 of Runella rosea. Lineage (GTDB taxonomy): Bacteria > Bacteroidota > Bacteroidia > Cytophagales > Spirosomataceae > Runella > Runella rosea. The sequence goes on from NZ_CP030850.1 coordinate 326,576, forward strand.
ACCAATAAAAAGCCGAACGAAATTTTGCAGCAGCTCACCGATTTTCAGCGCGATTCGGGTTGGCGGGCTAAGTTTGTGCCAACACAAGCCCCTTTTGGATTGCCCCAACGGCTTTGGAAGCAATTGGTTGAACTGGCCAACATTCCCGAGACCATGCGTTGGGCGGATTTGCCCGCCAAGAATATAAACCGATTGGTGGAGCATTTAACCAATTTTCAACTGGATGTACGTGGTAAAACTACGTTCAAAGAAGAATTTGTCACCTGTGGTGGAGTGGCGTTGTCGGACGTAAACCCCAAAACGCTCGAAAGTCGCAAAGTGCGGGGGCTGTTTTTTGCGGGAGAAATATTGGACATTGACGGTGTTACGGGTGGGTATAATTTTCAGGCGGCTTGGACCACAGGGTATATCGCAGGTAGGCAATTGGGGCAGTTGATAGAATAGCCTTCTTAGGCACTTAGGCGTTTACCGTTAAGTAAATCATCGTTGTGGGTGAGGAGAATAAGCGTTAAATTGGCGTAGCAATGAGCGGCAGTAATTCTTTTCGTTGTGAAAATTCTCATTTAGCTCCTCCGAACGCCCATGAAATCACTCCTTCTATTTCTGACGCTTTTATTGCTTTCAGGAGCGTCTTTTGCCCAAAAAGTCACTTTTGACGACTATAAAAAGCGGGGAGATGCCTGTTTTGTAAAACTGGATTATCAATGCGCAAAGGATAATTACGAGCGCGCCCTCCGCATTAGGGACAATGATGCCTACTGCAAAAGCCAACTCAAAAAGGCAAATGATGCGCTGAAAAAAGCAAGCACCCAAACGGTTCCGAAAAAAACGCTGCCGAAGGTAGAAAAAGAATCAGAAAATATTAGAATCGCTGAATTAAACAGAAAAGAGGGCGATGATTTGTTTAAAAGAGGTGACTATGAAGCTGCTCAGAAGAAATACGAGGCCTGTCTCAACGTGCCTTCTTTTGGAAGTGATGCGTACGTAAAAGAACAAATCAAATTTAGTCGTTTGGCGGCAGCTTTTCAGACAGATGCCAAAAATGCTTTGGCACGCGGTAACAGCCTGGAAGGGTTGGCGTATCTGAAAAAAATTCTGGAAATAAACAGTGGTGACCCCATCACGCGGCGACTAATCACTGAGCATCTTCAGCAACGAGGCAATCAGCAATTTGCCAAAAACCAATACACAGAAGCAAAGAAAAGTTATGAAGAAGCCCTGCCTTACGCCGATATCCAAACCAAAGCAGTATTGGCAAATCTTATCAACACGACCGAAAAAGAGCTGAAAACCGAGACTGAAAAAAAGGCAGAGGCTGCAAAAGTAGCGAAGCAAGAACCCAAAACTACGCCGAAAGAACCCGTAGAAACCCAAAAGTCGGTAGATAACAAACCTGCTGAGGCCATCACCAGACCAGAGGTAGTCAAAAAAGAAACCAAGCCAATTCAAGAAGTAAAATTGCCAACAGCCCCTAAGCGAAATTTAGTCCCTAAAATTGCCGTAGGTGCAATGGGAGTAGGAGCGGGGGTGTATGCTTTTATGCTCAGAAGCCAATATAATTCCAAATTGGAGGCATATTATGCACTAGGGACAGGGCGTGCTGAATATGCCAATTGGAAGAACGCCTACCAAGAAGTAAAAGATGCTCAAGGCAAAACCAAGATATACAATATTTGTTTGGGCGTAGCCGCTGGAGCAATCATTGCAGAAACAATTTTGCTGCTTAAAAAGCCCAAGGCAAGATCATCGGCGTTGCGCATAGAGCCTACCTCCGACAATTGGGGAATAGCGTTACAGTATCGTTTTTGATTGACATTATTAGCTGCTGAAATATATGAAAAAAATTATTTTGTGCTTTTCATTCCTGTTTTGGATGGGATGTAAGTGGGAAGAACCCTCTCTTGACCCTCTGATGGTGCTTGTAGAAGGGGGAAGTTTTACGATGGGCAGAATCTCTACTGACCGTGAAATAGAGACGTATAAACAGAGTATGCTGAAGATGGATGATGAACTGCCAATACATACAGTAACATTAAATAGCTTCTATATATGTAAGTACGAAGTCACTGTTAAGCAATACCGTGATTTTTGCGAAGATACAGGTCATGCCAAACCAGTCGGTATTGAGGCAGATCCAGAGGACAATCCTGTCAGGAATGTGACATGGAGAGATGCGGTTGATTATTGTGAATGGCTGAGCGATAAAACTGGCAAGCCTTATCGACTGCCAACCGAGGCCGAATGGGAATATGCCGCCCGAGGTGGAAAGTCGCTAAGAACGACGAGTTACGCTGGGAGCAGTATACTTACAAGTGTAGGGTGGTACGATGGCAATTCCAGAAGCGGCCCGCAGAATGTTGGGAAACTCAGCCGTAATAGTCTGGGATTGTATGATATGAGTGGAAATGTGTGGGAATGGTGCAGAGATTGGTATGCTCCTTACACAAATACCGCACAGACTAATCCAAGCGGGCCTGAAAAACAAACCCCTGGTACCGTTCGGTCGCACCGTGGCGGGTCATTTATGTACGGCAGTATTTTCTGTCGCGTTACCTATAGGGGTGGACCTATTTTCGGAGATGACTTAAAAACATTAAATCCAGATACATTTACCAACAATACCATTGGTTTTCGACTAGTGGCAGACGTAGAATAATTTTTTAGAAAGGCCGAATTGCTTTCACAAAGCGGTTTTTGAAGTATTTAGAATAGAGATTATCTTCCCGAACACCCTTGGAAGACGAGGCGTGGATGAACAGAATTTCGTTTTTGCCCCTTACTTCCGTCACAATGCCCACGTGCGATACGTAGCCCGCTTTGCCCGCATCTGGGACGTAAAAAATCCAGTCGCCCGCTTTGATGTCGTGTACTTCTTCGACTTCGGTGCCAAATTCGGCCTGTTGCCACGAGATACGGGGAACTTTAAGTCCCACTTCGGTATAAACACTGGCAACCAACCCTGAGCAGTCTATGCCGCGACGGTCGTTGCCGCCGCTACGGTAGGGGGTTCCAGTGAAAGTGCGTGCCGTATTTACTACGTCGCGAACGTAGTTTGTATATGCGCCTTTGGGCTTAACCGCCAAGGGACGTTTTGATGCGGGGGCTTTTGCTGCGGGTCGTGTATTGGTGCTCCTCGATGGTGCTTCTGACGTTCTGAAAACGGCACATGAAGTCATCATTAAAGCAATAAAAAGACTACCAGATTGAAATGCAAAACGTTGTTTGGATAAGTACTGGAAAAATAGACGAAAGCACATAGCGTTAGGGATAACCGGTCAAGGAAAACTATTTACTGCGTACCTCAAGGGCTGATTCTGCAAAAATAACGAACGAATAAGAAAATTAGCGTGGATATTTTTCAATTTTAGCTTTGTTTGCAAGGTAGATATGCCTTTCAACTTTTTGGGGAACTTTGAAAATCAAAAACTGTTTTAGAAAAAAGCCCAACGACCAAGAATGATTAAACTGATTACCGCTACGCAAGCGCATTTGCCCGAAATCAAACACATCGCCTATGAGACTTGGCCTGCTACTTTTGGGGCCATTCTTTCCGAAAAACAAATCGCTTATATGCTCGACTGGATGTACAGCATTCCGTCGCTGACGAGCCAGATTGAGGAGAGAGGGCACGTATTTATTTTGGCCCAAGAAGGCGACGAATATCTCGGTTATGTATCTTACGAACTGAATTGTAATGGGTTACCTAAAACAAAAATTCATAAGATTTACTTATTGCCCGCCAGTCAGGGAAAAGGCGTAGGGGCGATGCTCATTAACCACGTCGGAGAAATTGCTACCGAAAACGAGAATAAAGCCCTGTTGCTCAACGTAAATCGTTACAACAAAGCCGTTGGGTTTTACGAAAAAATGGGTTTTAACATCGTGGGAAATGAAAACATTGACATCGGCGATGGCTTTCTCATGGAAGATTATATCATGGAAAAACCGTTGTGATCGACCTTTATATTTTCCGCACATTCCAAATGTATCATTTTACTAATCCACACAATCAGCCATGTCAAATCGCCTCATAAATGAAACCTCACCGTATTTGCTTCAACACGCCCACAATCCTGTAGACTGGTATCCATGGGGAGAAGAAGCACTGACCAAGGCCCGTACCGAACATAAGCCCATCATTGTAAGCATTGGCTATTCGGCCTGCCATTGGTGCCACGTGATGGAGCGAGAAAGTTTTGAAAAAGAGCAGGTTGCGGGTGTGATGAACGCCGATTTTGTTTGTATTAAAGTAGACCGCGAAGAGCGCCCCGACGTTGATGCCATTTACATGGATGCCATTCATGCCATGGGCGCGAGGGGCGGTTGGCCGCTTAACGTTTTTTTGTTGCCCGACGCCAAGCCGTTTTACGGGGTTACGTATTTGCCCGCCCAAAATTGGGTGCAATTGCTAGGCAGTGTAAAAAATGCGTTTGTAAATCATCACGAAGATTTGGTAAAATCGGCTGCTGGTTTTACGGACAATATGCTGGTCAAAGAATCTGACAAATATAACCTGCACGTAGGGGCAGGCTTTACGTCTGCCCAAACAGTCGGCGGAATGGGGGCAAGCCCTGCCCCTACGGTAGACGACTTGGACGAGATGTTTGAGAAAATAAAGGGCCATTTTGATACCGAAAAAGGAGGCATGGACCGGGCTCCCAAATTCCCCATGCCTTCCATTTATAAATTTTTATTGCGATACTATGCCGTTTCCCACAATCCAGAGGCATTGCGGCATATTGAATTATCGCTCAACCGAATTGCATTGGGGGGATTTATGACCACGTAGGGGGTGGTTGGGCGCGTTATTCGGTGGATGATGAATGGTTTATTCCGCACTTTGAAAAAATGCTTTACGATAATGGCCAGTTGGTGAGCATTTTTTCGGAAGCATATACCCTGACCAAGAGTGATTTGTACAAAAGCCGCGTGTACGAAACCATTGACTGGCTGGCTCGCGAAATGACGAGTGCCGAAGGTGGGTTTTATTCGGCACTTGATGCTGATAGTGAAGGAATTGAGGGGAAATTTTACATCTGGACGCAGGCCGAATTGAAAGAAATCTTAGGAGAAGATTTTGGGTGGTTTTCTAAATTGTATAACATCAGAGCCGCGGGCAACTGGGAGCATGGCTACAATCATTTGCATTTAACAACGGTGAATATCGCTCCAGGAAAGGGATTGCCTTATTTAGCCACGGAAACCGAAGAAAAATCGGGATGGTGGGTAGGGCCGCCTTTAAATAGTTTGATGAATGGCATGTTTGAAAAAGATTCCACTTATCAAAATGCGCTTCAAAAACTCTTTGTTGCTCGCGAAAGCCGCGTGCGCCCGGGGCTAGATGATAAGATTCTTTCTTCGTGGAATGGCTTGATGCTCAAAGGGCTGACCGATGCTTATCGGGCGTTTGGCGAAGAAAAATTTAAAGAATTAGCCTTAAAAAATGCACACTTTTTGAAAGAAAAAATGACCGCGCCAAACCACCAACTGTGGCATAGTTATAAAAACGGCAAAGCCAGTATTGTCGGTTTTTTGGAAGATTATGCGGCGGTCATTGACGGCTATTTGGGCCTGTATCAAGCCACTTTTGAAGAAGAATGGCTCGATGAAGCGTTGCATTTAATGGCCTACGCCGTCGAGAATCTGTACGATTCTGAAGATGAACTCTTTTATTTTACGGATACCAACGCCGAAGAATTGATTGCGCGGAAAAAAGAGGTTTTTGACAACGTGATGCCCGCCTCCAATTCGCTCATGGCCCATAATCTGTTTGCCCTAGGAACCTTGTTTGACTATGCCGACTACGTAAAATTAGCGGATTGGATGTTGGCAAAAATGCGAAATGCACTCCTGACCGACGTGCAATGGGGTACAAATTGGGCGGCATTGTACGCCTTGAGAGCACAACCCACGGCTGAAATTGCCATCGTGGGAGAAGAAGTGGAGCATTTCCGTAAACAATTGGAAGAGCGTTTTGTGCCAAACAAAATACTGGTCGGTACCAAAACAGCTTCTGATTTGCCTCTTTTGCAGGAACGTATTGCCAAACAACAGCAGACAACGGTGTACGTTTGCTTTAACAAAACCTGTCAGTTGCCGGTTAATACGATGGAAGAAGTTTGGAAACAACTGAATTATATTAACGAATAAAACCCATATAGCATCCCGCCTACCCATGCCCAACTCTACACCTTTTGAACAGAAAAAGCAGTTTCTGTTCCTCGCTTTGTGTGGTCTTTTTTTGACCAATGCGTTGATTGCGGAGATTATCGGCGTCAAAATATTCTCCGTTGAATCTTTACTGGGTACCTCACCCGCTCAGTTGCCGCTGTTTGGTACTACTTTGGATTTTAACATGTCGGCGGGGGTAGTCAACTGGCCGATTGTGTTTATTACTTCCGACATTATCAACGAGTATTTTGGAAAAAAAGGCGTTCGCCGTATTTCGTATCTGACGGCCATTTTTATTGCCTACATGTATATTGTCATTTATGCTACTACGTCATTGCCTCCCGCCCAGTTTTGGTTGGAGGTCAACAGCAAGGACAGCCACGGCAACGCCATGAACATCGACGGGGCCTTCAACGCGATTTTTCGGCAAGGTCTCGGCATTATGCTTGGCTCGATTGTCGCTTTTTTAATCGGACAAGTGTTGGATGTAACCGTTTTTTCGTGGTTGCGCCGGCGTACGGGCAGCAAATACATTTGGTTACGGGCTACGGGCTCAACGTTGTTTTCGCAATTGGTGGATAGCTTTGTCGTGATTTTTATTGCCTTTTACCTTTTCGGCAACTGGTCGGTAACGCAGATTTTACAGGTAGGAAGCATCAATTACATTTACAAAGGCTGTATTGCGTTGTTGACAACGCCAGTTTTGTACGTAGCACATTATTTAATTGACCAATATTTGGGTAAAGAAAATGCTCGTCGATTGGCTGATGAAGCAGCGGGTATGAGTTTTACGGCGGTGTAAGAATATCTTTTGAATCGACATGATGTTTAAGCGAAAAGCTTATCATTGACTGCGTAATCAATTCAAGTTTACTATATTTGGCCTTGTATCAATCGTGCAATTGCTTGGCGGGCAGTTGCACGATTAACATGATTCTGATGAGGTATCGCCTCAAAAAGTAGCGGTTGGACATGCCAATATGAAGCCTTGATTTGATACTCACTGTGCTACCTGGCATGTCATTGGTCGAAGCAATTATTTAAATTGTCATTTCAATTTCCAAGCTTATAAAGCTATATTTGATAAAGGGTATATGTCAAAAAGGATATGCCTTATATGCGGTTTTGTCTTTGACAGCATTAAAGACATTCAAAGCTTGGCCGGTGGTAAATAAGAATAAAAGAAAATCTATTCTTTACCCGTAATCAATTCAAACCAATGAAAAAACTAAGCATTTCTCTCTTCATTTTTCTTTTATCAAGGATTACTATATGCGCTCAAACCGACCCTCGTGAAGCAGAACTTCGCCGCATGGAAAATATTGAGCGAGAAGCTACTATGCGAGGCGATTCGGCTGTTTTGTTTGGGAAAATCTGGTCGAATGAGATGGTCGTAAACACCCCTGCCAACCGTGTAGGTACTGTGGAAGGTACAAAAATGCAGCTACGTACTGGCAATTTAGCCTATGCTTCGTTTGTGCGAAATATTGAAAAAATAACCTTCAACGATAACATAGCCTTGGTGATGGGCGAAGAAATCACAAAACCGCAACAACATCAACAACATACAGGCAAGACCGTTACTCGCCGATTTACCAATATTTGGAAATACGCAAACAACCAATGGTTTATGATAGGGCGGCAGGCTACCATCGTAAAGGTAGAGTAAAGCTACGCATGTACCGGCAGGCACCGTTTAATAAGTTTTGTTCTTCTTCTTTGAATATCAAGGGCTTTGGATGTATTTTTAAGAAATATACCCTGCCTTACCATGCTCCAAGTTTTACCGCCGCATCCGGCCCTTCGGCCTTTTGTAAAAGCGTATTGGTATTTGCACATTCAGCACAATATGCCTTTGGTGAGTTTGCCGATTGCTCCCGTTCCTGAAACGGGGCTTTATTTTTATCCCAAAGGCAAATTATGCGTAAATTATTTGGACAATTCTACAATTAAAATGCCTGATAATCTCATTGCAGGGCAAATCACGCTCCGACATAATCTGCTGATTCCGAATAATTATTTGATGTTTAAAGTTTTGCTTCAACCAATGGGCTTCTTTCGGCTGTTTGGCATTCCAATGAGTCTATTTGCGGGTAGTTATGGGGAAATGAGTGCCGTTATAGGTAAGGATGTCAATGAAGTGCGCGAGCGCATTGAAAATGCGGATACGTTTTATGAAATGGTAGCCATTATTGAAGAATTTTTGTTGAATAAAATTCGGAATTACAAAGTAGATACACATCCAATTGACGCCGTGATTCCATTAATGCACCAGACCGGCGGTGTTTTCACATTGGACAAATTGGCAAATGATGCGTGCCTGAGTAATCGTCAGTTTGAACGCAAATTTGTGGAAAGAACAGGCGTATCCCCCAAATTTTATGGACGGGTTATTCGCTTCAATCAGGCAATGAAACTCAAGCAAAAATTCCCTCAGTTGAGTTGGATGAACGTTGCCCATGACTGCGGTTATTTTGACCACAATCATTTACTGCGTGATTTTAAGCAATTTACGGGTGCAGTCCCGAGCGGTTTTGATTTTGATAAAGCCGTGATTTATTAAAAAATGTCGTTTTTTTACTAAGCCTTCTCTAAAAGGGTTAAGTAGATTTGTGAAATTATCAATTCAATTTTCTGTCTAATGACACTGCTTATCAACTCCATTCGCCCCGTTGCGTTGTATTTTCTCCTTCTTATTTCGGGTATTTACGCAGGGTTACATTTTTCGGGCATGATCAACCCGTTGGTTTTTGGGGTTATCAATGCCAAAGGCGATTTGATGAATTCGGTAGATTGGGCCAAATCCTGGCAAATTACCGACGGTTTTATGCGAGTTCGTATGGGAGTTGTTGGGCCAATCATTCTGTTTAGTTATCTCATTTCCCTACTGCTGTTTATCAAGAAATGGCGAACGCCGGTATTTTGGTTGATTTTGGCCGCTTTTGGGCTATTTATTGCCGATGTAATGCTGACTGGCAACCAACAAATTCCTATCAATCGCTACATCGAAACCTTAGATTTTCAGCACCTTACCGCCGAGCAAGTGGCAAAAATCAATGAAATACACCCGCAAGTCATCAAGAATTTTCAGAGCAGGGAGTGGTTTTCTATTTTGGGCTTTGTATTGGTAGCTTTGACGCCCTTTGTTTCAAAGCCGCATGGCAGCGGGCTTCAGCGTTGAAGTAAAGTTTGAGTTAATAATTTTCCTTATCTAATACTGAGAAAGTAGCCGTCTTATGTCTGACAAATCCACTACAACTGCTGCAAAATGGGCTTTGCTCATTTATAGCATTCTGACACTGCGCCACTTTGGCATCGCGATGATGTTACAATTCATTATGAATCCTCAGTTTGCCAATGTCCATGAAAACTTTCTGCTTTATACAAAGACCTACAACAGTTTGATGATTTGGGTTGGGTATGTGCCAGCCGTTTTAATGCTGTTGTCGGCGATTTCAATGATTTGGCTGGCACCCAATTTCTTTCCCAAAAAGGCAGTTTATGTCAGCGTTGTGTTAGGCATGATTTCCGTAGTAACTACCCTATGGGTGATGATGCCTATCTATAAGCAATGGGCGATCACGGGCTATAATGCGGCGCAAAACCAACACCTGCTGTCCCAAACGCTTTATTTCCAAATTATCCCTTCCGCCTTACAAGTGGTTATCCTTATTTCATTTCTGCATACGTATCTCCAAGACGTTAAACGCGTAGCCAAATGGATATTTCTGCTTGTGGTCGTGTTGAACTTCTATAATATGGGTACAACGAGCATCGAAGGTAGCTTGGCTTATCCTCTATGGGAAACCGTGGGGGCAAAGGATTGGCTGGCCTATCGACAAACGCCTCCCAACATATTGTTTGGCATTATGTTCGTTTTTGCGGCTTTCTCTCCTATTTTTCTGTTGATTGCTATGTATTGGCGCAGACCGAAAGAAATTCCAAAATACTTGGTTACCAGTTATTTGCTGCTTGTTTTTTATCTTTTTGTGATTACGTTGCTCTACTTTGTGCCTGATTTTCAAGTCCCATTAAACAACGTCCATTCGTTGCCATTGATTAAGAAATTGGGGACAGACGATTTGATCTACAGAGCGCCTGCGGGCCTAGCCTTACAGGTCATTGTAGCTTGGATGTTCCTGAAAATAAAGCCGTCGATTTTGAACAATGATTAGTTAGGGGTGAAGTAAGTATTGCGCTTCTAAGCAAAGCTTCAAAAACGGTAGTTAATTACTGCATTAAAGCTCGTTCTAAGTTGATTCATGGGGAAAATGCCGATTTTTTACCACTTGTTTGGTGTCAAAATGCCTATTTTTGCATCCATTCAACTATTTGTAAATCAGCATGTTTTTCAGGTATTTGGAGCCCTCGCCGAGGCTTAGGCATATCATAAAGAGCTATTGCTTACTGCATTTTGAGTTTGACAGGAATCAACCGATTCCTGTCAAACCCTTTCCCGTGCGCCCGGAACACAACTTAGTGTTTTATCTAAAAGGCGGCGTGAATGCCTTTGACCCGGAAACGGGACTTTTTAAGGCTTTTCCCAAAATCTCACTCAATGGCACAAAAGGAGACGGTTTGATTTCCACATCAGTCACTCTCAACGGATGGTTTCGATTGATTTTCAGCAGGGAGGGTTGGCAAAGTTTCTAAAAATGCCACTCAGCGAAGCTTTTTTGGACGAACGTATTGATGCCGAAACCTTACTCAATCCTAATATTAGTCAAGTATATGAGCAAATGGTCAATGCCGCTACTTATTCACAAATCATCGAAATCGTTGAGGATTATTTATGGCAAAAAATAAAGTACCAAACCGTTGATATACACCCATTTGATAAAGTGAATTTGTTAATTTTAAACCAGCCTGCGACTTATTCGATTGAATATCTTGCCAACCAAGCCTGTTTATCACTGAGTCAATTTGAACGACGATTTAAGCAGCAAATAGGCGTTTCTCCAAAATTCTTTTTACGGATCAACCGCTTTCATCAGGCATTCATGCTTAAAGACCAAAATCCGACGCTTGATTGGTTGAGTATTGCGCTTCAAACAGGCTACAATGATTACCAACATTTGGTAAAAGACTTCAAGCAGTTTTCCGGAACGACGCCTAATTCATTACTCAAAGCCCAAGCCGCTGCTCCGGAGCGAATCTTACGGTTAGGCTAAAACTTGCGGATTTTCTACCACTTACGAATACGTTTGCCAAGATACCTTTGTATTGTTAATCAATCGTTTTACTAAAAACAACACAGGTATGGAACGCAGAAATTTTGTCAAAAGCGCAGTGCTTTTACCTTCTCTCGGAATGGAAATCAATCCAAAAGCACGTCCTCAAAAAGGCATTAAAGTAGCCAAAAATGAAGCCCGCTTTCAGAAAAGGGTAAAGATTGGAGCCGTAACGTTAGACTGCAAAGTTTCGGGAAAAGACACCGACGGCGATTTGTACATTTTTGAAAGTAGCAACAATCTCAAAAACGACGGGCCGCCCCTGCACTCACATCCGGATTTAGACGAAACTTTCTACATCCTGGAAGGCGAAATGAAGTTCAAAGTCGGCGATGAGATACTGTATTTGAAAAGCGGCGATAACGTATTAATTCCACGAAATGTACCGCATTGTTTTACTTCTAACACCACTCAACCTGCGAAGATGTTGGTGATTGTGCAGTCGGCTACCACGATGGAAGCATTTTTTGAAGAACTGAGTAAAGTCGAAAAAATTACCCCCGAAATTGGCGCTAAGATTTACCAAAAACATAATATGGTACTTTTAGGCTCGCCCCTGATGGCCGATTGACGTCGAATTTGAAACAAAATTCGATTTCAAAAATTACCGTTTAATCAATTGTTTTTCAAAGGGTTGATAAATACCCTTTTAGGTTGTACTTTTAAAAAAAGTCAGTCATTATCGGTTGCTATGATTTATCAGTACATTCAGCCTGCCTCGCATTTACAATCGTATGTAAAACGATATTTACTGTTGCATTTTAAGGTTAGTAAGAATGGACCGGCTTTGATAAAATCGTATGCTCCCTGCCCCGAGCAATGCCTCACGTTCAATCCTCATGCCACGCTTACCAGTGTCAATCAGCAAACGGGACAGATCATTCATCGGACTTCCAACTACTTGTCGGGGCAGCAGGTTTCGCGTTTAAACCTGCACTTGTCAAACGATTATTTAATGCTCAAAGTCATTTTTTTGCCCGGAGCAATGTATCAACTTTTTGGGATTCCGTTGGTGCAATTCACCGATCAATATTTGGATACGGAAACGGTAATTGGGAATGAAATAAAGGAGATAAATGAACAAATGGCCAACGCCGGTTCCTATCAAGCCATTATTCAAATAGCAGAGCGCTATCTCTGGCAAAAAATCAAAACCAAGAAAGCTCATGAAAACGCTGTGAATAAAATCGGACAACTTTTAATTGATAATCCAACTCATTTTTCGCTGGATTGGCTGGCGAACCAAGCGTGCTGGAGTCCAAGGCAATTGGAGCGGCAATTCATGGAGAGAATGGGCGTCAGTCCTAAATTTTTGGCGCGTATCAGTCGTTTTGACAAGGCATTTTCGCTCAAACAAATCAATCCATCCCTTGATTGGCTAAGTATTGCGCTCCAAACGGGTTACAACGATTACCAACATTTGGTCAAAGATTTTAAACAGTTTGCGGGTGTCACGCCCAATGTAATGATGGTGGCGGAGAAAAATTCCCCTGAGCGTGTGTTGGGTATCGTCACCGACCGCGTCTCTACCCGATAAATTGGTCGTTTTTTTACCACCAATATCCTCCTAAAAGGCACCATTTTTGAAAAAAAATGCCTTATGGAAAAAACCTACCGCTTTCTGCCTTATTACTTTGCCGTTTTTACGGTATTGGTTATTTATTGCTTTTACCAGAGCTATTTCGGTGAATTCCCCGACTTTGAGGGCGTTGTCAGCCCAATTGGTAATGTTCCGATTACCATTACGTCGGTTACTCACTTTCATGTTTTCATGATAATGGCATGGTTGCTGATGCTCATTGTGCAGCCGATTTTGATTCTTAAAAAGCAACTCAATTGGCACCGTCTGTTGGGTAAAATTTCATACGGATTGGTGGCCTTGATGATTCTTTCCTTTATACTGATTGTACGTCAGGAACAACTCAGAGAAAAAAGCCTCCCTGTTTTTGCCTCCAATCTGCTTGATCCTATTGTGTTTATAGTAATGTATGGTTTGGCAATTTATTATCGCAAAAAGCCCGCTTACCACGCTCGTTTTATGGTTATGACGATCATAGGTTTTATAGGCCCGGCGTTTGCACGTATTCAGGGCCCGGCCTTAGAAACCGTTTTTGCCTTGTTTGCCCTATTCCTTATCCTCGAATGGCGTACCCGAAAAATCTATAAACCTTACCTTATCAGCCTTGGGTATTACGTCACTCATTTGGGCATCGTTGCGTATCTTTTTTTTGGGAATCAGGCGTTGTTAGATTCCCTTTGGCATTTTTTCTTTGAGAAGGGGTAATTTCAACGATTTTTTACCACTAAAAACCTCTTTTACCCCTCCATTTTTGTACAGTCCTATTTTATACAATAACCTGTTCAAAAATGAAAAATTTATTCTTTGTTCTTTTGTTTGCGTCAGGAAGCTTATACGCCCAAACGGAAGAAGATGCCATCAAAGCTACGCTACTTGCCGAAGCAAAAGCGCTCAAAGCGCATCAGCCCAATGAAGTGCGGAAATATTGGTTGTTTGACGCCACCGACAGCAAACACACCATTGTTAGTGTAAACCTACCCGATGGCACCTACACCTCTCGCACGGGGGCTGATTTTGTCAGTGACGCCGCTTTCCCACCTGCCATGCCCTTGAGCGTAAGTAATGCCGACTTTCGCATTAAAACGGCGGGGACGATTTCAGCTGCTAGTTACCAAACTACTTACACCGCCCCCGACGGCAAGGCAATCAAAGCGCACCGTTTAGTGATGCTCGAAAAAGTAGGCAAGGATTGGAAAATTACGGGTATCTCCGAACATTATTACATACCAAAATAGCTTGACAATCAAACTATTGCCTATATTTAAGTAAGGATTATAGATTGTTTTATTAAGTAGGTATTGATGTAATAGTTTATCAAAAGTATTTGCTATGATTTGTCAACGCATTCCTCCTGCTCCACCTATTAGACAGTATATTAAGGAGTATTTGGTGTTGCACATGAAATTTGGGAAGGACATTCCTGCGCCTACCAAGGCGTATCCTGTTAATCCCGAAGAAGGGATGACGTTTGTCATAAGAGGCATCAAAACCGCCGAAACTGTAGAAACAGGCGAATGTAAGGTACGTCCGCGAACGTCTATTTTTGGAATGCCTGCTACCCGTCAAAATCTGCATTTGCCTTCCGAATACATGATGGTACACGTTCGGTTTCACCCTGGAGCCATTCATAAACTACTGCGTATACCTATGTACGAACTGTTGCATCAATACGTAGAAGCGCAGGCGATTTTGGGGCGAGAAATTGACGATGTTGAAGACCAATTAGTTAATGCAACTACTTATGATGAACTCCCTCGCATTCTTGATCGCTATTTTACCAAGAAAGTGGCCCGAGTCAAGTTTGGATTTGAGCCGATGGATCGCATCGGGAGCCTCATTTTGGCCAATCCGCAGGGATTTAGCCTCTCTAAAACGGCCAATGATGCCTGTTTGAGCTTTCGGCAATTTGAAAAACGCTTTGAGCGGCAAGTAGGTGTAACACCGAAGTATTTCGCCCGCATTTGTCGGTTTTATCAGGCGTATGAATTAAAAGATACCCGGCAAGACTTAGATTGGCTAAGTATTGCCGTGAATACAGGTTATACCGATTACCAGCATTTGGTCAAAGATTTCAAACGTTTTGCAGGAGTCACGCCCAATAGGTTGATTCAGGAAAGCAATCTTAATCCCGAACGCCGCCTTCAACTCAATCCTGAATTTGTGGGGTTATAAAAATGGCTTCTTTTGTTTTACTGCCAACGTTCCTGCCGCCACACTTTCTGTTGATGGGTTCCGAGGAAAGTCCATCCTATCATACGACTGACTTTTTGTCCTTGAGCCATTTCAATGGTCTGTATTTCAAAGGCTTTTACTTTTTTTAGGGCCTTGTATAAAAATGGCAATGTCGTTTTTTTAGAAACCAATGAAGTAAACCAAAAACATTGGTTGGCGATTTGGGCACTTTGCTCAATCATTTTGGTTACAAACGCTTTTTCGCCACCTTCACACCATAATTCGGCGTTTTGTCCGCCAAAATTCAAGGTTTCTTTTTGGGAAGCACTCGTCCGTCCCAAGTTTTGCCATTTGCGCTGTGTTCCTGCAGTGGCTTCAGCCAATGAAGCATGAAAAGGAGGGTTACACATCGTGAAATCAAATTTTTCATTGGCTTGTACAACTCCCTTGAAAATGGCAGTGGGAGTTGTTTGCAAACGACATTCGATGAAGGGGGTAAGCACGGGGTTGGCCGTCACAATTCGTTTGGCATTCTGAATCGCTTTGGGGTCAATATCTGACCCCACAAAACTCCAACCGTAACTTTGGTGTCCAATGATGGGATAGACACAATTGGCCCCCACGCCGATGTCAAGCCCCGTAATTTCCTTACCGATTGGGATAACGTTATCATTGACCGAACCCAATAAATCGGCCAAATAATGAATATAATCGGCCCGGCCAGGAATGGGAGGTCGAAGATAATTGGCGGGAATATCCCAATGCTGTATGCCGTAAAAATGAATTAGAATGGCCTTGTTGAGCATTTTGACCGCCTCAGGATTGGCAAAATCGACCGATTCATCTTGGTATTTATTGCGCAAAACAAAAGGCGCTAATGCGGGGCAACTTTTAATAAGTGCAGGGAAATCGTATCGGAAACGGTGGGGATTTCGGGGATGAAGGCTTTGTTTTTCGGTAGAAGTTGATTCTGATATAGACGTCATTGAGATTTGTACATTTTTGGGAAAACGTAAGTTACCGAAAAATCATCCAATGAATCGTTGAATTAAAGAATGATTTTTTTGGTAAAGTACCACGCTCTTACTGAAAAAGCGAGCGATTGTGCGCAATAGTCACTGTCAATAGATGTAGTGTATTGGAGAAAGATTAGTTTAAAATGTAGATATAGAGGGCTATTGCCTATTTTATATTCTTAAATTTCAATTTTAATCCAAATTTAATTTCATTCTAAAACAAAAATTTACGTATTGTACTAATTTTATTTCGCTGTAAAAATTAGTTTGATATTCTTAATCTAAACATACATATATACTTAATGGTCTATGTCTCTGAGAAAGTGGTTTGTCCATTTAGCCAGACAATAAACAGTTGTCGGTAAGTAGTCGAAAGAGGCTCCTGAAAAATGGTAGAACATTTTCACAGATAACACCAAACGGAAGATATTTTCCGTCAGTGACCCAAATAGATTTAGTTTGTATTGATCGAAACTGCCATCCTCGTTTGTCGATGGCAGTTTTTATTTTAGAAGCAACACCAACTTTAGAAGCTGCTGATTACGAATGATTTCGAGGTTTATTTTGCCGTGCCAATTGACTTCTTGATATATATCCAAAAATGCGTGAATATTTTTTACGGCTTTACCATCAGCCGTTCTTATTACGTCTTTTTCTAATAAACCAGACTGGGTCAAAAGACTTTTTTGCCCAACCGAGGTTATGAGAATGCCCGTTTCGTCGGGCAATCCGTAGGCTGAGCGGTCCCCCAATCCTTCAATGTTTTTGAGTGTTCCTCCTAAGAATGAGATAATTGAGGTTTTACCGTCAAGCAATTGCGCATTGATAAGTGCTGGAATGATTGGTTGTAAAGCAAGTTTTCTTAACTCAGGTTTTTGTACCCCAAAGTCAGTCATAGAAAAATTTTTAAAGCCAATGAGCAAGGCAGGAGAGGAGGCGTTTACCCGATAATCCCCCGCCGAAGCATTGATAAATGCGGGATTGCCTGCCGTACTTTTCGCATCCGTGTTGTTGTTACGGGCCAATGCCAGCGAGGCCGAATCTGGGAATAAATTTTGGTCAATGTTCATGCCCCAGTCCTTCACCTGAATGGGGAAATATTTTTTCATGACAATGTTGTGCCTGAACTCATCGCCGCTGTTTTTGAACCACACGTGCGGATGAAAGGAGTTATTGACCATAATATTGTTTTCTACTTTGCGGTAAAAACCCTCCCGAAGTTTGAGCCCTCCGTTGAGACAAACGTTATTGTAAATATGATAATTCGAGGAACCATCGTCCAAATCAATGTCCCAGCCGTGGTCGCAACGAAAACGGTTGTGGCGGATAATGGTCTGTTTTTGAGCGTCTAACAAAATTAGTTCGGGGTGCGCCGCCACAATGCTGTCCATGTAGCTGCGGTTGGCGTACCAGAATCGGTCACGCCCCCAAGAATTGAAAGCGCCGTGGTCGCCCGTTTCCAAGACCGTGTTAAATACGTCGTTGTATTCCAAAATATGCCCACCCCAGGCTCCGTCGCCGATGTTGATACCCGCACGTGGGGTGTTATAAATGCTGTTATGGCTGACCGTAATGGAGGCTGATAGTTCAATTTGGACTCCCGTGGCCTGTTTTTCAAGTTGACCCATGTCATGAATCAGGTTATTCGTGACCGTACATTCCTGCGGAAAATTGTTGGTTTGGGGTCCGGGCGTTTTGTCCAATTTTTCGTAAGGAATCGAAAGTTCGTACCGAAACGAAGGCGAACGTGCCGCTTTTGGGTCGCCGATAAACGCCACCGCACTCGCGCCGATGTGGTGAATGTAACAACCGCTGATGGCGGTGTGTTTGTTGTAATTGCTTACTACAATGGCATTTCCGCCCAAGTCAGTGAATGTACAATCAGTGATTTTACAGTTTTCGGTGCCGTCAAAAAGTACAGCGCCGCCGCGGTAAAAAGTCCAGTCGCTGCGTACCAGCGGTTCTTTGGTTTCCATAAAACTGCGCTCGGTATGGACGAAGTGTAGGTTTCTGAGCTGCACATTACGGATAGGCTTGTTGGTCGTTCCCTTTAGTTCAATGAGATTTTTGAGCATGGATACCTCCACCAAAGCGGTTCCAAGATTGACGTTTTGGGGTGGGTAGAAATAGAGAATACGACTTGTTTTGTCAAAAAACCATTCTCCGGGTGCATCCAGTTCTTCCCTGATATTTTCGACGAAACGGTACTGTTTATGCATTGGAGCGGGGCGGTTGTTTTGCCAACCTCCCTCTAGTTTTAATTCTCCTTTTTCGTCTTTTCCCGTAATGAGATAGTGAAACCCGCCCCATTCGCCCGAATGCAGGGCATGAACGTATCCGTCAGTCGGATTTTTCCAAGTGTTGACGCGCTCGGGTGAAATCGCATCGGCGGCAGTCCCGTGAAAAACCCGCGCGCTAGTATCATAGTTAGGATAACGGGCCAAGGGCTGTTGCTGACCGTTGATAAAAAGTTGTTCAAATAGAATATTGGGCGGTACAACCGCCTGATAAATGCCGTTTTGGTAAGGCTTCCACGCAAGCTGTAAGGGTTGCCCACCGCTGATAAAAACGGGTTCATTTTTATAACCTGTGATCACCAGCGATGCAAACGTCGCCTCAAAGGCGTTCATCGTCAGTGTTTTAGCTAAATAGTGCGTACCTTTTCTCAATTGAATAGTTACTTTCTGTCCCTTGGCTCGTTGGGCCGACAAGAGCGCTTTGGAGAGTGTTTTGAACGGTTTTTGTAATATACCGTTGTTAGCATCGCTGCCGTTAGGAGCCACATAAAAAGTGACTTGGGCAGTTGCTGATTGCATCAAGAATGCCGCCAAAAAGAGGCGAACGAAGCAGGTAAATGTTGTGGATAAGGGCATAATCAAAAACTTGGTTCTCAGGATGGGTAGTATTTAAAATAGGTGAAATACCACTTTTCTACTGTATTTGGAGTAATGCCCTGATTTTACTTTGCTTGGTGGTGGGCATTTACTTTTGGATTGCTACCCGCTTTTTGCAGGTACGTTGGAAAATACAATGCTGGCGTGGCTCAAATTATTGCCATTTTACAGCTCAGAAAACTCGCTTTCAAAGCCTTTAAAGATTATGAACAACAGCGAAAAGCAGGTTTGGATCCCGTATTTAGCCCTAAGAAGTTGGGGATTAAAAATACGGATGAATGGGATAAAGAATAGGAGACAGTATTTGATCAAAAAAACGTCCGATTTGTACCAATAAATCTGTCAAATACTAGTTGAAATTTGCATAACAACTTTAAAACGCAAGAGTTATGCAACGCAGAAAATTTTTATCCTTATCCACTGCCGCAGCTAGTACTGCGGCAGTAAGTGTATTAAGCGCAAACGCAGCCTCAAAAATCATCGACAAAAATGGTTTTATCGTCAAAGCAGGTGAAGCTCGCTCGGGTGTGCATACGCCTTTTCAGGGGGTAAATCCAAACGATGTGAAAATTTCGGGCAAAGACACCGATGGTCAACTGGCTGTTTTTGAGTATATTGGTACGCAGAAAATAGGCCCGGGCCTGCACGTGCATTTTCACCAAGACGAAATATTTTACGTTGTTGAGGGGGAGTACCGATTTCAATTAGGAAATGAAAAATCTATCTTGAAAGCGGGCGATACGATTTTTCTTCCAAGAAACATTCCTCATACATGGATTCAGCTTTCGGACAGGGGCAAACTCATTTATACCTTGCAGCCTGCGGGTCAATTAGAAGCGTTTTTTGTAAAATTGAATACGTTAAAAGGAGTACCTACACAGGCTGAATTTGATAAAATCTTCTTGGATCATGGTATGAAGAATGTAGGTCCACCATTAAGCTTAGAATAAGATGATTCTCCGAGATGTTATTCCCAGTCCAGCACTACGTGAGTACGTCAGAAAGCACCAAATCATCCGTTTTGTGTTTGGGACAGGGGTGGTTCCCCCCAGTAAAGTTTACTCGCCCCGTCCCGAACACTGCCTTGTTTTTTGTCTCAGAGAGCAGCAAAATATTGGTTACGAAGGTCTTGCACCTCAAGCCTACCCCAAATGTACTCTTAGTGGGCAACATACTACCGTTACTACTCGGTACGTCGCTTGTGATTTTTGGGTGTTGCAAATTGTTTTACAACCGAGTGCCGTGTTTCGTCTAACGGGCATACCATCGTATGAACTCACCAATACGTTTATTGATGCCGAGGCCATTTGGGGTAAAGACATTCGAACCGCTCACGAGCAAATGTGCAATTCGGAAGATATTGAGGAGGTGATTATAATTGCAGAATCATTTCTGGAAAAGATTATACGTCAATCCAAACGGAATTTACACAGCGTGGATAAGGTAGGCTCGCTTATTTTAAACCAATATCAATCTATTTCGATAGACCGACTTGCTGACCAGATATGTTTAAGTCCACGGCAATTTCATCGAAAATTCACTGAACGAATGGGCATTGGGCCTAAATTGTTTGACAAAGTTGTTCGATTTGAAAAAGCATTTCGTATGAAAAATGCGTATCCTCATTTAGATTGGCTAAGTATTGCAATCGCTTGCGGTTACTACGATCACCAGCATCTGGCCAAAGACTATAAAGATTTTACCCATCTCAGCCCTGGTGATTTTTACAAAGTAGACACCCAAGCACCTGAACGAAACTTTGGGTTGAGAGAAACGTAAAAATGTCCATTTTTTCCCACCAATTTCTGCGTTTGAATGGGGAGTTTTGCATAATAAACAACCTAAAATCAAACAAATATGAAACGCAGAAACTTCTTGACCGTTGCCGCTACTGGCGTAGCCACTCAATCTCTTTTGGCCCAGAAAACGGTCACCACTAACACACCTCCGTTTGTGGTCAAAGCTGGCGACGCCCGGTTTGGTGTTCATACACCTTACAAAGGAGTTAACCCAAATGACCTTAAAATTTCGGGCAAAGATACCAATGGTCAATTGGCTGTTTTTGAGTATATTGGCAACGATAAAGTGGGTCCTTCTTTGCACGTACATCACGAACAAGACGAGATTTTTTCCATTATTGAAGGGGAGTTTTTGTTTCAGGTAGGAGATAAGCAGTTCACGGCGAAGGCAGGAGATACCGTTTTTGCCCCGCGAAAGGTTCCTCATACGTGGATACAGCTCTCTGAAAAAAGCAAAATCATTTATTACGTCCAGCCTGCTGGTAAAATGGAGGAGTTTTTTCTGACAATGAATGAGTTGAAAGCGCCGCCTACGAAAGAGCAAGCGGAAGAAATTCATAAGACCCACGGAATGACCGTGTTAGGTTCAGGATTAACGATAAAATAAACCCAAATTGCTCCGATTATGGTAGCCATCTACGATTATCGACTTCCAAGCCCTGCCTTGCGTGAATACGTGAGGCAGTTTCAGATTGTAGGCTGTGAATTTCCGCGTTCGATGACTGTTTTACCCGTAAAATCGTATTGGCCTCGTGCCGAAAATTGCTTGTCTTTTTTTCCGAAAGACCCCGAAAAAGTGGAATATGGATTTGATGGCAAATTGGTGGCAAGTACCCGGTCGCGCTTGTATGGGCAACATTCTATCGTTACAAACCGCCACGTAGGGCGGGATTTTATGGTGTTTCAAGTGCAATTCCAGCCCGGGGCTTTGTTTCGTCTTACGGGCATTCCTTCCAATGAATTGACAAACACGTTTTTGGATGCAGAGCAGGTGTTTTCTACCGAAATACGCTTAGTCAATGAGCGATTGAGCTATGCCAATCATTACACCGAAATGATTAAAATTGTAGAAAGTTTTTTGTTGCATTTGATTAAAAAAGCAAAAAAAGTGGAACAACCGATTGATAAAGTAAGCCGTTATATTTTACAAAACCCTTCGACTGCTTCTTTGGACTGGCTTGCCGATCAAGCTTGCTTGTGTCAGCGGCAGTTTTATCGTCAATTTGTTCAGAGAGAGGGCGTTAGTCCGAAATTGTATGCTAGAATTGCCCGATTTGAAAATGCCATGAAACTAAAAAATGCCCAACCTTCCAAGGATTGGTTGAGTGTTGCCATTGACTTAGGGTATTATGACTACCAACATTTAGTACGGGATTTTAAAGAGTTTACCAATTTAACACCTAACGCCTTTTTTCTACAGGACGGTCAATCACCCGAACGAGCCTTTGGTGTTGTGGAGACGTAGACGTAAAGATTAGCTTAAAACCTTACAATAAAATCCCAAATTCAGGTTGTATTTTTTCGGGTAAATTATCTTCGCCCAGCATATCACGCAGGTCAATTTCAATCGTACGAACGATGCTGCGCAGCGGAATGTCGTTGAGTAAGCCTTCAAAAGGATTTTCACTCACGTCGCCCGTGTATTCCATCAGCATAAACACCCACGTAACTACCAAGTTGAACGGAATCAGAAGCCATAAGAGGCTTTCACCGAGTTTAACAAACTCTCCAATCATCCCAAAAGGCAGCAAAACAATAAAGATAAAGATGTAAATCAAACTCGTAGTGGCGTATTGGCGCGGAAAAGGCGTGTTTTTGATGCGTTCCGATCGGCCTTGCTCGGTGTAGAAATCAGTAATGAATTTTTGTAATTCTATATGACGAAAATGGTCTATCATACCCTCGCGCCGCAACCTGACTAAATGCTGGGATTGCCTGTCCAATAGTTGTGTTGCACCGTTTTTCTTGGTTTTCAGCCACTCAATTTCTTCGGGTGACAGACAGCGGGCTAAGTGTTCTTCAATAGATTCTTGTTCTTTGGCCAATGCTTTGCGTTGTCTTTTGCTGGCAATGTCTTCATGTTCCCACGCGGTACGTTGGGCCATTGCGTTTTTGAGCACATGGAGCCAGCCGATATGACGATAAATAAGCGTGCGTATTTCCTGGTTTATCTTGGTTTGTGGTACAGGATGCTCCGTAAAATCGTTGTTAACATAGGCCCTGAGCGTAGCTCCAAACGCACGACTGGAATTGGTAATTGCGCCCCAAATGATGCGCGCTTCCCAGTTGCGGCCGTAGGCTTGATTGTTTTTGAAACCTACATAAAAAGCAGTGGCCGTACCGATCAATGACATAGGTAGCCACGGAATCGCGACCCACTTCCAACCGAGGTATTGGTAAACGAAAATGGCCAAACTTCCCGTAATTAACGAAGCCAAAATCATTCTCCAAGTGTAGAAATAGATAATGACGAAATTAAGATGGCGCTTTATGTACATAAGTATCGGTTTTTTGACCAAAAATAAGAAGGGATTTCATTTTAGCAATAGCCCATTCTTAGTTTCACTGATTGGCATTTACAGATTCATATGCATATTTGAATATCAAAGACGAAAATTCCAATACGCAACAAAATGGAGGATTTAACGTCATTATTTAAAATAATTTACTATTTAATTACTATTTATTAAAAAAAATGTAGCATTTTTGAATCAGCGTATAAACCTTGAAATAATACCTAAGTCAGATACTCACGGTAAATCATTGTTTTGTATATTTACTATTTTCTAAACCATTTAAACACACACTTATATGAACACCTCACGTCGCGATGTGTTAAAACTAGCAGGAGCGGCCCTTGCAAGTACTGCATTTCCATCCATTATTGTTCCAAATCGTGCTTTTGCGGGCATCAACAGTGACACCCTCAAAGTGGGTCTTATCGGTTGCGGCGGCCGTGGCTCTGGCGCAGCGATGCAAGCCCTCAAAGCGGATCCCAACGTAGTTTTACACGCCCTCGGCGATATTTTTCCCGAACGCTTCGATACGTGTTTGGAAGGATTGCGCAAAGTACACGGAGATAAAGTAAAGGTGGACAATGAGCGCAAATTCGTGGGGTTTGATGCCTACCAAAAAGTGATTGATTCGGGCGTTGACGTTGTTTTATTGGCAACACCTCCGTTCTTCCGTCCGTTGCATCTTGAAGCGGCCATCAACGCGGGTAAACATATTTTTTGTGAAAAACCAGTAGCCGTCGATGCGCCCGGTATTCGTAAGGTCATGGAATTGGCAAAGGTTGCAAAAGAGAAAAACCTTTCGCTTGTGTCGGGCTTTTGCTGGCGCTTCCACGAACCAAAACGTGCCGTATTCGGCAAAATCAACGATGGTTCGATTGGCGAAGTAATGAGCATTTACAATACCTATTATACGGGCGGTGCCTGGAATTTTCCGCGTCAGACTGGTTGGTCAGATATGGAGTTTCAGTTGCGTAACTGGATGTATTATACATGGTTGGCGGGTGACCACATCGTAGAGCAGGCCGTTCACAGCATCGACATGATGTCGTGGGCCATGGGTGATGTTTTGCCCGTGAGCGCCGTCGGAACGGGTGGCCGTCAGGTGCGGGTTGACCCGCTGTTCGGTCATATTTTTGATCACTTTGCCATTACTTACGATTATCCCAACGGGGCCAAAGGCTTCCACTTCTCGCGTCAGCAGGAAAATACCGAGCGCAGCTACTTGGTTGAGACCTTCGGAACCAAAGGCCGGGCGATGGCCAATTGCTCGCGTCCAACGCACAAAATTGAAGGACAAAATCCGTGGGAATATTCGGGCGTACAGAATGATATGTACCAAACCGAGCACAACGAATTGTTTGCTTCTATCCGTAACAGCAAGCCAATTAACAACGGTGAGTGGATGGCCAACAGCACCATGATTGCCATCATGGGCCGGATGGCGGCGTATACTGGTAAGAAAATTACCTGGGAAGATGCCATGAAATCAACCGAGAAGCTTGGTCCTGATTCGGTTAATTTCGAGACACCTATTCCAAAAATTGAAGTGGCTCGCCCTGGATTTACGCCTTTCATTTAAGTTTAAAATGAGTGTCCGTTAGTTGTTATCTGTAAAAACTTATCCGTACTGGATGAATGATTACTGTTAACAATTAACGGATATTTTATTTTCGGATAAACCAAAACCTCTCTCATGCAAAGAAGAACATTCATCAAAAATACCGCCGTGGCGGCCTCAGCGGCGGTAATAGGCGTCGATACGTTTGTGCAGGCTTCTCCCGTGGCGCCACCGCTGATTAAGAAGAGCTTGAAATACGGAATGGTGACCGAAAAACTCTCCGTTCTTGACAAATTTAAACTCCTGAAAGACCTTGGTTTTGACGGTGTTGAGTTGGATTCTCCCAACGACATTGACCCCAAAGAAATATTGGAAGCCCGCGACAAAACGGGTTTAGAACTGCCGGGAGTAGTCAATTCTGCGCACTGGAAATCGCCGTTGTCGAGTGCCGACCCTAAAGTGCGGGAGGTGTGCTCGAAGGCAATGGAAAAATCCCTTTATGATTGCAAAATGTACGGCGGTACTACGGTGCTATTGGTGCCTGGCGTGGTCAATGAAGGCACAAGCTACAAAGAAGCCTACGAGCGTTCTCAGGCCGAGATTCGTAAATTGATTCCGATTGCCGAAAAAACGGGTATCAAAATCGCGCTTGAAAATGTATGGAACAACTTCCTCATTAGCCCCGTGGAAGCCGCTCGCTATGTGGATGAAATCAATCACCCGCTGGTAGGTTGGTACTTTGACGTGGGCAATATCCTGCGTTACGGCTGGCCTGAGCATTGGATTGAAGCACTCGGCAAACGCATCATGAAGATTGACATCAAGGAGTTTAGCCGTAAAAAACAACAGGATGAAGGCCTTTGGAAAGGGTTTAACGTGGAGTTGTTGGAAGGAGATTGCAACTGGCCCGTAGTCAACCAAGCCCTCGCCAAAATCGGTTATTCGGGCTGGGCATCGGCAGAAGTGCCCGGCGGCGACCGAAAGCGACTAGAAGTCATCAGTCAAAAAATGGACGGTATCTTTAAAGCAGTATAAATCAAAAAAGGCAAGTCGGAAGGCTTGCTTTTTTTGTGTTCATTCGACAGATGATTTGAATGGTAATGGCAAAAGATGTCGTTTTTTTACTTGTCGCCTTTTGAGTCGAACGGGTACTTTTGCCTGAAACATAACCCTTCGAAATGATGAAAAAGCTTTTGTTTTTATTGACAATCGTCTGTCTAAATCCTTTTTGTTTCGCGAAAAAACAGTCGTCTCAAACTTATTTGTTGGTACATGGAGCATGGCATGGCGCTTGGTGCTGGAACAAAGTAGTTCCGCTTTTGACCGCCCAAGGGCACAAAGTGGTAGCGATTGACCTACCGGGTCATGGCACAGATACCACGCCTCCCGACGATGTCACGCTCGACCGCTACGTGTCTAAAGTGGTGGATGTGGCCCAGCAAACGGGAGGAAAAGTGGTTTTGGTGGGCCATTCGATGGCAGGAGTGGTGATAGCTCAAGCCGCCGAACAATTGGGATTAAAGAAAGTAAGTAAGCTGGTGTTTTTGGATGCTTTTTTACCCAAAAACGGTGATTCAGTAAGCTCATTGGCCCAGCTGATTGAAGCAACTCTACCCAAAGATACGAGCCGAATTACCATCGGGAAAGCATTAATTGTGGCTCCAAATCATAAAACAAGTACTTTCAAACCCGATTTGGCTGATGTGCTTTTTTACCATGATTGTACCGATAAAGACCGACAGTTTGCGCACCAAAACCTTTCACGGCAAGCTTTTGCCCCGTTAGGTACGCCTGTCAGGCTAACGGATGCAGTGTATGGGAACATACCAAAGTATTATATTCTGTGTACTGAAAGTAAAGATTTGGATAAAACACTGCTGCCTACCCGGGTCAAGTGCGAGCGCGTGTACAGATTGAAGTCGAGTCATTCACCTTTTTTGTCAATGCCCGTTGAGTTGGCAGCCCTACTTCAACAAATCTGAGGGCGATTGTGGGGTATTCTCGGGAATGTGATTAATTTTGTCTTATATCGACTAAGTTTATGATATTCAGGGAGATAATGCCGAGCTTGACACTGCGGCCTTTTGTCCAAAATTATCTATTGGTCAATCTCAATTCGACAATAGGTCATCATATTAAACCTTACCCTACAAGAATTGAGCAAGCCTTGGCATTTTTTGGGCGTGGTGGAATTTATTCACATGATTTGACGGCTGGCCATAGTTTTAAAGTAGCCCGTAGTGCTGTATTTGGGCAACAGGTGAGCCGGCTCAATTTTCAAAACTATTATGGTCCTGATTTTTTGATGTTGATGGTTATCTTTCAGCCGGGAGCTATGTATCGTTTGTTGGGCATTCCGAATCATGAGTTAACGGCGGCTTACCATGATGCATCGGCCTTGATTCACCCCGAATTGCTGAAAGTAAGCGACCAAATTGCCGACGCCAATAGCTACGAAGAAATGATTGAACGTGCGGAAGAGTTTCTGATTGGCAAAATTAGAAACGTCAAGAAGGAAAGTTCTCCAATTGATAAAATTGGGCTGCTGCTGCAGAAAAACCCCGCGCAGTTTTCGCTGGATTGGTTGGCAAGTCAAGCCTGCTTGAGTCCGCGACAGTTTGAACGTAAATTCAGTGAGCGCATGGGGATTGGTCCCAAACTGTATAGCCGCATCAGCCGTTTTTATCAGGCTTTTCAGTACAAAGAAGCACAGCCCCATTTGGATTGGCTAAGCGTAGCAGTTCATTTTGGGTACAGCGACTACGACCATTTAGCCAAAGACTTTAAGCAGTTTGCCAGCGTTACGCCTAACATCCTACTAAAAGAAAATGCCCAACGACCCGAAATCATCGTGGATTTGCAAGTTTGATGCGCAATGAAAGCTCGATAAGCCCGATTCAAATTCTCAAATCCCGTCAGAAGGCCGTACCTTTGCGGCATGAACAAGAACCAACCCATTTCAACGATACTTTCCAACGTAGGAGTTGAAGCATTAAATCCGATGCAACAAGCGGCCCATAAAGCCATTTTGAACAATAATAACACGTTATTGATATCTCCAACTGGCTCTGGTAAAACGCTGGCCTTTCTGTTGCCACTGGTACAATTACTTCAACCTGAAAAACAGACGGTTCAGTGTTTGATTCTTACCCCTTCGCGTGAGTTAGCAATGCAAATTGAGCAGGTATGGAAAAAAATGGCCACGGGTTTTAAAGTAAATGTGTGTTATGGAGGACACGCGATGGCGACCGAAATCCAGAATTTTAGTCAGCCCCCGGCGGTCTTGATTGGTACTCCGGGTCGAATTGCCGACCACTTGACCCGTAACTCATTTTCGTTGGACGATATTCAGACGCTGATTCTGGATGAATTTGATAAGTCCTTGGAAATGGGCTTTCAGGAGCAAATGGCCTTTATCATGGACGGTTTACGAAATCTCACCAAACGGGTGCTGGTATCGGCCACGGCGGGCATCAAAATTCCTGGGTTTGTGGGATTGGTCACGCCCACCATTGTCAATTTTACGCCCGAAGAAGAAGGCCCGCAAGCTTTGGTGATGAAGGCCGTGATTTCGGAAGATAAAGACAAGGCCGATACATTGTTTCGGCTGATTTGTTCACTACATTCGGAGTCGGCACTGATTTTCTGCAATCACCGCGATGCCGTGGAGCGAACCTGCGAATTGTTAAAGGAAAGGGGCGTTCAGGCGGCTTTTTATCACGGTGGCATGGACCAAGATGCGCGCGAACGCGCATTGATTCAGTTCAGAAACGGTAGTGTCAATTATTTGGTTACCACAGATTTGGCTGCGCGTGGGCTGGATATTCCCGAGATGAAACACGTTATCCATTATCATTTGCCCATCCATGAGCACGAGTTCATTCACCGGAATGGCCGAACGGCCCGAATGCACGCCACGGGCAATTCTTATTTGATTTTCCAAAAGGACGAAGTGCGCCCACAATACGTGGAAAACAATATGATCGAAATCCAGCTTTTGGATACCTACCCATTGCCCAACCCACCCGAATTTGTGACGATTTATGTGAGCGGTGGAAAAAAAAATAAGCTAAACAAAGTGGATATTGTCGGTTTTTTCTCCCAAAAAGGCGAACTTGAAAAAGGAGATTTGGGGCTGATTGAAGTGAAAGATTATATCTCCTTTGCCGCCGTAAAACGCTCGAAATACAAAGCGCTGTTGGAGAAAATCAAGGAAGAGAAAATGAAAGGTAAAAAGTATAAAATTGAAGTAGCGCGGTAGTTTTTTGCGCAAGTGCTGGTGTTTTTTACCCCTAATTATTTGTCCGTTGGCGTGAAATTATTCCTGCAATTTTGGAATTAAATTCCAAAATTGCAGGAATAATTTTTCTTGGTACTTATGCGCAAACTCTTTCGCCACTGCTTTATATTTTTATTCGTTTTTTTGTCAATTTCCGTTGCTCATTCCCAGCCCAAAACCCACGTTTTGATGGCGCAGTTGCTTACCGAAAACCAACATACGGTTTTTCAGGACGTGGTCAGGCATCCCGAAAAATACCGCCTTCAGATTATCTACACGCAAATTGACCGCGACAAAAACAACAAACCATCTTTTAAAAATTACTATTTTAACCTCGACAGTCATATTTACTTCAATCCTGCTTCGATTGTTAAATTACCCCTTGCGTTGTTGTCTTTAGAAAAGATTAATAATTTGAAAATCAATGGATTAGATAGGTTTATGTCGATGCAGTTTGATTCGGCGTTTAGCGGACAAACCAAGGAGTGGAAAGATGAAACGTCGCCCAACGGATTTCCGTCGATTGCCCATTTTATCAAAAAAGCCTTTCTGGTCAGCGACAACGACGCCTACAGCCGGATGTATGAATTTGTGGGACAGCAGGCCATCAACCGCGCATTACACGCCAAAGGATACCCAGATACGCGCATCACACACCGTTTTGTGCGCATGACTCCCGAAGAAAATCGCCATACCAATCCCGTAAGGTTTATCCGCGAAGATGGCTCGCTTTTGTACGCCCAACCTGCTGCGTATAACCCTGAACCGTTTGATTTTAGTCGAATTGCCAAAGTGGGAAAGGGGTATATGAACGCCAAAGATAGTCTCATCAACGAGCCCATTGATTTTACGACGAGGAATAAATTACCACTGGAGGCTTTCCAACAAATGCTACAATCGGTGATGTTTCCTCTTTCAGTGCCAGCTAAGCAGCGTTTTGAGTTGACTAAAGAGGATTACAAGTTTCTGTATCAATACCTTTCTCAGTTTCCGGGAGAGACCAATTATCCCAAATATGACGGAAATCAATACTACGATAGTTACGTCAAATTCTTTTTTCAGGATAGCACCCACCACCAATTGCCTGAGGGCGTGCGAGTGTTCAACAAAGTGGGCTGGGCGTACGGTTTTCTGACGGACGCGTCGTACGTAGTAGATTTCAAAAATAAGGTAGAATACATGCTTTCGGCAACGGTGTACGTGAATAGTGACGGAATTCTGAACGATAATAAATATGAATACGAAAGTGTCGGACATCCGTTTTTGTATCAGTTGGGGCAAACGATTTATCAGCATGAGTTGGCGCGTAAAAGGGCTTATCGGCCAAACTTGAGCAGGTTCAAAATCACGTATGAGAAACGCATGAAAGATACCCGGCCCGTCATTAAAGACGTAGACAATTAAAATTGGGGTGAGCGCATACCGTTTACTAAATTGATTGGTTAAAGTGCGGTTTTTTGGTTTATTTCTGAAATAAACCTCTACTTTCTTTCATGCCCAAGTATTTACTTCTCCTTTTAGTTGGTAATATGAGTGTTTTTGGACAATCCCCCCTCCAATTGATGGTAGTATCACTTTTTTCCCGCTCGGAATTGGATCAACGCAAGAGAAGATATGGTAAAAACGCAGTTCCTGCGGTCAATCAGGCCTAATTATCCCTTTGTTAAATTTATAGTTCAGCTCCAAACAAATGAGCTTTGTCTGGGGCTGAACTATTCTTATTTCAAAGCTTCTTTGATGCTGATGAGTTTGATGTTGCGCTCGGCAATTACCTTTTTGACAGCGGCGCTTGTGAACGCCCGCGTAACGCCTTCGCGGTCGTAAGCCACGTTTTCGTAGCCAATATGGCCCACGCCTTTCATGTCGCCGTTGTCGTAGCCAGGATGCTCAACCAAAAAATGTGTGCCTGGCGTAAGTGCTTTTAAAATGGCCACTAAGTCTTGTTCTTTTTGTTCGGGCGATTTGGTCGCTCCCCCAAACCCTTTGATTGGTAGCGTTCCCTGTGGCATTTGAATAGGTAATTTATACTCGGCCGAAAGCCGTTCAGTGAGTGCTTTCACCTCGGCGTTGGCGTTTGTGCAACCCATGTGCGCGGAGAGGTGGCTGGCCCATGGTAGGTATTTTTTGACCAACTCTATCTGCGCCCGAAATTCACGTTCTACTTCCGCGATATTGATGGGTTTTTGGAGTAGGTAAGCGCTGTTTTTCAGGGTTTTGTTTTCCCAAATAAACTGCGGGAAATAACCGTCGGCGTCGGTGAGGCTTGGGGCGTTGGTCAAGGGCCGCCATTTGAGGTTTTCCCACTCACTGGTGAGGCAGAGATGTACGCCTACGTCGTAGTTGGGTTGAGTTTTGAGCATTTTGACGGCCTCCATAAACCACGGTGCCGTAGCCAGAATTTCTACCGAGCGGCTGATGCCGTCGGTGTATACTTTCATACAGGCTTCGTTGGCCGTGTGGCAAAAGCCAATATCGTCGGAGCGGATGATTAGTCGGATTTCATTGGAGGTTTGAGCCATCGAAATCTGAATAAAAAGGCTGAAAAAAAGGAGGTATTTCATGCGGTTGTCAGGGTGATAGTTGGTCCTTTTATTGAAGAAATTCAACGTATAAATATACTGACTACCTAAAGAAGGATGCTGGATAGGAGGTTAAACAAAAAAAACGAGTGTGCTAGTGCCTTGGAGTTACAACTTAGGTGTTTCGAGCCTTTCTTTTTTCTGCTGTTGCGAAAGCTTATAAGTAAGGTATGTCTTTTTGGCGAAATGGTATCCTTTAATTAGAAAATAAGGTATAAATAGCGGGGATATAACCAGCAAGCAGAGACCTAAAATGATCCCCAGAAGAACCCTGACTATTTTTTCAATAAGCTTCATTGTAGGGGTAGAATTGTAACAAAACGTAATTGTTATGCAATATACGCTAAGATTACACTTACTGAAAAATAACTTTTGGGTATATTTAATTTTTTGTGTTAAATGCCCAAGAAATGGAGCCTGATGCGTTAAGATAAGGTCAGGATAAAGCAAAAAAACGTCCCCAAAGCATATTGAAAGAAGGAGTCCAACGAACAATTTGGTGTTATTTTTGGCCCTGAAACAATCGTTCAGCCCCGCCGCCAATTATCCAACACTACCGTAATTCCTACGTTCAATTACCTTCTAAAGCGGAGAAGGAGTGAGTGATTAATTGATTACCCATTTATTACCGCTTGATAACAAAATGTGTTATTTCTTGCTTTTCAGAAATATGTCAAATATATTTATAATAGTATATATTTGGCTGTAGCTGTTCCGTGGGAAAAGTGCGAGGGATAGCATCTGTCAACTCAACGACCCTTTCCTGAACCGCTACTTTGATGAAACTCTACGCAATGCTCATTGGGATTAATGATTACAGCCCAAACTCTG
This sequence comes from Runella rosea, assembly GCF_003325355.1. Lineage (GTDB taxonomy): Bacteria > Bacteroidota > Bacteroidia > Cytophagales > Spirosomataceae > Runella > Runella rosea. The sequence goes on from NZ_CP030850.1 coordinate 359,201, forward strand.
TTCGTTATATTCGCCCACTTCAAGCCTGTCTCAATGATGTAGCCAATGTAAATGCATTTTTGAAAGTTCATTACGGTGATTTGATTACGGACGAAGGACAAATTCTGGAAATTACCAACGCGCAAGCCACCCGCGAAAACGTCATTAACGGCTTCAAAAACCACCTCACCCAAGCCAAAGAAGGCGATGTGGCGCTGGTGTTTTACTCGGGGCATGGCTCCTATGGCGTAACTGCCCACGAGTTTCAGAAATTTAGCACCGACCAACAGGAGCAAACTTGGGTATTGTACGATAGCCGGGAGTCTGGCAAATATGACTTGGCTGATAAGGAAATTGCTTTATTGTTGGAGAAGGTAGGCCAACGAAAGCCGCATTTGGTTGTTATTGCTGATTCGTGTCATTCGGGTTCCATCACACGAGATGTTGCTGAATTTCAGCAAATGCAACCTCGTTTTACTTCGGGTACTACCGAGCCGCGACCGTTGAAAACTTATTTGGATGGGGCTTATACCCAACGTCCGGATTTGATAATTCCAAACACCAACCACTTATTAATCGCAGCTTGCGACCGTAAAGAACGAGCGTGGGAAGCCGATGGGCACGGGCAATTTACGAAAGCATTGTTAAACGTGTTAGAGAAAAACGGCGGGCAGATTCAATACGCAGATTTGTTTGTGCAAGTACGGGCAGCCATTAAAAGTGAAACCCCAAATCAAACCCCGCAGCTTGAAACGATTGGGAGTGTCAGTGCACGACAGGGCTTCTTGGGACGAAAAGTATCCGCAGGGCTTCTGTCGCGTTACCGAGTACATTTTGAAGGAGGGAAGTGGTTGATAGATATAGGTACAGGGATGGGGTTAGATCAGAGTGTCATGAATCAAAATCCTGAAATTCAATTGTTTGAGAGTGTAGTCGATGGAGTGCTTGTAGGCAAAGTGCGGCTCACGGCGATTAACATTACAACAAGTACGTTAGAAATCACTGAAGGAGAGCCAGAGGAAGACAAAACATATTGGGGCGAACCAACAAACTTGTCCATAAAGCCTTTCTATGTGTATGCCGATCAGGAAGTTACTAACTTGGTTCAAGCGGCTTTTGACGCAGTGAAAGAATCAGGGCTTATCTTAAGTCAGGAAGCCAAAGCGTGTCGTTTTAAACTTGTGCTTGAGAATAACACTCTGTACATTGTTGACCTCACCGCCCAAATAAGAGTGCAGGGAGTGGAAGGGACGACCCTTGAGTCGGCTCAACAATTGGTGGAAATACTTCAGAGTTTAGGGCGTTGGAATCGTTTGTTGGAGCTGCAAAACCCCGACACAGAACTCGACGAATCGAAGCTTGATTTTGTGCTGAAAGTAAAAAAAGGTAGTGAAGAATACCTTTGTTCTGATGCAGTAGTGACATTGGAGTATGACGCTAAACCGATTTCTTTTGAGGCTTTTTTTGCGAACAATACCCACCAAAGTCTCTACGTGGCTTTGCTACACCAATCACGAAACTATGGCATACAGGTACTCAAAAACGACTCCCAAGCGATAGAGGCAGATACTGCATTGACCTTGGTCAAAAATACATTTACGCTGAACCCGAAAAACAACGAGGAAATCGACACCCTCAAGTTATTGATTTCCACCAATCTTATTGACAGTTCGCTGCTTTCTCAAAAGGATTTAGTGTTAGGAAAAGTGTGGAAAGCGGGAGGTAACGACAAAGGCTTAGGTTCAACAAGAGGTATCAACGAGCTGCCTCAATCCGATTGGTTGACTAAAACTATTACTGTGCGTATTGTTCGAAAGGGGAAAGAAATCGCTGGCGAAATGCCCATTGTGGTAGGTAAAGGCATCGAAATACAAACGCATTCGTCGTTTCGAGGGAATGTGAATTGGGCGTCGCTGTTGCCCAAAACACGGAGTGTCACTGAATTGGCCATTCAAAATGAATACTTTCTCACGAATCCCTATTACCAACTTGTTTCATTGGAGGAAGGAACCAAAGGAACTGACGATAAACATATTTTGGAAATCGGAGACATTCAAAACTCGACAATTCTCCAAAATGAACCCTTGGTTGTGACAGTAAAGCTGCAGGAGGGAGACGACATAACATTGCCGCTGTTTTTTGACGGACAGGACTTTTTGCCTTTGGGTAAAGCAACGTTGGACGAACATGGAAACTTCCGCTTTGAAATTACCCAAATCCCTGACGAAAAAGGCGAAGCCAAAACCCGCAGTTTAGGCTCTGCCTTGCGTATGGTATTTGTCAAATTTGCCAATAAAATCGGTTTGGGCGGCGAGACGCAATTGTTGCGTTGGGTAGATTATGAAGACGATGCTAAGCGGAAATCGGAAGACTTGGAAAAGAAAATAGCCGAGGCGAACAAAGTATTGTTGCTCGTGCATGGCATCATCGGCGATACCGAAGAAATGGCTAAAACCTTCCGCATAGCCCGTGACAAAGGTTATGATCTGGTACTGACCTACGACTACGAAAACCTCAATACCCCCATTGAAGAAAACGCCCGTATTCTGAAAGAAAAACTGCTGAAAGCTGGCTTTGGCAAAGTCGATGGCAAAGAACTGGTGTTGGTGGTTCATTCGATGGGCGGGCTCGTGTCGCGTTACATGATTGAGCGCTTGGGTGGAGATGAATTTGTGGACAAGCTCATTATGGCAGGTACGCCCAACGGCGGCAGCAAGTTTGGCGATGTGCCCGGCTACGTCAATTGGGCCTCCGTGTTGCTGGGACTGGGTACAAAAATTTTCCCACCCCAAATAGGAGCCGTAACGGGCTTTTTATCCGGTTTTTTGAAGGGGACAAATGCCGTATTATTCAAAGCATTGAGTCAAATGAGTTCCGATGATGAATTTATCAAAGGCCTCAATGCTGGCAACCCACCCCCGATTTCTTATGTGGTGTTTGGAGGGGATTTGAATACCTACCTGACTGCTAACGATGGCATTGCACTGATGGAAAAAGCGGTAGCGCAGATAGGAGGGTGGGTCTATAAAAATGAGAAAAATGATATTGCGGTGAGCATAGAAAACATTTTTAAGGTACGCAACACACCCACCTATGAGCTCCCCTGTCATCACCTCAATTATTTTGCCGTGTCGGATTCCATAAAGGCGCTGAAGGAAGCATTATAAATAGACGCACTATGGGAGGTATGCGCGGGTAAAGCGAGGCAATGTGAAATATTTGTTGGATAAAAAGGCCACGAGTATTTATTAGCAGAGACATTAGAGGAAATAAATATTTCTACTACTGCTTTAGATTTACATGGCAAACAATTGACCAAGATTCGTCCCAGTATTTTTCAACAACCTAAGTTACAAATACTGCTACTGTATGGGAATGAACTTACTTCTGTACCGTCTGAACTGGGTAATCTAATTAATTTGCAAACGCTAGATTTGAGTTATACCCCCCTGAGGAGTCTTCCTGCCGAGTTGGGTAAGCTGACGAAGTTGCAAAAACTGTATTTGAGTAGTTGTCCAATACCCGAAAAAGAAAAACAGAAAATTAAAAGTTGGTTACCTAATTGTAAAATAGAATTTTAGTGGCAAAGCCGGGAGAGCCCTTTGTTTTGTAAAAAGTATAAAATACCTCAGCTCCGGCGAGCTATCTTTGATTCTTTACATAGTTTTTGGGGTTAATAAGGAAACGCCCGGTATGGAAAAAGTGGTGGCACAGGTAGGAGAGCGGATTTGCTTTTAACCTTTATGTCAATTACCTTGTTCAACGAAATTTGCTTTTAAACCCAATACCCTCAATGTCAACCCTTTTGCTTACGTTTGCCAATAGCGAAATCAATCGTTTGCTTACACTTACCAAGGAATGTGAAGGAGTAAATGAGGCCTTGCAAAAACGGTTTGCCCAGGGAGATTTTGTGGTCATTGATGAACCTTTGGCCACGCGAAAAAAGATCATTGATCTCATTCAGGCGCACAAAGACAACATCAGTCTGTTCCTGTTCAGCGGTCATGCCGGGCGCGACCAACTGCTACTGGAAGATGGCGAGGGGCACGCCGAGGGAATTGCCGGGATGCTCGGACACTGCCCCAATCTCAAATTGGTGATTTTGAACGGATGCTCTACGGCGGGGCAGGTGAAACTATTGCTTGAACTTGGAATTCCGATGGTCATTGCGACCAGCGCACCCGTGGAGGACGAAACCGCCGTTCAGTTTTCCATTGCCTTTTTTAAAGAGCTGTCCCAAAATCATAATTCTGTTAATAAAGCTTTTTCCATCGCCCTTGCCGCCGCAAAAGTGTATGGCACCATGGATAGGGTGGAGATCACTAAGCGGGGCTTGGAGATTGATGAAGTGGACCAACCCCTGTGGGGGCTTTACTACGGAGCGCCGTACGAATCACTGCTGGATACGTGGCGATTGCCCGAACGAGCCGTTACGGACAGTGTTCCCAATCAATACCTTCGGGAAGCGATTACCGGTATATTTGAAGAACAACTCAGGAATACTGAGGAGAGTGCCAATCCGCAGGATATTGTGCTGAAACGTCTGCCTTACCTCATCAGCGAACCGATTCGAAAACTGTTGGCCCCGAGGGATGCCTCCGCTCAGGTTTTTTATGACAGCCCTTCCGAAGACCGCGCCGCGATGTTGCTGTATGCCTATCGGAGTCTGATCAACTTTCTGACCTTTAGCCTGTTGGGGCAGTTGTGGAAAGAAAAACTCAGACAGCCGGCGTTAGACCTTTCCGGTCTTACCGAAACGCTGAAAAAATGGATGGTGGAAGAGTATAACCAAGAATCGAAACGCTCGCTTTTGCCGCTCTACAACCAACTGATTGAGTTGATGAGAGTCAATAATATTCCTTTTTTCTTTGATGAGTTAGACGACGCATTGCTGAAATTGAATGAACCGGATTTTGCTGGATCCATTTCCTTTTTGGAGGAAAAATTGGCGGCTACTACCTCCCGGAATCAACAATACCTCCCTCTCCTGTGCGATGAATTGGAACAGCACGTGGCGGTTTTACTTTATTACTACGGGTTTTTGGTGCATTATTCGCTTACCTCCGTCAAAGACATTGAAGTCCTGTTTTACATGCACGAGTTGGAGGCTCGGTATGAGCATAAGGTGGTGAGGCTACAGCAGCAGGTTACGGCCCTGGAAGACAGTACCGAAATGAGTACCGTTTACTACAAAACCGCCAGTATCTTACTTCGCCGTACCAATGATAAAACGCGGTACCTGTATCTGTCTCCGTTTCTTATTGACGAAAATGCGTATACCAAAACGACGAAAGCCAACCTGCGCTACTTTGCTTCGTTTAGCCGCACCGGCAAACAGTTTTTCTTTAAGCACGTCTCTAAACCTGGAGACGTATTGGAAATCAAGAAAAAGTACGTGAGTCCATTGGAAAGGATCAAAGGGATAAAATCGGACGAGAACGATTACTATCAGTTGATCAATGAACAGTTTGGAGCCTTTTGTAAAACCGTACTTGGCCAATCTCTTGACACCCTATGAAAAGCCCCTTCAAGTTTTTAGATCCGTTTACGCTATCTGACCGCGACGCGTTTTTCGGTCGCGACAAAGAGATAAAAGAGCTCTACAAATTGGTATTCAAAACCCCCCTGCTGTTGATCTATGGGTTGTCGGGTACGGGCAAAACGAGCCTGATCCAGTGCGGTCTGGCGAGTCAATTCGACGGCCCGGATTGGCTTCCTCTCTGGATACGGCGGCAAACCAATCTCAACGAATCGTTGGCTGGCGCTTTAAAACGGGTATTGCCCAGCGCGGAGGGAGAGATTCCTGCCCAAATCTCGCAACTTTACCGGCATTATTTACGTCCTGTTTTTCTGATCTTCGACCAATTTGAAGAACTCTTTATTTTGGGAAAACCCGAGGAGCGCGACCAATTTGTAAACACCCTTAAAACCATTTTGGATGACGAACTGCCTTGTACCATCCTGCTGATGATGCGGGAAGAGTACGTGGGACAACTGTATCCGTTTGAAAAAGCCATTCCCAATTTGTTTGATTTTCGGATGCGCGTGGAGCCGATGGACACGGCCAACGTAAAAACAGTTTTACGCGATTCGTTTCAAAAATTCAATATTTCTATTGGAAATCCACCACAGGAGGAACGACTGGACGAGATCATCCAGAACGTAAGCTTGGGTCGTTCGGGCATAGAACTGCCCTATTTGCAGGTATATTTAGACCTGCTGTACCGCGAAGATTTTGCCCGTACTTCTTCCGGGCAAAACGTCATAGAGGATCAGTGGCCAAGGCTGGAGTTTACCCGGGAAGAAATAAGGGACTTCGGCACGATTACCAACGTACTTGAAAAGTTTTTGAAAGAACAACAGGAAAGGATTCTGGCTCAATTGATGAAACAGGACCCCGGCATTCCGGAGAGTACAGTAAAGTTGGTTTTGGATGGATTTGTGACCGACGAAGGCACTAAGCGGCCTATTAGCTACGGGCGCCAAGACGGGCTGCGGATACCCGATAAGGCCCAAATGAAGTATTTCCCCCCCCTTTCAGCGCCCATTTTAAGCAGCTGTTTGAAAGAACTGGAAGCGGCAAAAATCCTTCGTTCAGACGATGACAACATTGAATTGGCTCACGACAGCCTGGCGCATATCATTGACCAAAGCCGCACGGACGAACAAAGACAACTGAACAACATAAAGGTGTTGATCCGTTCATTGTTAGCTAATCTGTCAAAAACAAACGAATACATGACCCGCAAGCAGCTTGTGATGTTTGAGAATAGTTATCCAAAGCTGAATGAAGAAGAAAAACTGTTTTTTGAAAAAAGCAAGCAGTACCGAGATAACGAAGAAAAAGAAGCCTTGGATAGAGAAAAAAAGCGAAATGAAGAATTACAAGTAGCACTTAATGAGGCGCAGGCCGCTAAACAGGTAGCCGAAACCGAACGTATAAAAGCCAATGAGGAAAAAACAAGGGCCGAGAAAAATGCCCTGAAGGCGAAAAGATTTTCGTATGCAGCCTTTGCAAGTTTACTTATTGTAGTGATAGTAGGATATTTGCTATATATAGCAGAAGAAGTTAGAGTTAAAAATGAACAAGAAAAAATAGCGAATCAGCAAAAAATGAAGCTTGATAGCATGAAAATTCAGCAAACACAACTTGAAAATTTAGCTAATATAAAAAAAGCGGAAGAGAATTCAGTTTCTCTTAAAGAAAACCAAATCAGTGTCTTGCTTGGGAAAGCGATAAATTTTAAACGGGCAGAGGTTAGGGATGAAATGAAAATCTGTCTGGATTCAGCTCGCACTATTATTGAGATTCACATAAAGGATAATCATAAAAAGAATTCTCTCCTAAAGGAAATAGCTAAAATTGAAAAATAAAAATCCTGCAACTATGAAATTTGTATTTACACTCAGTATTTGTTTGGGGTTTTCTATGTTTTTGTTTGCTCAATCCTCTGATTGTTATCAAAAAACAATCAAAAGCGGTATTGCTAAAAAAAAAGCAGGAGATTTTAAAGGTGCTCTCAATTTATTTATTGCCGCGCGTAGTTGTGATCCTAAAAAGATTGTGGAAATAGATAATGAAATTGATAATTTATTTGAGGTAATTTTAAAATTAAAGAAAGAGGCTAAAGACAATGCAGATAAACTGATAATAAAAAATGGGGAATTAATTGAAACTCTCAGAAAATTAAAGGTTGCCAATGATTCAGTAAGAACAGTAGTTAGAGACTTACAGAATACACTAACCCGGGTGGAAGAAGAGCAAGATAAAAATGAACGCATTATTAATTCATTCTACTTTTATGATAATCGTTTTGGGTTGGTGGTACAAAAAAAAGGCCCAATTGATGAAATAAAATACGGCTATATTGACAAAGAGGGGGAATTAAAGATTGACTACCTCTATGACGAAGCAACACCCTTTGATGAGTATGACGGCTACGCACTAGTAAAACGAATAAATAATGAATATCTATTAGATACGTTAAAACAAGAATACCAGTTAAGTAGTGATATTGACAATCTGGATAAAAATACAAATGCCTTGGACCTGCGAAATAATCAGTTTAGTGCTATTCCACCTATTGTATTCGATCAATCGCAGTTAAAGATATTACTTTTAAACAGAAATTATTTGCCCGTTTTGGATGGTCGAATCGGAAATCTAACGGCATTGCAACACTTGGATTTGGGCAGTACAACTCTTAAAACCTTACCGCAGGAAATTGAAAAGTTGAAATCTTTAAAACGTTTGAACTTAGGAAATAATACAGATTTAAGTCTGCCTGAGCAAATTTGGCGCTTAAAACAACTTCAGCATTTGGATTTGAGCGGGGTACGACTTAAAAACCTGCCAAATGAAATCGGACAACTAACGAACCTTAGCCATTTGGACTTAGGAGTTACAGGGTTAAAAAGCCTGCCTGAACAAATCGGTCAATTAAGAAAATTAAAACACCTGGATTTGAAAAATGACAGTATCAGCAGTTTACCAAAAAAAATAGGGGAACTAAAAGAATTGCAATTTTTAAACCTTTCCAATAACAGCGGCCTTACTGGTTTGCCGCCCGAAATTGGAGCATTGGAAAATTTAAGAACGTTGGATTTAAGCGGAACAAACATAAGCAGCATTCCGGCAGATATAGGTAAACTTAAAAACCTTCAGGTACTATATGTCATCAGTGTCAACCTGGGGGAAGTTCCTGAGCAGATCACTGAATTGAAGAACTTGCAGGGGTTAAATTTAAATAATGGGGGTTTTAGTAAACTGTCTCCAAAATTAGGCCAATTGAAAAAACTGCAGTTTTTGGCCTTGTGTGGCAAAAATCTTACCCTTATTCCTGAGCAGATAAAGCAGTTAACAAGGTTGGAAATTTTGTACTTAGGGAATACGGAGTTGAATAAAATTCCTGAGGAACTATGGGGGTTAAAAAGTTTACAGGTTTTGGATTTAGGGTCTAATAAATTAAATCAAATTTCTTCTAAAATAGGAGAGTTGACATTGTTGCGACGATTGTATTTAACCAATAATAAACAACTTACAAGCCTACCTGATGAAATTAAAAAGTTGAAAAATTTACAATTGCTGAATTTGAAAGGATGTTCAATACCCTATCAAGAGGTAAATAAAATAAAAAGTTGGCTGCCCAACTGCCAAATAGAGTTTTAGCTGTCACCCCCTCCGCCAATTATCCAATACCACTGCCGCGGCAATTCCCACGTTCAACGATTCTGCCCCGCCAAAGCGCGGAATCGTAATTTTGTGGGTAACGAATTGTTCGACCGCTGGCCCGATACCGTTTGATTCATTGCCCATCACGATATAGCCTGTATCGCCGAATTTGGTTTGGTGGATGTTCTTTCCTTCCAAAAATGTACCGTAAATAGCGGCTCCTTGTTCCTGGCCCCGTACTTTTTCAAAATATACATCTAATTCCGTATAATACCCTCTCACGCGCGTAAAAGAGCCTTTGCTTGCGGCGATGACCTTGGGATTGTACCAGTCGGTGGTGGTTTGTGAACAGATGATTTTGGTGATGCCGTACCAATCGGCAATGCGGATGATGGTGCCGAGGTTGCCGGGGTCACGGATGTCGTCGAGGACGAGCACGTATTCTTTTTTTTCGGCATACAAAAAATCATTGTCTTTCGTTTTTACAACGGCCAAGGCAGCATCGTTGGTTTGCAGGGTACCCGCCCGGGCGAGTTCGTCGGCGGTGGCGATTTCGAGGCGAAAAGGTTGTTTCTCTAATTTTTGCGTATTTTCTTTGTAAAATTGCTCCGTAACCACCACCAATTCGGTCTGAAAATCAGCGGTTAAGAGTTCCAAAACACTTTTGGCACCTTCTACCAAAAAAGCATTGTGTTCCAGTCTGAATTTCTTTAATTGAAGTGAGTGAAGGTATTTTGTGAGATTTTTGGATAACATTTGCGTGATATATCAATTTTCAAAAAGGATTCTGAATGCGTCATAAAGCCATTTTTACAGTTCTGAAAAGATTTTATCCTTCTGCGGGACGTATGGCCGAGTTTTCAAGCTGTAAAGATACGATTCAGTATCACAAACCGAGGCCAGTTGTTGGCTCGGTCTCTTTTTTTAAGGGTGTTTTTTTTGTCGGTTTATGTTTCTTTTTGTCAGCCTGCTCCAACAAAAGTACTCCCAAAAAAGACGAATATCTGCTAGGGAATCAACTTTTTAAAGGCAATTCGGTGGTGAAAACCGAAGCCTTAGAGCCACTTTTGCCGCAACGCCCCAACAAAAAATTTCTCGGAATTCCGGGCGCAACGGTCTCCCTTTGGATTTATCAGGCGTTGGACAAACGATACGACCGCGATACGCAACGCATCAAATTTGATACTCTCAGTCGCTACTATGAGCGGCAGTTTACCCGCTACGCCGACGACTCTCGCAAACTCGCGGCGCTGCGCCGCAAATACAATCGGGTGGTGAATAAATACCGCCTTCGGATTGAAGAGGGAAACTGGGGAATGCGCACGTTTGGAGAAGCGCCCGTTTATTTTTCCGAAAAAAATGCCCGTAATAATGCCGTTAAAATCAAAGGATATTTGGTCAATGAAGGCTACCGTGATGCCAATGTTGAGTTTATAACCGACACCCTTTTCGGCAGGATTCGTACTACTTACAATATTTTCGAAGGAGTGCCTCACGTGTTGAGAAATGTGGATATTTTGACGCACAAAGATGCCGAGATTGACAGTTTATTATCGGCTACAAAAACCGCTTCTTACCTTAAATCTGGTAATAATTTTAAGTATAGCGACGTGGTAAGTGAAATAACCCGGGTAGAGCAATTGATGCGAAACAACGGTTATTTTGGATTTGATCGCAACTACTTGCGGCCTGTACAAAGTGCCACTGGCAAACGAAACGGCGGTTTTTTGGTCGATACGACGGGTCATAACCCCGCCACTGACTCGCTTTTTCACATTGTAGACGTGAAGGGACTACAGATAAATTACCCTCGTAATCACGACAAACATACGCAATACACGTTCAATCCCGTCGGGTTTAGGGTGGAAAGCCTACCCGGAGAGCCTCCTTTTGTGGTGCGCGACACGGCGGTTTATCGGGGTATTCAGTATTCATTTACGCCCAAACATTATTATTCTCCACGAGTACTCAACGAAAAGATCCTGATTCGTCCTGGCAATATTTACCGACAAAAAGATTGGGATGAAACCTCGCGCCAATTGAGTGTTTTGGATCAGTTTCTTTTTATAAATATTGATACCGATACCACCAACGGCAATATCAAAACGCTGATTCGGGTGATTCCGCACGATAAATACCAAGTGACTGGGGAAGGTGGGGTGAATGTAGTGCAGAATTTGCCGGGGCCGTTCTTGAACGGAACGTTTCGGGTACGTAATATTTTTGGACGACTCGAAAACTTTGAAGTGTCGCTTCGGGGAGCTTTGGATGCCAATTTTGGCCTAAACAATAATGCCAATTTGGTACGTACTTTGGAAATGGGGGTCAATACGGCGTTGATTTTTCCCCGATTCTTATTCCCCGGAAAAATGGCGGCTAGCTTTAACCGTAAAACCCCACGTACGATTGTTAGTCTGGGATATAATTATACCAACCGCGATTTTCTCGGGTCTGACCCCGATTTTATCCGGAGTGGTTTTCAGGCGAGTTTGCGGTATAATTGGAAAAAAAGCGAATTTGAATACCTGAGCCTGACTGCCGTCGATTTGAGTATTTTGCAGAGTAAACAAAGCCGTGAGTTTGGTGAATTGTTGGATTCGCTGTACCAATACGGCGGTAATCCGCTCAAATTTAGCTTTCAGTCGGCGGTAATTTCGAGTATCAATTTATCGTACGTTTTTAACAATAACATCATCGGACAAAACCGACGGGCGCATTATCTGCGCTTGTTTGCCGAGTCGGGAGGAACGGCTTTAAGTCTCTTGGAACCGAAAAAAGTTTCGTTAGGATTGGAAGGGTTTGAGTTGTACAAGTTCTTGAAAACCAACGTAGAATACCGAAGGTATAAACCGTTGGGGCCAAAAAGTACGTTGGTGTACCGCGTCAATACGGGGCTGATTTTCAACTACAATGACCGAAGGGTGGCACCATACGAAAAATCGCTGACGGGTGGCGGGAGCAACAGCTTGCGGGCGTGGCCTCCCCGGCGCTTGGGGCTGGGTTCGGCCTATCCAAACGTTGACCTACAAACGGGCAGCCCTATTTTTCGAAATGGAGAAACGACCACCCTCCAGCCCGGCGTGACCCAGTACAGCGGCTATGAATACCGCTTTGAACAACTCGGGGATGTACTCATGGAGGCAAATGTAGAACTTCGGGGTCACTTATTTCGGTTTGTGGGCGATGTAAACTATGCCTTGTTTTTAGATGCGGGAAATGTGTGGCGTATGCGACTCGATAAGGGCACGAGCCCCAACCAAAATACCCTGAACGGGGTGTTTCAATTCAATCGTTTTTACAAAGAGTTTGCCGTCGGAACGGGCGTTGGACTGCGGTACGACCTTTCGTATTTTATTTTTCGTCTCGACATGGGAATCAAGGTCTATGACCCCAGTCGGCGATTTATAGTGACCAATGCCCTTGGTCAAACCACCACCATCGATGAGCGCTACCTGCTTCCCAAATTTTCTTTTCGTCGTTCTAGCCCCAACTATCCCGTATTTAATATCGGGATTGGGTATCCTTTTTAATAATTTCTTGAAGTTTTACCCTTTTTATTCAAACGTTCCTGCGGCAAACAGCAGCGTTGCTTTGGCTTTTTCGTACTTTGCTTTCATGGATTCAAGTTTGACTTTCAGCTCGTTAAGCTTAGATTCGCGTTGGTTCACCAAAAATAATTGGCTTTCACCGATGCTGAAGCGTTGTTCTTCTGCCCGCAGCACTTGGGCTTGGCGTTGCACCGCGATTTGTTGCTGAATAATTTGCCCTTCCAAATTTTTTACATCATTGTAAGCGGCCTGAACTTCGTTGTTGATTTCTCGACGCAACTGCTGGGTTTCAAGCGTGTTCTGGAACTGTTTTACGCGGATAATTTCAAGTTTTCCCCGTTCTTTCCGAAACAGCAAAGGCAGTGAAAAATCAACATTTATTTTGTAAAAAGCAGGAAATGCCCCAGCATCGGGAATTTTGGAACCCGTAATAAAACGGTGGGCGTAATTGAGGGAAGATAGGCCTATGTCAAAGCGGGGTTTGAGCATTTCGCGGCCGAGACGTTCGTCAACATTGAGTTGTTGCGCTTTTAAATCTAGCTTTTGAATTTCAGGGTGGCGAAGGCGGGCAGTTTCGAGTAGATTTGCCAAGGTTGTTACGTCAATCACTTGGCCAGCGCTTAATTGCGGTACGGCTGTTTCGGGCAATTCTAGCGGGGAGCCGTTTGCGTCCCACAGGTGGTTTGAAAGCTTGAGGCGGGCATTTTGAAGTTCAACCGTGGCTTGTTCAAACATTACACGTCGGTCGAGTAGGGTTACTTGGGCATCTGCGGTATCAATGGCAGGAAGGTCGCCTTGCATTACACGTTTGCTTACGAGCTGGAAGCGTTGCGCTGCCAGCTCATAAAACTCTTTGATAAGTAACTGGTTACGATAACTAAAATACCATTCCCAATATTCCTTTGCCGCGGTAAGGATTAATTTGTTAATCATTTTGACGCGCTCCGCTTCGGCGATATTCTGAAAAATACGGGCGTTTTGGAGGGTTGCGCGGCGTTCGTCAATGACAAATCGTTGCAAGATGGGTACGTTTATTCCCACGTAACTTACCCCGTCAAGTGGGGTACGAATGTCAGTTCCGAGCACATCCCCTACGTTGCGTTCAAAACCTGCCTTGATATCCATCCCGCCCCAATAGAGGGGTACTTTCAGCTGGTTATCCCAAAAGTTAAAATAGGCTTTGTTTTCAAAATATTTACGGTCAAAATTAATGTCCAATTTAGGGTCAAACCCTCCTTTTGCCATCAACAACTCGGCCTTTGCCTGCCCTGAAAGGGAGTTGGCTTGGCGCAACACGGGGTGATTTTTTAGGACTAAATCGTAAAAATCGCGGTAAGAAAATACCTTTGCCGTGTCGGTTTGCGCCCACAAGGCGGTATTCATTACGATTAGCAGAATTATTATTATTGTTTTTTTCATAAACTACTGTTTGGGTGTTCACTTAAGAACTAACTATTTTTTTGCTTCTTTTTCGCCCTCTTCGGGTAAAATATCAGCCAGATAATCAGGCGGAAAGCCATTGAGTTGACGCCAGATTTCCCACCAAATAGGTACATCTTGAAGCATGACAAAGCCGTTTACGCCCGAACCAATGCGGAGTTGATCGGGCCATTTTTCATTTTCGTTTCCTCGCTGATTGGTTTTGATTAATAGGCGATATTGACCGTTTTTGCTGTTTACACGGTCTACAACGGCCACTGACCCACCAAAAGTGCCGACCGAAGTGCCGGGCCAACCCGAAAATTGCAACGCGGGCCACCCATCAAACTCTAAGCGTACGTGGCGGCCAGGGGCAATCAAAGATAAATCCATGGCTTTGACGTACAATTCCACCGCCAACTCGGGTTGCCGAGGTTGGAGGGTCACAATCGACTCACCTTCTTTGATGGTTTCGCCGATTCCCGCTTTGAGGGTCTTGATGACGTAGCCGTCTTGGGGTGAGCGAACCACGTATTGATCTCGCCGGATGCGGATATTTTCGTATTTATTCTGAAGTTTGGAAAGCTCCGACTCGCCCTCAGCCACGCTCGAAAGCGCCGTACTGCGATCCGAAAATGCCTTGGCAATGTCTTTGCGGTAATCAGCTTCTACCGAGCTCAACTCAATACGGGCGTTGATCAATTCATTGCGGGAAATATTAAGTTTTTGGGTTTGCGCCACCACTTTGGCTTGGTCTTCCTGTAGCTTGAGGCGACGGGTTTCGAGGTCAACCAACGAAATGGTTCCTTCTTTGTACATTACCTCCGCCCGGTCGAGGCGCTCTTTGGCAATTTGAAAATTGCGATTAACGGCCACCATGTCGGCGCTGTCGCTGCGGACTTTCAATTGAGATTGAATGACTTTATTGCGGGCCTTTTCTAGGCTGAACTGCAATCCTTGGCGCAGAGCAGAAATTTGATTGTCGGTGGCTTCTATTTTGGCTTTATACGCGGCAATGCCGTCGGTTTTTGCCTGAATTTGTTCTTGGGTACGTACCAGAACCTGCGGGTCAAAATAGTCATCTTTTACTTCTGTAATGACCAGAATCGTATCTCCTTTCTTGACGTAATCACCCTCCCGAACGTTCCAGCGGGCTATTTGCCCCGCCACGGCATTTTGAATATTTTGAGGGCGGTCCTGGGGTGTAAGGGCCGTTACGTAGCCTTTTCCGTTGATGTTTTGCTGCCAGGGCAAAAACATGATCAATAGTAAGGCAATGACAATTCCCAAAATCCATCGGTAAACTATTCGGGCCGTTTTGGGTGAATGAAGCGTATTGAGTGAATTTACTTCTTTTTCTATGGCGGGTATATTGACCCGTTGCTTTGATAAGTTCAGCATCGTGTTCTGTTTATAAATCAAACCACTTATTTTTCCGGTAAAGAGAGGTGTTTGAGTACGCTCTTGTAAGGGCCTTCGGCAATAATTTCTCCTTCATTCATGACGATAACCCGGTCACAGGCTCCCATAAACTCAGGTTCGTTAGACAATACCAATAAGGTCCAACTATTGGAAGAATCGGTCAGTAAATCAATGATACGGAGGCGTTCATTGCGCTCAATTTCCCGGAGAGCGTCGGTATAAAGCATCAATTTCGGTTGGGTTAACAAACAACGCGCCAAGGCAATTTTGGTGACAAAACTCAGGGAAAGACGACGCCCGCCCGAAATAATGGGCGTACTGAGTCCTTCTGGAAGGGACGAGATTTCATCGGTCAAATTTAATTTGTCAAGCACTGCCTGCAATTGTTCGAGCGTGATTCCACCTCGGCCCATGGTGAGGTTTTCGAGAATGGTTCCGTCAAAAATTTCCTGATTGGGAAAGTTCATACTTACATGGGTGCGGAGGAGGTTCATGTCCAAATCACGCAAGGAGATGCCGTTGTACATCACACTGCCTTCGTAGCTGTTTAAGATTCCAGAAAGGACTTTGAGCAGGGTATGCTTACCAGAGCCATTTTGACCCGTGATGCAAATTCGCTCACCAGCCCTGATATCCAGATTGATATTTTTCAGGGCTGCTTTGGGCGAACCTGCGTAGGTGTAACTTAAATTGTGGGCTTTCAGCGCCATTTCTTCTTTTGGCGTTTTGAACGTGAGGCCGCCATCTTTTTCCAGAGGAAGGTCGCTGACGTAGCCGAGTTTATCCACAGCGGTCAGCAAATCAAAGACTACGTCGATGCTTAAAAAGAGCTTTTCAACCGCTCCCGTCAGCAACACAATCACGATTTCGGAGGCCACAAACTGTCCAAGTGAAATTTGACGGTTAACCAATAGGTAGGTTCCTAACACCAATAAACCACCAATAACCAATACTTTGAAAATCAGTGCGTAATAGTAAAATCCTTGAAGAATTTTGAAGTGTTTGGTACGGTAAGTGAGATAGTTGGTCACCAAACCGTCCATCCGTTGAATGGGTAAATTGGTGGCACCTGCTGTTTTGAAGGAGAACAGTGTCCCCGCCATGCCTTCCAACCAAGCCACTACGCGGTATTTGTATTTGGATTCTTTGATGCTGGTCTCTAGTCCTTTACGGCCATTGAGACGAACAATGGTAAAGAAGACAAAAATAACAAAGAAGCTAAAAGCAATAAAGAATGGGTGATAAAACGACAGCAACAACAGTCCGAAAACAATTTGAAGAACTGCCCCAGTGAGGTCAATTAAAAATTTGGGCAGGGCCTTTTGAACCGTTAGTACGTCGAAAAAACGGTTCATTAGTTCCGTCGGGTTATCTTGCGAAAGCCCTTCTGAGTTGAGGCGAGGAACACGATACGTAAATTCAAAAGCGGCTTTAGCAAAAATGCGCATTTGGAGGGTTTCTACCAGCGTTACCTGAATGATTTGCATGATACCGCTACCTATCAACCCCAGTACCACCAAACCCATCAGTACATACACCGAACTAAAGATAGAGCCACTCGAAACCAAACTAAAAATGGCCTGTACACCCAACGGCAAAATGAGGCTAATAAGCCCCACCACTACTGCGTAAAAATAAATATAGCCAATGTCTTTGCGTTCGTTTCGAAGTAGGCGCGTGAGGCGTTGGACTGGTGACAAATCTTCCTTTTCTGCCTGCCGCAGCGAACTATCGTCACTGACCAACGGCTGCATCGGGAAAGTTGTAATGTAAACTACCTGCCCGTTTTTGCTGGGGTCGGGGTGATTTCTGAACAGGAGCGGGTCTTTACAGCTTATTTGTTCAGAAGGCTCATAGGTTATCACTGGCGACCAAGCTATTTTCTTTCCTTGGAAATCGCTCCCGCCAATAATTGGGGTGAGTCCTAAGTTTAGTTGTTCAAAGTAAAGAACTGGATACGCCGAGCTATTAATTAATTCGTCAAATTGGTCAACGGGGCAACTGTTGACGATGATGGTTAAATCATTTAAACGTGCTGAGTTGCTTAGTGCTTCAATAAAACGGTCAATGTCTTTGGCGGTATAGGTTTTGGACTGCTCAACTAAATCTACTTTGGCTTTTTGAGCCACCACGGGTTGGCCAGTGGCCAAAACCAATTGCTCAACTATTTGCTTAATGTATTGTGAATTCATGGTACGAGTGGGTAGTGAAAAAAATAGGCATTCGCAATAATTGATTTTAACTTTTATTGATTATACAATATGCTGTTGAACTAAAAAGCATAAAGAGGTTATATTTGTTCCGATTTTTTTCAATTCTAATTTAATTCTAATTTTAGGCTTTTAGTTAGGCAATAATAATCCATTTTATGTATTTTTTGTCATATTTTGCATTTTTTAAGTCCAATAATGTGCTACTGAAATATGCAGGTCGTTATTTTATGTTGTTTGTTTTACTGGGAGGATGTACGCGGCAGAAATGTGACGATTGCCTGAATCAACCTGCTGGTTCGGCATTTTTCCCAACTGAAGTGGGCCGTTTTGTAGAATACGATGTTAGAGAAGAAGGGTATACGCTCGACGGGAGTGTAGCCATTAGACAGTACCAATTGAAGGAAGTAGTGGCCGAACGCTATACCGACCCAACGGGACAGGCCGCTTATCGGATCGCCCGTTTTCGTCGCAATGCCGATGGCCAACGCTGGCAAGCCGATTCTACGATTACGTTGCGGATATTGACCGACTATGCGGTGCGCAACGAAAACGGCAAAGACTACGTAAAGATGTTATTTCCTCCCGCTGAAAGGAACGTTTGGAATGGTAATCTTTATAACAATGCTGGGGAGGATAATTACGAACTGAAAAACGTCAATAAACCTTACACAACAGGAACGACGACTTTTGACCAGACGGCTATGGTTATTCAGCAAAATGATTCGACGTTGGTAAATCAGGACAAACGCGTGGAAGTATACGCTGTTGGGGTCGGATTGGTGTATCGTGAACGGATTCAATTGCAATTTTGCTCGTCTTCGCCGGCCTGTGTGGGGAAAGCAAAAATTGACTTTGGTAACAGGCAATATTTTCGGTTCAAAGCCGCTGGCAAAGAATAAAACAAAAGAGCGGTTTTGTACGTAATTACATAAAGAGTTTTTATGCAAATGGTAATCAGGAACAGCTATGAATTTCAGTTTACAACGCAGTAAGGGTGCTTTGGGTGAGTTTTCGTCGCAAACGGCCTTTTTTTATGGGCTACTAATGGCGGCTTGCCTGCTGGTGTCGGCGGTGCAGGCGCAGCAAGCCAAGTACCTTGTATTATTGAAAGACAAAGCAGGGACCGCGCTTACGGTAACCAAACCCGAAGCTTTTTTGACCAAGCGTTCTGTGGAGCGGCGTCAACGTCAGAATATCCCTGTTAGCACCCGCGATTTACCCGTTAGTGCATCTTACGTAGCTCAAATTCGGCAAACAGGTGCCAAAATTTGGTATACCTCGCGTTGGTTGAATGCCGTACTGGTCGAGGCTACTGCCGCGCAGCTTACGGCCATTCGTGCCTTGCCTTTTGTGAGTGGCTTGGAGTTTGGTAGAGCGTTGATGAATGCCCGTTTGTCGGCGGAGAATCAAACCAAAACTACCCACCAAAAATTTGGACAGGAAAGTTTAGACTATGGTTCTTCCCAAAATCAAATAGAAATGTTGGGAGCACACACCATGCACGACCGGGGATACAGCGGTGCTGGAATGTTGGTGGCGATTTTGGATGGTGGCTTTAGAAATTCAAATACCAACCCTGCCCTGAAGCCGATTTTTGACGACAAAAGGGTAGTGGCTACTTACGACTTTGTTGCCAAAGAAACGAGTGTATACGAGGATGATTCGCACGGCAACAACGTTTTTAGTATCATGGCGAGCTATTTGCCCGGGTCATTGATTGGGCCTGCTTACAGTGCGTCGTATGTGTTGCTACGCTCAGAAGATGCGGGCTCAGAATCGCATCTGGAAGAAGCTAATTGGCTTTTTGCGGCCGAATACGCCGATAGCTTGGGCGTGGATGTCATCAATACGTCGTTGGGGTATACCGAATTTGATAACCCCGCTGACAATTACACCTATGCCGATATGAACGGTCGTAATGCGCTCGTAACAAGAGCTGCGGATTGGGCCGCTGGTGTGGGCATGGTAGTGGTGGCATCGGCTGGCAATGAGGGCAGCAGTCCGTGGAAATACATAGGCGCTCCCTCCGACGGGGATTCTGTGCTGGCGGTTGGGGCCGTTAACAGCTTAAAAGGCTTGGCCGCTTTCAGTTCGTTGGGGCCATCAGCCGATGGCCGAGTTAAGCCCGATGTCAGCGCCCGAGGGCAGGCTACGACGCTATCAAACCAAAACGGCACCGTTACAACGGGCAACGGTACTTCGTATTCTGCGCCGTTGATTGCGGGGTTAGTCACGGCTTTTTGGCAATCGCAACCGTATCTAACGGCCATGCAAGTGGTAGATTGTATTCGCCGAGCGGGGGATCGCTTCAGTGCTCCGACGCCCCAATTTGGGTACGGAATACCCACTTTTGAAAGCGCCGTTCAGGTAGCCAAAGAAAGATACCCTGTCACGGCTATTGCGGATTGGATAAAGCCCGTTGATGCTAATGTTTATCCCAATCCGTTGGGCGCGTCCTCTGAAGTAAACATTTATTGGGGAACCCTTTTTGCGGGGAAAAACGTGTCGGTTCAACTGTTAGATGCGACAGGCCGGGTGGTGTATCAACAGTGGGTTTTGGCAAATGAGGCCACGGTAAAAATGACATTTCCGCCGTTGGTAAATGGGGTCTATTTCTTAAAAATGAACGATAATCAACGTGAGAGGGTTTTGAAGGTAATTAAATAACCATAAAAATTGCCGAATGAAACCGCATCTTAAAATAGACATTGTATCTGATGTAGTATGTCCTTGGTGCTATATTGGAAAACGTCGCCTCGAAAAAGCCGTTGAGCAATTGAAAGACGACTACACTTTTGAACTCCGTTATTTACCCTTTCAACTTTCGCCCGATACCCCTGCCGAAGGCGAAAATACCAAAGAGCGTCTGGTCGCTAAGTTTGGCAGTGAAGACCGTTACAATCAAATTATTCAACAGGTTTCGGGCGTGGCAGCGGCTGAAGGCTTGCGTTTTGATTTGGAAAATCAAACGGTATCTCCCAATACCCATACATTGCATCGGTTGATTGGCTACGCCCAACAACAAGGCAAACAATTGGAAATGGTCGAGACATTTTTTAAGGCTTATTTTGAAGAAAGGGTAGATTTGACCCAAACCGAAACGGTCGTACAACTTGCCGCAGGCATTGGTTTGGATGCCGAAAAAGTGCGTGAGGTGTTGGTGAGCAACGTAGGGGCGGAGCAACTCGATAAGCAATTGTATCAAAATCGATTGATGGGGGTAAGTGGAGTGCCGTATTACATCATCAACGATAAATATGCCGTTTCGGGGGCACAGCCTACCGAACTGTTTTTGGAAGCCTTGCCCGAAATCGCCCTTAAAGCGCCGATTCAAGCCCCCGTTGTTGCGGGCGAAGCCTGTGATATTGAGACGGGTGTGTGCTGATTTTTCTGATTTTATGGGAAGTGCCTATTTTATTTTTTATAAAAAAATCGTACTTTTGCGCCACGTTTCATCCGAAGGACGTGATCCTTCATAAGTAAACCAATGCAAATACCATGGTAAGAATTCGTTTAGCGCGTCGTGGACGCAAAAAAGCAGCTATGTATGATATCGTTGTAGCTGATGCTAAAGCACCACGTGATGGTCGCTTTATTGAGAAATTGGGTACATACAATCCAATCTCGAATCCAACTAAGATTGTTTTGAACGTGGACAAAGCGGTAAAATGGCTCCTTAACGGTGCTCAACCTACTGACACAACCCGTTCTATTCTGAGCCACGAAGGTGTATTGATGCGTAAACACTTGCAAGTAGGTGTAATCAAAGGCGCCATTACCCAGGAAGTAGCTGACGAACGTTTCGAAGCTTGGAAACAAGAGAAGCTTGGAAGAGTTGAAGCCAAAAAAGATGGCTTGGACAAAAAACAAGCAGTGTCAAAATCAGCTCAATTGGAAGCTGAACGTAAAGTAAATGAGGCTCGCGCTGCTGCTATTGCTAAGAAAAACGTAGTGGAAGAGGCTCCTGCTGCAGAACCTGCCGCTGAAGAAGCTGCTGCCCCTGCCGAAGAAGCTGCTGAATAATTGTGAAAGCTTTCATAAATGGTATGAGCCTCTTTTGATAGGTTCATACCATTTTTTTTAATACGAAATTATGCAGTACAACGATTGTTTTCAATTAGGACACATCACTCGTACCCACGGCACGCGCGGGGAGGTCGTCATTTTTCTGGATGTTGATTTTCCCGAAGATTACGAGGAACTGGATTCGGTGTTTGTAGAAATAAAAGGACAGCTTGTTCCTTATTTTATCAAAAACATCAATGTTCAGAAGGGCAGTAAGGCCATCGTGAAGTTTGAGGATATTAATTCCATCGAAGCCGCTACGCCGTTGATTAACTGCGCGTTGTTTCTGCCCGAAGAAAACCTAGATGATTTGGACGGAAGCCAATTCTATTACCACGAAATCATTGGGTTTAAGGTGGTGGATGAAAAATTGGGCGCGCTCGGAACCGTTACGACGGTATATACGATGTCAACGCAAGATTTGATTGCGATGAGTTACAACGGAAATGAAGTACTGATTCCCGTCAATGATGATATTGTTTTGAGAGTGGACCGTGAACAAAAAATCCTGCATGTGGCGTTGCCCGAAGGATTGTTGGAAGTATACACCGAAGAAACCACCACGCCCGAAGACGGACAGGAAGACGAACAAGAATAATTATGCGCATTGATATCATCACTTGTTTGCCGCGTTTGTTGGATAGCTTTTTTGCTCATTCTATCTTAAAACGCGCCCAAGACGCCAACCACGCACAGGTACACGTACACGACCTGCGCGATTATTCGACCAACAAACAGCGTCAGGTGGATGATTATGCCTTTGGCGGTGGTGCGGGTATGGTGTTGATGATTGAACCGATTGCCAAATGTATCCGTCAATTACAGGCGGAGCGCACCTACGACGAAGTTATTTACATGACCCCCGACGGTGAGCGTTATGAGCAAAAAATGGCCAACCGACTGTCGATGACCGAGAATCTCATTATTTTGTGTGGGCATTACAAAGGCGTTGATGAGCGTCTCCGCGAACACTTCATTACCAAAGAAATCAGCATTGGAGATTATGTACTGTCGGGCGGAGAGCTTGCTGCCTGCGTCGTTGCTGATTCCATCATTCGGCTTATTCCTGGCGTTTTAAATGATGAAACTTCGGCCTTAACGGATTCATTTCAGGATAATTTACTGGCCCCACCAGTATATACCCGCCCTGCCGAATTTGAGGGTTGGAAAGTCCCCGACATTCTTCTTTCGGGTCATGAGGCCAAAATTTCAGATTGGCGTTTTCAGCAATCTTTGGAGCGCACCCGCACCCGCCGACCCGATTTACTAGATTGAACTTTCAGCACTGATTAAATCCCGTTTTCTTCATTACCATCCCATCTCATTAATAATATCAGACGCAATAAGCGCGGGTTGCGTGCATTTTTGGGCAGCGCGGTCACCAGCATTGCCGTGCTGAAATACGCCGAAAATAGCCGCATCGGCGGGAGGCATTCCTTGAGCGAGTAAGCCCGTAATAATTCCCGTCAAGACATCGCCGCTTCCACCCGTTGCCATGCCCGGATTACCCGTCGAATTAAAATGTATACTTCCATCGGGCAATGCTATAGCAGTGTGAGCGCCTTTCAAACAGACGATGAGTTGAAGTTTTTGGGCAAATGTGCGCAACATGGCTAATTTTTCAAAATCATCTTTCCATTGATCATTCAACAATCTTTGAAACTCCTTGGGGTGCGGCGTTAAAATAGCGTTTTTGGGTACTGAATGCAGTAAATCAGGATGTTTGCTGATTAAATTAAGGGCGTCGGCATCCAAAACAATAGGGGAAGTAAGTGAACTTAAAAGCCCTTTTAGCATCAGGAGTGTTTGGGGATCTTGCCCCAATCCTGGGCCAATTCCGATGGCGGAATAAGGTTTAATGTCGGGGACCGTTGTATTGACCATCCAATGCCAATCAGGCAGAACCATTGCTTCCGGTAAGCTTGTTTGAAGAATGTCGTAACCACAACGCGGCGCCTGCACCGTCAGAAGTCCAGCACCAGAGCGGAGACAGGCCTTGGCTGACAAAACAATTGATCCCATCTTGCCGTAACTGCCGCCAATCAACAAAGCGTGTCCAAAAGAACCTTTGTGCGAATACTTTTTACGAGCTTTAGTGAGGGAAGAAAGAGCAGCTGCTGTTGTGTAAAAATAAGGGGTCGGGGTTTGGGCCTCGTAACTTTCCGAAAGGCCAATTGAAACAAGATGCCATTCGCCGACATACTCGGCGCATTGAGGCTGAAAAAAAGCCAATTTAGGGCACTGAAAAGCAATTGTGTAGGCAGGCTTGATGATAACGTCTGAGGGGGCATTGGGAGAATCGGCAAAAAGGCCACTAGCAATGTCGACAGAAATAGCGGTTGCTTCCGAATCATTGACTTGCTGAATGACTTTTGCGATGAGCCCCGTAGCGGGACGGGTAAGGCCTGACCCCAGCAGCGCATCAATAACAAAAGAGTTGGAGGTAAAGGTTGGAATTTGTGCCTCCTGTTCAATCCATTGAATGGAGGTTTGTGGATGTAGCCGTTGCAGATTTTGGGCAAAATCGGGTGTGCCCTTTTCGGTATGTTTTACAATGTAGACCTGAACAGCGTAACATTTTTGAATCAATATTCGGGCAATGGCCAAACCGTCTCCTCCATTATTGCCCATTCCGCAAATGATAGTGACTGGGCACCGGTCGTCAAAGTGGGCACAAAACCACTTTACAAATGCAACGGAGGCACGCTCCATTAAGTCAATGGAATGAATGGGCTCGTGAGCAATTGTAAATGCATCCCATGCACGTATTTGATTTACAGAAAAGACTTTCATTGCTCGTTGATTAACTGAGTTCTAATCCATCCAATTCTTCGTACATCGAGTTGTTGCTAACGAATTCAGGTACAATCGTTTTTAAGTGCGTAACCATCAAGGCCTTATCGCCTTCTCTTAATGCTTTGCGCAGGTCTTGGAGTGAAGTCGTGATTTCGGTGAAAGGGGAAGAATATACCTTTGCAATTTGAATTTTGGGGTGGTATGTGGCAACGGTGCGCTCCTTGTCGCTCAATAGTTCTTCGTAAAGCTTCTCGCCTGGCCGTAAGCCCGTGTAGGTGATTTGGATGTCTTTCTCAAGGCGTAAACCAGAGAGTTTAATCATTTTCTGGGCTAAATCGGCAATTTTAACGGGTTCACCCATGTCAAAAACGAAGATTTCGCCGCCTTTGCCCATGCTTCCCGCTTCCAACACCAATTGACATGCTTCGGGGATGGTCATAAAATAGCGGATAACGTCGGGGTGGGTGACGGTAATCGGCCCGCCTGCCTGAATTTGTCTCTGAAACAGCGGGACCACCGAACCGTTGGAGCCGAGTACATTTCCAAAACGGGTGGTGATAAAACGTGTACTGTTGGGGAAACGATTGTTGAGACTTTGAACGTATAATTCGGCCAAACGTTTGGTCGCACCCATGACGTTAGTGGGGTTGACAGCCTTGTCGGTCGAGATCATGACAAATTTATTGACGCCCGTTTCGACGGCCAAATCTGCCAAAATTTTTGTTCCGAAAACGTTTACTTTAATCGCCTCGTAGGGATGGTCTTCCATCAGCGGGACGTGCTTATAAGCGGCCGCGTGAAAAACAAAATGAGGATGGTATTGACTAAAAATATGCCGCATCCGGATTTCATCCGTTGCGTCGGCTACTTGTAAAATAACCCTTGTTCCGTCGCCTAAATATTTTCTAAATTGTTGCTTTAGTTCATTATCCAAATCATAAAGCCCAGATTCGGATTGGTCGAGTAAAATCAGGGTTTTGGGTTGAAAGCGAATCAGTTGACGAATGATTTCACTGCCGATAGAACCCGCCGCGCCCGTTACCAACGCCACTCTTCCGGCCAGTTGGCGACTAATGTTTTGGTTATCAATCTGTATGGGGTCGCGTTCAAGCAAATCTTCGATGCGGATATTACGGATTTCTTCCGTTTTTAGTTGATAATCACCCAGTTTGTCGTAAATAGAGGGTGCTACTTTGACGATGATGTCCTGCTGTAAAAAACGCTCAATGATTTGGTTTTTACGCTGGGGTTTAATGTCATTGATGGCCAGAATTACTTCAATATCTTCTGGATTACGGCCTTCAATGAACTGATTGACTGCGTCCGATTCGGAATAAACCACGACTCCTTCAAGGGACTTAAAACTTAAAGATGGATTGTCATCAATGAATCCAAGGATGTTGTATTTTTTGTGTCGATTGCGGAGTAGGGTGTTTTTGATTAAAATTCCCAGCTCTCCCGCACCATAAATCAGTACGTTCACTTTTTCTCCTGGGGCATTGACAATCAGTGTTTTATAAATATTTTTTACCAGTAAACGACTCGCAATCATCAAAAACAATGAGATGAAATACTCAATGCTAAGAATAGAAATTGGTATATAAAAAAGGTTATTATCGGTGGAGCGGGATAGGGCCACCGAGATAATCATGGTCAGCAGACTACTTGTTGTAATGGCCTTAAAAATCAGGGAAGTATCAGCAATGCTGGTGTGGCGAACAATTCCCGTATACGACCGAAAATAGAAGAAAAAAATGATTCTATTGGCTAACAGAACCAACAGGTAGTATTTATAGAGCGACCAGTTTACGGCAGAGATTTCGAGGTTAAAGCGGAGGGTACAGGCAATAAAAAAAGCGACAATAACGACTGCTATATCAATGGCTAATATCAAATGTTGTGATACAAAGCGGGTAGAATATCTAGTCAGTAAATGCTCAATCATTGGATGTAAAACTGCAATTTTACTTGAAATAGGGTAAAATTTATTTGTCAAAGTTAAAAAAACATTTCAAAACTGTACTATGGTTCTTTGCCTTTTTAGGAATTAAGCAAGTCTTGCAGGGCCGCCGAAACAGATTCAAATGAGTAGGTAAAATCGGTTGTTTTAGCAATTCTATCATTAACTACGTAATTGCTTCCGAGCACTACATCTGCCATTTGACCAAACAAAATTTTTAAAGCCAAAGAAGGAACGTTTGGAAGCCACAGAGGGCGTTTTAACACTTTAGCTATCTGACTTGTTAAGTCTTTATTGGTCACAGGGGTTGGGGCTACTGCATTGTAAATACCATTCCATTTTTCATTCTCTAGGGCTTCAATGTACATTTTACATAAATCCTCAATGTGAATCCATGATACCCATTGCTTGCCGCTACCAAGCGGGGAGCCGACTCCCCAGCGAATGGGGGCGGCGATTTTAGGCAATGCGCCTCCTTCTTTACTCAACACCACACCCACCCGGAATTTAGTTGTTCTGACCCCTACATTATGGATGAGTTCAGAGGCGTTTTCCCACGACCGTGTAACGTGTGATAAAAAATCTGTGCCAGAGCGGGTTTCTTCCGTTAAACGAATATCGCCAGTATTTGCCCCGTAAAAACCCGTTGCGGAAGAAGATACAAAGGCTTTTAACTTATAGGGACGTCCTTGCAAGTGACGGGCAATCAGCTCAATGCTTTGGGTACGACTCGTGATAATTTCCTGTTGCCGCTCGCGCGTCCAACGTTGATCGGCAATTCCGGCACCCGCTAAGTGAATCAGATAATCAGCTTTGGCCAAGGCCTCCTCTTCGATTATTCCTTTGGAAACGTCCCATTTATACACCTTCACATTGGGAACAGGTTCTTTTTTTCGACTTAGGTAAGAGACTTCATACCCCTTTTCTAGTAAAAGTGTGGTAAGGTGGCTTCCTATCATTCCGGTGCCTCCCGTAATTAAAACAGTTTTTGACATCTTTTGCCTTTTTTACATGAGTTGAAAAGAGTACTAACCTATAAACTAAATATACGCCCAAAAAGTGGTACAGACCCGAAAAAAATACCGTGAAATAAGCGCGGGACTTGTATTGAAGGTTTTGTACTCAAGAAATTGATGAAGTAAAAAGCATGCATATTTTGAACGTGTATGGTGAAATTTGAGTGTTTTTTGCAGTAATTAATTGATATAGAATGATTTGTATGTGATTGTGTTGCTATTGTATTCTTGCAAAGCATAATTGTATGGCATGTTTTTTTTAATTTGTATAGTTTGGCATTATCCTTGTCCAATTTGTTTTATAATATAATAGAGTAGGGTATTTTGGCATTAGCCTCACTTCTTTGGAGTGAGGCCATGTTTTTTTATGGGGAGGAAGTAATTGGAGCGAACTTTTAAAATAAGTTAGTTTGTTGCTAATTATGGACTTAACAGCCTTACTATGTCATTTAGACTCATCTCTGATTATCAACCCACGGGAGACCAACCGCAGGCTATTGCCAAATTAGTAGAAGGAATACGTGAGGGAGAGCGGGCCCAAACCCTGTTGGGGGTGACAGGTTCGGGAAAAACCTTTACCGTAGCCAATGTGGTAGCGCAACTGGATCGACCCACTTTGGTGTTGAGCCACAATAAAACCCTTGCTGCTCAGCTGTACGGAGAATTCAAGCAGTTTTTCCCAGACAATGCTGTCGAATACTTTATCAGTTACTACGACTACTACCAGCCAGAGGCGTATATTTCCACCACCAATACCTATATTGAGAAAGACATGGCTATCAATCAGGAGATTGATAAGTTACGCCTTTCCACGGTTTCGTCTTTGATGTCGGGGCGGCGTGATGTGCTCGTGGTGGCGTCGGTGTCGTGTATATACGGCGCGGGCAATCCCGAAGAATATCGCAAAAGCATTTTGCGTGTTGGGGTGGGTGAAATCATGAGCCGAAATCAGTTTTTGTTTCGATTGGTTGAAATTCTTTATAGTCGTACCGAAGCGGAGTTTGCCCGGGGAAATTTTAGGGTTAAAGGAGATACCGTCGATATTTATCCCAGCTACGCTGATTTTGCGTATCGCGTTATATTCTTTGGCGATGAGATTGAGGAAATTCAACGCATTAATCCCACCAACGGCAAGAAAATCTCATCCGAAAAAATGGTGGCTATTTTCCCCGCCAATTTATTTGTAACGGGTCGAGAGGTGCTCTTGAACGCCATTCACGAAATTCAGGATGATTTAGTGGCTCAAGTGCGTTATTTTGAGTTGGAGGGCCGACACATGGAGGCCCAGCGCATAAGGGAGCGTACGGAGTTTGACATGGAAATGATGCGCGAACTTGGGTATTGCTCGGGCATCGAAAACTATTCGCGGTATTTTGACCGTCGTAAGCCTGGAGAACGCCCTTTTTGCCTGATTGATTATTTCCCAGAAGATTTTCTGCTCGTGGTGGACGAAAGCCACGTGACCATGCCCCAAATCAGAGCCATGTGGGGAGGCGACCGCTCGCGTAAAGAATCTTTGGTCGACTTTGGATTTCGATTGCCAAGCGCGTTGGACAATCGTCCGCTTACTTTTCAGGAATTTGAAGAATTGGCTGGACAGTCGGTGTTTGTGAGTGCTACCCCCGCTGATTACGAATTACGCCGAACAGACGGCGTAGTGGTGGAACAGATAATTAGACCAACAGGCCTGCTTGACCCTGAGATTGAAGTGCGGCCGAGCATCAACCAAATTGATGATTTGTTGGAAGAAATTGATAAGAGAGTCAAACGAAACGAACGTGTATTGGTGACTACACTCACCAAACGGATGGCCGAAGAATTGAGCAAATATTTGGAACGCGTTGGAGTAAAGGGGCGCTACATTCACTCCGAAGTAAAAACCCTCGAACGGGTTGAAATCCTGCGTGATTTACGCTTGGGGGCGTTTGATGTATTGGTCGGCGTAAACCTACTTCGCGAAGGGCTAGACCTCCCTGAGGTATCTTTGGTGGCCATTATGGATGCCGACAAAGAAGGTTTCCTCCGTGATATTCGTTCGTTGATTCAGACCATTGGCCGGGCAGCACGTAACGAAAACGGCAAAGTGCTGATGTACGCCGACCGAATGACGGGCTCAATGCAAAAAGCGATTGATGAAACCAACCGTCGTCGAGCTATTCAATTGGCTTATAATGAAGAACACGGCATTACGCCCAAAACCATTTTCAAAAGCCGGGAAGCCATTATGGAGCAGACTTCGGTGGCAGATTCCAAAGGTTCTGGAAAACGGTTTTATGTGGAGCCGGATGAGATTCGAATTGCAGCCGACCCCGTTATTCAATACTTGGGCAAACCCGAAATTGAAAAACTTATTGCCGAAACCCAGCGCAAGATGGAAATTGCGGCCAAAGAACTCAACTTTTTGGAGGCGGCCCGTTATCGTGATGAGATGTTGCAGCTAAGAGAAAAATTGAAGAACTAAGATTTCGAACTTACTATCCCCGATGTCATCCAACGCTGCTTTCGCCCTAACGATTGTTGTTTCAGCCGCTGATATTGACGAACTTAATCACGTCAATAATGCCGTCTACTTGCAATACGTGCAGGAGGCGGCCATGAGCCATTGGCAGCACGTAGCCACGAAAGCACTTCAGGATGAGGTAGTTTGGATGGTACGTCGGCACGAAATAGAATATTTGCGGCAGGCGGTATTGGGAGATACGCTCCTCATTAAAACGTGGGTAGGCCAATACACCGCCGCCACTTGGGACCGGCATTATGAGATTTATCGGGCCAGTGATAATCGGTTATTGGTCAAGGCCATGAGCGTTTGGGTGCCGCTCGACCGTCAAACCCACCGCATCAAACGCCTCGAAGGGGCGCTGTTAGATTCCTTTTTGGGGTGAGGTGAGTGCATTGTATTTGCACCCCTGAAATTTCTTTATGAACTTTCGGCAAAATACAAGGGTATATGCCGAAATATGAAGTAGAAATTACGCAATATGCAGAAAGACAATTTAAGAAAATTGACCGGAAGCATTGGAATAATCTGCGTGAGGCAATTGTGGCATTAGGAGAAGACCCTCGACCCTTTGGATATAAAAAGCTGAAAGGAAGAGAGGCGTATCGAATTCGAACGGGTGACTACCAGGTGATTTATGAGATTTTTGACAAAAAACTTATTGTATAGGTAATAGAGATTGGACACCGCTGGGAAATTTACGATTGAGGGGTTTCCAATTCTTTGATAAAATGTTCGAAAGTTCGTTTTTGCCCAGCATTTTTCTTAGCTCGGTCGTATGCTTTGATTTCTGCTAATTCTTCTAATTCATGCATTAATTTTTGATATTGTTTCATGGTTAAAAAAACACCCGTTTTTTTTTCCTTTTCGTCTGTAATAAATTGTACACTGCTCATAATGTAGGCGTATTTTAGACAAAAATAAGTAGAGTTATTACATAAAAGTATGATGAACCCTGAAATTCTTCACCCCGAACTCCTGTTTCAAACCGCGCGCAGCGGCGGAAAAGGCGGGCAGAATGTAAATAAAGTCGAAACAAAAGTTGAACTGCGCTTCGATGTCGCCAATTCATTGCTTTTGTCGGAAGAAGAAAAAGCCCTTTTATTGGAAAAACTCGCTAACAAACTGACTAACGAAGGCGTAT
The DNA here is from genome assembly GCF_003325355.1 of Runella rosea. Classification (GTDB taxonomy): domain Bacteria; phylum Bacteroidota; class Bacteroidia; order Cytophagales; family Spirosomataceae; genus Runella; species Runella rosea. The sequence continues at coordinate 390,435 of NZ_CP030850.1, forward strand.
TGGTGCTGTATCATCAAACCGAACGTTCGCAGTTGGGCAACAAAGACAAAGTGATCAAGAAGTTTGACGCCCTGATTCACAAGAGTTTTGAAAAGCCCAAGCCCCGCAAAGCCTCCAAACCAACGGCCGCGTCGAAAGAAAAAAGATTACAGACCAAACAGCGAGACGCGGAAGTGAAAGCCATGCGTCGGAAAATATCGGAATAAATGATGAGTGATTTTAATTTTGAAATACGGCCTTTAACAGATATTTTACGAATAAAACACCTTGGTTATCAGACGTATATGCCGCATTATGCGCATTTATGGTACAACGCCGAAGGAATGGATTGGTATTTACACAAATGTTTTAATGAATCACAACTCGCCCTTGAGTTAGCCAATCCTGAGGTTTCTTATTATTGTATTCAAGTAAATGGGGAAGATGCGGGTCTGCTCAAACTCGTCAAAAATAAAGCGCCGCTTGACCAAAACCCGCAGCAGTGTCTTTACCTAGAAAAAATCTATTTTCTGAAGTCGTTTACGGGCTTGGGGTTGGGCCAGAAAACCATGCGTTGGGTATTTGAAAAAGCCCATCATGCCGACTTTGAGCTTGTTTGGTTGATGGCGATGGACTCTTCGCAAAAAGCCATTGAAAGTTACAAAAAAGCGGGATTTTCGCTGCTTGCGCCTTCTCGTCTCGACGACATTGAGTTCAGTCGTTTGAGATCAGAGCTTCGGGGAATGGTGATTCTTGCCAAAAAAATATAGCACGCTTTTTTTAAGAAGATTTTTTGTGGAATTTATTTCTCAACTCATAGGGGAATATTTTACCCCTTTTTACTCGAATGGAGACCGATAACGGCTTGACAAGCTGGTTGGGCATTTATCAGATGACCGCGTGGGTTTGGGGTATACTAAACAAAAACTTATCTTGCGGCATGGATATTCGTGATTACATTCGTTTAGCAATTTCAGAGGATGTGGGCGACGGCGACCACACTTCTCTTTCTACCATCCCCCGCGACGCTGAGCGCCGCGCCCGTCTATTGGTCAAAGAAGACGGCATTGTTGCGGGAGTCGAGGTCGCCAAAATCATTTTTGAAGAAGTTGATCCGTTGTTGCAGGTAGAGCTTTTGATGCAAGATGGACAGGCCATTCAAAAAGGAGATATTGTTTTGACCGTCAGCGGCGATGCACAGGCTATTTTAAAGGCGGAGCGCTTGGTACTCAATACGATGCAACGTATGAGCGGCATTGCCACTTATACGCGTTCGCTCGTAAATATGTTGGATGGATTGCCAACCAAGCTCCTTGATACCCGTAAAACAACCCCTAATTTTCGGATTTTTGAGAAAATGGCCGTCAAAATCGGGGGAGCGGTCAATCACCGGTACGCGCTTTATGACATGATTTTAATCAAAGACAATCATGTAGATTATGCGGGGGGCATTGAGGCGGCCATTACGCAAGCCAATGATTATCTGGCTCGTACGGGACGAAAACTGCAAATCGAAATTGAAGTACGAAGCCTCACCGAGCTGGAAGAAGCCCTGCGAGTGGGTCGTATTCAGCGCATTATGCTCGATAATTTTAGCCTCGAAAACCTCCGCACTGCCGTAGAGCGGGTAGGAGGGAAGTACCCTACCGAAGCCTCGGGCGGTATCCGGGAAGATACGATTCGCGCCGTTGCCGAAACGGGCGTTGATTACATTTCATGCGGCGCACTTACCCATCAAATTAAAAGCCTTGACTTGAGCCTGAAGGCGTATTGATTAGCTTTTGTATAATCTAAAATGGGAGGATTTTTATCAAGACTTATTGATAAAAATCCTCCCATTTTGACTTTCTGTTAGAGGGGATATATTACCTTTGAATCGAAGTGAAAAGAAGGTAATATGTTGAAAATCAGGCTGATAATTCGTCTTTTTGTGCCTACTGGTTGATTGGAAAGCTAAGTCCGACGTAGAGCATTTTGGAGCGCAATCGAAAACGTCTATTGTCGTCTATGAGGATATTGTTTGTTTTATATTCGCTCACTGCCAGTAGGTAGCTTACCTTGACCGCAACTCGTTCTGTAATACGCAAACGGGCAAATAACTCACTGTTTAGCGTACCTTTTACATGGTCTTGGGGGAATTGAATCGCCAAGCCAGTGGGGCGAGCTTCTTGGTAGGTTTGGTGGAGATTTAATGAATCTACTTTATTGAAACCCGACGAACCCAAATAAAAGCCAGAACGGCGTGTTCCTAAGGCAAAACCTAAAATGTCGGCGTTGGCACCAAGGTCTAATCGGTTGAATAACGATAACTGAAAACCTAGATTAAAATTAAAGGAAGTGATGGATGTTTTGAGTTGAAGTGTGTCAATATTCTTCATAATTATAGGCGCATTGATGGCCAATCCAGACTTTCCCCGGGTTAGTTCTGATGGGGCAGTTGTGTAATCTAACGTATTGGTTTTCAGATGAGAACCTCTCACTCCCCAACCTACTTGGAAAATGCCTTTGCTATCGAGTTTGAGGTATTGATTGTAAAGAAAACCGATATTTAATGACTTATCTTTCCAAGCAACTCCCACATCCATTCTGGTTTGGATTGGATTAAACAACTGAGCTAATGATGTTTTAGGAAATAATGATAAATAAGTACATACTAATAAGGATAAAAATGCTTTATATCTCATTTTTGGGCTAATTTTGGTTGGTTTGCTAATAACATTACGTGCAAAAGAATATGTTTATTATTGAATCACAAAAGTTCGAGTGGTTATTTTTATAAAAAACTAAAAAAGCCAGAGGCAACTGCCTCTGGCTTTTTTTCCTAACCTAACCTATGAGAAAAAATCTTGCACCATTGAGATGCTGATTCAACCAAACCCGTTACAAATGTCGTGCCTGATGATTAAATATTTTAGCGTAGAAATACCTGTTTTTCAAAAAACACAAATTTAGTTTCTTCAATTATCCAACGGTTTGCATATCTATTACCCCTTCTTTAGCTTGCGGCATTGTTTCACTTTTTTAATCCCTTTTACCAACATGCCAAAAATTGCAGGACGCTTTTTTTCAAAAGCAGAAATCGACAAGTACCGTGGCGAATTCAAAAAAAAACATCAGCCCTTAGCCCACGAGCCCAAAAATCCAGATGAAAACCGACAGGCAGAATACTTTAGCCGCGAGATTTTACAACAACTCCTCGACACTGGCTGCGACGGCCTGCGTATTTACTACGGCGTAGCGCCCGAAACCAACGGAGAAATTGACCCCGCAGGCACAGCCATGATGCGCCGCCTGTTTCTGGTGCCCGTAAAGATTGACGAAAAAGGCAACGGAAGAGATTTTCAGTTTAAAGCTATCAAAAATACTTCGGGTGAGAAGGATGGAATTCCAGGAGATGGCGGTGCTGGAGGGGGATTGCCTTGTCCTGGATTTTGTAATCCATAAAATTTTATGATTACTTTATTTCTTGCATATTTTGCTGATTTAAGTATAATCATACCGACAATTATTGCAATAATTAGGAGGGGCTATTTTAGTACTGATATTTACAAACTAATAGGTATCTATGGTTTTTTAACACTACTGAGAAATACAGTTACCCTTGTAATGAATCAGTTAGGAGTGTATAATATTTACATCTATAACTGGCATAATTTGTTGGAGTTTATTCTTATTGCAATCATTTACAAGATTGCTGTAAAAAATCACTATTTCAAATATTTAGCAATTGGGGGCATTCTTATTGTAATATGTACCGCATTTTTGGATTACAATACACTACTTAATGCCAAAACAAAAGACTTTAATCAATTTTCCTACAACGTATCAGGCTTTATTGCAATCGTTTTTATTCTTTTTTACTTTTATCAACTTTTGAAAAGCCTCCACGTTCCTAATTTGACAAGATACCCTTTGTTTTGGTTTAGTGCTGGTGCTTTACTTTATTATGCCGGTACCATATTTTCTTATATTTTTATTGAAACTACTTTTAACAGTACTATTGAATTGAGGCAACAATATTGGATGATTGATGCAGTGCTTTCCATTGTGTTCAGTCTATTTCTGTGTTTTTCCATTTGGTACATGAAGCCAGCAAAGGATTAAGTATAAAATAGTTAATTCACAGCTTTTATAACTTGAACTAATCTGTTAACTTAAAACCAACCAACTTTCATGAAAAAAATGCTTACTACCCTCTGCCTTGCGGCGTTTGTATTGGCCTGTCAAAAAGATCAGGATGTGAATGTTACACCTCAAAAAACATTGCTGACAGCCGAAGAAGCGCGCGTAGCTGCGAGTATTGGTACGTTAGTGCCCTTCAAAGAGGCAAAAGCCCAAATGGCCGCCTTCCAAAAAACAAGCCCCGATGAAATCCGAGGAGTAGCCTTTGGGAAAGACGTTATTGAAAAACTAATGAACCAAAAAGGAGTAGTGGGGTTGCGATTTTATTTCACAAAAGATAATGATGGTAAAAATTCATTGGTGTTTGTAGGCATTGATAAAGATGGAAGAGACATTACGTCGCTTGCAAATGCCCGCACAACCGAGGACGGCGGCGCAGGTGGAAATGCCTATCCTTGCCCAGGATTTTGTAATCCTTAAGGAGTGCATCAATAGGGGTGAGTGTCAACTTTGCCTGATTGTTCCGTTTTTTATACCGAGCGAGTCACTCGCTCGGTTTTTTTGTGCCGTTAACTAAAAAAATAAAGCGTCCCGAGTTTTTCTACGTATTTTTGAGCGGCTCATATTACAGTCATCTAGCCCGGATATGGAATCTCCCTATGTCATCATTATCGGGACGGGCATCATGCTGATTATGGCAATGTTCATTGTGCTGTTTGTGATGTATTATCAACGCAAGCAGATTGAACAACAGATGCGCGTCAAAGACATGGAAGCCGAATTTCAACGCAAGCTTCTGGAGGTTTCTATGGCTTCAACCGAAGCCGAGCGCCGGCGCATTGCTCAGGATTTGCACGATGATATTGGGGCGTTGTTGTCGGTTACAAAGTTGACATTCAATGCTTTATACGGTCAGCTAGGCTCCAAAGATCAAGCCGAGCGGCTCGCCAAACAGGTACGAGAAGCCCTCGACGAAACCATCAGCCACGTGCGGCGCATCAGTCGCGAACTCGTGCCTACCACGTTGGAGCGCTTTGGGCTGCCAGCAGCGTTGCAGGAATTTGCAGCCAAAAGTATCGGCAGCCATACGGTTCGGATTACGTTTGGCTACTCGGGAGACGAAAATATACGTTTGGAGCCGAAAGTAGAACTGATGCTGTACCGGGTAGCGCAGGAACTTATCAACAACGCGCTCAAACATTCAGGCGGAACCAACGTTCACGTTCAGCTGTCGTTACCGCCCGAGACCTTTGGCTTGGTTGTAGAAGACAACGGCCACGGGTTTAATTTGCAAGAGGCCCACACGCGTCCTTCGCCGGGGTTGGGGCTAGACAGCATTGAAGGGCGGTTGCGGGTTATCAACGGAAAGATTAATTACGAAACAGGTCCCCAAAAAGGTTGTCGTGCGGTGGTAGAACTCAGGCAGCTGGTGCTGTTTGAGAAAGCAAAAAAACGAGACGTAGAAAAAGCACAATAAGACGACTGTAGCAGATAAATACAAAGTGTAACAAATCGGATGGAAAAGATTAAACTCGTAATAGCAGATGATCATAACCTTTTCAGAAAAGGGATGACGGCTATGTTGAATCAAATCGGTGATTTTGAGTTGATTGGGGAAGCCGCCAACGGCAAAGAATTGTTGGATCTGCTGGCGCGCGTCACGCCCGACATTGCCCTGCTGGACCTTCAAATGCCCGTAATGGATGGGGTCGAAACGACCGAGCACATTCAGTCGCAGTTTCCACACGTCAAAGTGATTATCGTTTCCATGCACGAAGAAGACCGTTTCATCATTCACCTGCTTGAAAAGGGCGTCAACGGTTATCTGCTGAAAGACTCCGAGCCGGGAGAAGTCGAAAACGCCATTCGCCGTGTGATGTCTGATGGTTTTTATTATAGCGATTTTGTGTCTAAAGCCTTGCACCGCAAAGTAATCACGCGGGCCACGCCTCCAGCGCCGCTGTTTAATAGCAAAGTACAAATCTCTCCGCGCGAAATGGAAGTATTACAACTGCTCTGCGAGGGCCTTTCAACGCTAGAAATCAGCGAAAAGCTATTTGTGAGCCCCCGCACGGTGGAAGGCCACCGGCTGCGGTTGTTGGAAAAAACGGGCACCAAAAATACTGCGGGGCTGGTGGCATACGCGTTCAAAAACGATTTGCTTTAGCCCCGGCCAAGACGCTACCCGATGGCTTCGTTGAGGTCGGGAAGGCGTCCGAGTTGGTGCAGATTGGCAATGTGTGAGCGCAAAGCCACCCCAAACGACGGATTTTCTAGATAAGGAATCCCAAATTCTTCGGCGGTTTCTTTGACAATCGGCGCCAATTCTGGGTAGTGAACGTGCGCGATTTTGGGGAAAAGATGGTGCTCTACCTGAAAATTCAGTCCGCCTACGTACCACGAAAGCCATTTGTTATGGCGCGAGAAATTGACGGTCGTGTTCAACTGGTGAATGGCCCAATCGTTTTCGATGATGCCTTTTTCGTTAGGAAGCGGATGACTCGTTCCTTCTACCGCGTGGGCAAGTTGAAACACCGTGGTTAGAATCACGCCGCCTACAAAGTGCATCACCAAAAATCCAAGGATTACTTCGCCCAATGGCAGATGATAGACCAACGTGGGTACGCCGATAATAATGGCAAAATAAACAACTTTAACCAGCGTGATTCTGAGCAGTGTCAGGGCATTTTCTGCTTTGGTCCCTTTATTTACGCCGCTTCTGGTGAACCCAATGAACTGAATATAGTCTTTGGCCAATACCCAATACAGTGTCAAAATTCCGTAGAAAAAAAAGGCGTATACCCACTGAAGCTGATGGAAGGATTTGACGGGTGTATGTGGCGAAAATTTTAACACCAATTTATCATTGATATCCTCGTCGACGTGCACCACGTTGGTGTACATGTGGTGTAACACATTGTGTTGCAGGTTCCAATTGAAGGTAGAGCCGCCCAGCATATTGAGGTAAATATTACCAATCCAATAGTTTGTTTTGGCGTTTTCTGAATACGCGCCGTGGTTTGCGTCGTGCATTACGCTCATTCCCAGCCCCGCTAATCCCAGCCCCATAATAAACCACAACACAAGGCTGATGCCGAGGGGAGGTTGCAACCATAACAAAACGATAAAAGGAAGTAGATACATTGCCGTCAGAACGGCTGTTTTTATAATCAGCGTGCCATTGGCGTTTTTTGAGAGTTGACGGTCTTGAAAATAGGCATCGACTCTTTTCTTTAACGTAGGGAAGAATTGGTTTTTGTCTTTGTTTACGAATCTAATTTGCGTTTTTTGTTTCACTTTTCATAAGGTTAGGTGAATTGACTGGTATTAGTGACGTAAAAATAAGGACGGTAGGCTAAAATTTCTAACGATTAATAAAATAGCCTTTTACAATTCGGTGAAATGTCATTGTTATTTGTAACATTGCGGACTAAATTGTGTTCGTAATGTCAAATGTTAACATTGTAAGATTGGTAATTTTAACTGGTAAAAAAATGAAAAAGATTCTGTTGATTGCTGCTTTAAGCATTTTTTGGGGGTATACTTGCGAAGCACAGACCGTTTTGCCTGATAAGCGTGAAATTGATAAATCAAGTTTTGAAGGCTTATATGTAACGACAAAAATCGAAGAAAAGTATCTTGGTAAATATTGGGAAGAATACCTCAAACAGTATGGTAAGGTAAGCAGCTCACGGGGCGGGGTGTATCGGGCACCTAGTGCTAGTATACCTAGTATTTCATCCTCGCCCATCAATTTAGCGAGTCAGGTGAGCTCAAAAAAGGGGCTTTCTCAGGTGTTTATTTACCTCGATTTGGGCAATGGCTCGTATGTGACGCAGGGCACCAAAGGATACGCAGAAGCCGAAACATTTCTGAAAAGATTTGCGGAAGACGCCATTCTCTACGACGACGCCCGGGTAGCCGAAGAAGCCATGAAAGAATCGGAAAAGAACTTTAGCAAACTGACGCGCAAGGGCGAAAGTCTTAAAAAAGACATTGAAAAAACCGAAAAAGAACTCGCTAATTTGCGTAAAGATCTAGAAGTCAACGTAAAAGACGTAGCTACCTCTCAGACGGATTTGGAAACCAAGAAAAAGACGTTTGAAGACGCAAAAGCCAAAGTACCTACCAAACAATAAATCTTGGGTTATTCTTTGTAAAAAACGCGTTTGACTCGCTCACTGATGCCCGTCAAAAGTTCGTAAGAAATGGTTCCGATTTGATCTGCCAATTGTACGATTGGCAGGTCATTTCCAAAAATAATGACTTCGTCGCCTTCCTGAACTGTGACGCCCGTTGCGTCTACCATGGTCATGTCCATGCACACATTGCCAACTACCGGGCACAAAGCACCGTTGATAAGTACTTTGCCTACCCCCTTGCTAAAACGGCGGTCAAAGCCGTCGGCGTAGCCAATGGCAATGGTTGCGATGGAGGAGGCTTTCTCTAAAATTCCGTTGCGGCTATAGCCGATTGTTTCGCCAGCGGGGAGGTGTTTTACCTGAGAAACCACCGTTTTGAACGTACCGATTTGCTGCAAGGCCCGTTGTTCTAGCCGATTGACTTCTACGCCATAGAGGCCGATTCCCAACCGCACCATATCCAGTTTATAATCTGGAAACCGCACGATTCCCGCCGAATTGAGAATATGGCGCAGTGGTTGATAACCCAAAGCCTGTTCAAGCAGCGAAGCCCCCGAAACAAAACGCTCGTATTGTGAACGGGTAAATTCATTGTGAATGGCTTCATCTGCTCCCGCCAAATGGCTAAAAACTGAAGCAACTTTTAAAGTCGGGAACTGTTGTAATTTATGAATCAGCAATGGCAAATCAACTTCCGTAAAACCTAGCCGGTGCATACCTGTATCAAGCTTGATGTGAATCGGCACCTCCTGCATTTCATCTTTAACCTCTTCTTCCGTTGTAGGGCCCGAATACTGAAAACTGAGCCATTCGTCCAGGATTTTGTGGCTGTAAATCTCAGGTTCAAGTTGATATTCAATGAGTTTCTCAAAAGTAGAAGGCGATGGGTTCATGACCATAATGGGCAATTCAATGCCATTTTGGCGCAGTTGAACCCCTTCGTCGGTGTAGGCCACGGCCAAATAATCAACCCGGTGAAACTGCAATAATTGAGCTACTTCGGCGCTGCCGCTACCGTACGCAAACGCCTTGACCATGACCATAATGCGTGTGTCGTTGCCGACGCGGTTTCGGTAAAAGTTAAGGTTGTGCGTCAGAGCATCCAAGTTGATTTCCAACACGGTTCCATGGACTTTTTGCTGTAAACGGTGTACAATTCGCTCAAACTGAAAGGGCCTGGCTCCTTTGATAAGTACCAATGAATCTCGGAAGGAGTGGGTAGATAATTTGGCAAGAAAGTCATTAGTTGTCGTAAAATATTGGGCTTCCACCTTAATGAATTGGGCATTTCGTTTAAAGGCTTCGCCGATGGCGATGAGTTTTTGAACGCCCTTTTCGTGCAGTAAAGTGTTGATTTGGGTATACAGTTCGTCCTCTTTTTGTCCCGTTTGCAGCAAATCAGACAAAATCGCTACTTTTTGGGTACGCTGTTCTTGTTGGCTCAAAAAATTGAGCGCAATCGTCAATCCTACAAGGTCGTTATTGTAGGTATCATCAATTAAATAGCAGTTGTTAATCCCTTCTTTCAGCTCAAGACGCATGGAAATGGGCCGTAAACGCCCTATGCGTTGCCTAATTTCAGCCGAAGGAATGCCCAGTGTAAGCAGTAGAATTAGGCAATGAATGCAGTTTTCTACCGATGCTTCGTCGGTAAAAGGAACAGCAAAAAGTTGGTTATCGTAGGTTTCAACGGCCGATTTTAGCACCACGTAGGTTTGTTCGGTGTCTTGATGCCACTCGGCCTGAATCAGGCAGTTTTCGCTTGAACCCCAGCTGATTAACTCGCATTTTGGATTAACGGATTTTAAAATAAGGTTAATCTCTTCGTCAATATCCGTGTAATCGGCGCGATAAATGAGTTGGTTACATTGGGTAAAAAGGCGCAGCTTTTCGGTTACTTTTTGCTTCCGACTTCTAAAGCCCTCATCGTGAGCAGAGCCGATGTTGGTGAATATGCCGATGCTGGGCTGAATGATTTCCTGAAGTGCCTTCATTTCGTGAATCTGCGAAATCCCCGCTTCAAAAATCCCCAAGGTATGGGTATCGTTCATCTGCCATACCGACAGCGGCACGCCGATTTGTGAGTTATAGCTTTTGGGACTTTTTACCGTTCGATAATCGGCACTGAGCAGTTGCCCCAGCCATTCTTTGACGATGGTTTTGCCGTTACTCCCCGTGATACCTATGACTGGTATGTCAAATTGAGCACGGTGGCGTTTTGCTACGTTTTGTAAGGCTTTTAAACTGCTATCTACGCTCCAAATTCGGGCGTTTTCAAAAGACTCAATGGTGGCTAAGAGCTTATTGTCGAGGCTTTTTTGTTCAATCACAAATTGGCGAACGCCTTTTTTGTACAGTTCGGCCACGAATTGATGTCCATCGTGGCGGGCGCCGTTGATGGCAAAAAAAATGGTTTGCTGGGGAAAAACTAACTGCCGGCTGTCGGTGAGCAAATAGGCGGCGTTGGTATCAATCTGGGTATTTTGGAAAATCGTTGCGGTCATTTTTATTCTAAAATTTCCGCCAAAAATAATGTTTCTGGTTGAAGTTATTCGCTTTATTGTCAGAATGTCATGAAAGGGAACTCTGACCAATAGGCTTAATAAGCATTGCTTTTACTTTCCAAGAGGTCCCATTTATTGCCGTATAAATCCTGAAATACTACTACCCGTCCGTATGGCTCCGACCGTGGTTCTTCCAAAAACGTTACCCCCTGTGCCTTCATATTTTCGTAGGTTTGCCAGAAGTCATCGGTGTACAAAAACAGGAAAACACGTCCTCCCGTTTGGTTTCCAATGTGTTGTTTTTGTTCGTCCGTAGCGGCTTTGGCCAAGAGTAAGCCAGCGCCTTGCGCATCAGAAGGGGCAACGATTACCCAGCGTTTTTCGGGTGTGAGCTGAATGTCTTCGAGGAGGATAAAACCTAATTTTTGGGTATAGAAGAAGATGGCTTCGTCGTAGTTGTTGACCAATAGTGTAAGGTGTCCGATTCTCATGCGTTAAATTAATTGAACTTGTTGTTCTAATACCGCAATCGTCCACGAAAAGGTTCAACGGTAAGACTGTACGAAGCTAAAAAAACTTTGCACAGTGCTCCATTTTCTAACCTTGTTTTTTAAAATCCTGACTGTCGCGCGTGTTTTTCTGCACGGCGATGGCGCCAAACATACTGAGCAAAAAAGCGAAGGCATAAAAGCCCTTTTCGCTAGGCAGCATGGTGGCATTCCAAAGCCCGACGGCCAAAAGCGTAACGGCCAAAATGGTGGAAAACCAACTGATGCCGTAGTAAATATCGGTGACGGGGACACCCTCCAAACGGTCGCGGACGCATTTTTGCACCGATACGGCGGAGAATAATCCGTACATAAGAATCGTAAAATAATACCCTTTTTCGTTAAGTAGCATTTCGGCTCTCCAAAGTCCGATGAGGTAACCTAACATTCCTGCGCCCAATGCCACCCAAGAGGCACCGATAAAAGCACTTGACGGTTTTTGATACATGGCTGTTGTCATTTTGTTTTTTCTTTACGTGAAATTCGTGGGACGAAGTTTGAAGAAAAACTTAAAATGGCCAACTAAACACCTGATTTTCTGACGTTCTACTTATTTTAAGGTCCATTCTGAAAATGCCCCTTAAAATGCAGTTGTCTCAAACGGTAAGTCCGAGAGAATGAGAAGGAAGGCGGGGGGCTACGGATTTATTTTTTTTAGTACCACCGAAAGCTCGTAACTTTCTTTAATAGATTGCTTTTCTTCGGCGGTCAGAACGATGTCGCGGTTGAATTTTCGGCCTTCAAAACGCACCTTTACGGGTTTGGAAGTGGAATCAGCAATGGCTTGAATAATGCCATTGTCGCCCGTTTCGCGGTAGTATACATTTTCCCAAAAGGTATCGCCCGCGTACTGCTGCTTATTGTTCTTGTTGTAGGATTCAATTTTTGGACTGCTTAAATACAGACTTCCCACTTTCACTTTAATATGGGTGTGAAAAATCCAATCGTTACCGTAAAATTGCGACTCAAGGTAGATAAATCCGTCTTCGCGTACGTGGGCTTTCAGGGTTTTGCGACCGGCGGCTTTTTTACCGAAATTCTTGTGTGAATACCAGCCTTTGGTTTGAAAATCATCTTTTGCAAAAGTGAAATTGTCGGCCATTTTGGCGAATTTTGTCTTATAAAAAGCTCTCTCAGCGGCGCGCTCTGCGGTGATATTGGGCGCTTTAACCGATGCGGCGGTGTCTATGAGGTCTGCATCTTTGTTGGCTGATTCAGCCGTTGGGATTTCGGAAGCGGAATCAGTAGGTGATAAAGGGGTGTAAACACTCCTTACAATCAACAGAATACATACGGCAAGTGAAATAACAATAACAGTTATGACCGACGAATTTATTAAGTTTTTTGGGCGAGGTTTTGAGTTTTTCATGTTGATTCCCTGCATATCTATGGAATGAAAACAGAGGTGCTGCCGTCAGTCAATAGCCAAACTGTTTTGTGTTTGTTTAGTTACAAAAGTAAAGAAACTAAAAACACAACGGGGAGAAAGTTATCAAAATGAGAGAGAGGGGTTTTTAAGCGCTATATAATGGCTTTATTTATCGTTGAAGAATGACCACACCTCGGTATTCATGAATCGAATTGTCGTTGCGAATCTTGTACCGAAACACATAAGGATAGGTGCCTTCTGGCGAAAGTGTCCCATCTACTTGCCCGTCCCATCCTGGATTTTCGTTTTCATTTCTTTTAATAAGTTGCCCCCATCGGTTATAGATGTCTAAACAAACGGGTTGACCACTGGCGACAAATAGAGAGAAAACATCATTGATGCCGTCTCCGTTGGGAGTGAAGGCATCGGGAGCATATACGTGCGGAGGACAATAGGCGTTGACGCTGATGTTGCGAGTAGCAGTGCAACCGAATGTATTTGTGATTTTTACCTTGTAGACTCCCAATGCTGAAATCGCAATAACAGGTGTACTTTCACCCGAATGTTGCCACTGATAGGTTAAATCTTCCTCTAGTCCACCCGCTTCAATTTCTTTGTCCAAACATACCGTTTCAGTGGTTTTTATTTTGGGTAAAGGGTTGATAATAACCTTGATAGAGTCAACGGTTTCGCATACCGATTGCTTGGTGGTTAAAGTATATGTACCTGACTTTTCGGGTTTAATCGTTCGGGCATTCTCCCCTGATGACCAGCGGTAAGAAACGGGGTTGGGGGCATTGGTCACGGTGGGCGATAATTCGATGGGGTCACCCTCACAAATGGTGATATTGCTACCCAATGTTACTTTTTGCAACTCGACTACGTTGATGGAGCGCGATGAGCTACAGCCTTGGGGGGTGGTAACCCTAACGTGGTAGCTACCCGCTTTATCAACGATCAATGAGGCATTTTTGGAGGAATTCGGAGCCCAGTCGTACAACAGATTTTCGCCGTTGGCACCTGCTTGAAGTTCCAAAGTTGAAGATGCAAGGCAAAAACTTTCATTGGTTCTCATGGCGGGTGATGGGTGAATGATCACATTGAGTGTGTCTTTGGTCACGCACTGCGTTTGCGTATTTTCTACGAAAACAATGTATTGTCCGCTTTGGCGTACGGTTACTTTGTTAGCATTGACGGTTGAATTGTCGAGGAGTTTCCACTTATATGTATCCCAATTTGGGCTGATTGGCGCAATCAGCGTAAGGGTGTCGCAGGAGACAAGTGATTTTTTTTCAAGTTTGTATGATTGGGTAGGTGGAAATACGACACTTAACTCTTTCTGAACAAAACAGGAAGTGTTATCGGAATAAAACATTTTCAGCCTATACTTTTGAACACCATAGCCTGCAACCGTCAATGTATCTTGCGATTCCTGTTCCCGTGGAATATCATTGCCTATCCATTGAAACGGTGCATTAGCATTGGCTTTCAGCAATACGTTGTTGCAATTGGCGATGGTAAATTCAGGATTTGCATTTAAAAATTCAACATCAAGTTCCTCGGACCTGATGGTGTCTTTGTTGCAACTGCCTACTTCATTTACAATGACCTGATAGCTACCCGATTGGGCTGGTGTGATACTTGTTTGAGTAGCTCTATGTATTGGTTTTCCATCCAAAAACCACTGATAATGCCAATTACCGACCCTGGGAGCAATATCTGCCTTCAAAGTTATGTCCTTGCAAGTTTTTCCAACACTACGAGATATAAATACCCTTGGTTGGGTGTTGAAAGGCGCAGAAATGAAGTTAGGAAGGCCAATGCCGCTTTTTTTGCCACCTAAACTGACCCCGTCCTTGATAAATCCGCACTCCGTGCCTTTGAGGGTTGGATTGTTGATAACAGCCAGATGATTATGTCCGTTGATGGCTACATAAATTTTATTATCAGGCCCCAATTGTAATGCTCCAAAGTAAGAATCCGCGATTTTTCCTACTGATGTCTTGGATTGCAGTACAGCCGAAGCAGAACCAGCAGTGATGTCAAACTGATATATTTGTTTACCATCTACAAGGGTCCCCGCCATGTAGAGATAGTGGTTGTCGGCCGAAAACTCCAACCCATACGTGGGGTGAAATTCGGGATGACGTATCAGCATTTGATTTGATACGATGCCCGTATTTGGGTTAAAATCAAAGAGTTCAAACGAATCACTGAACAATGCAATGGCGATTTTTTGACCGTTGGGAGACGCTTTTAAATGTCCCGCAGGGCCTTTTCGGGCGCCAATTTTACTTTCGATGAATTTTCGATTTATGCCTTCTTTCGTCAATTTAAAAGCTTTGAATGAATTAGTACCGAGTTCATTCGCTAAAATCCAATAATCTATAGAATTACAATGTTTTATAACCGTCAGACCTTCTGATGAATTGGTAAGTAGGATATTGTTTTTTGAAACAAGACCTCCTAGCCCTTCATTTAATTGCATATCTACAATAGAATACTGTAATATTTTCTCGCCTCCCGAAAAATCAATCGAAAAAACATAGTAAATATTGTCCTCTTCGGGTAGCGGTACGATGGTTGCCGATTGGGTAGTGGAACTGTGCCCCCCTAAATCTACCGCTCCTGGAACAACCAGGTGTTTTTTATTGCGGATTGTACTTCCATCGGTATAAAACAACAAATTTCCATTGTTGTCGCTGATACTTGCGCAACCTTCCCACGTGCTTATTATTCCCCCTGACAATGGCTTGGGAGTGCCATCCATAAAGCTGATTCCTGCATTGTACCCAAAATACCAATTAGCTGCCCACTTTTTGGGTTGGGCAATTAAGAAAGAGGTACTCAGAAGAAAAAAGTAGGGGATAAAAAATATCCCTTTCAGCATATTGTGAAAGGTCTATTAATGTAAAATGGCGTTTCTGTCCTTCGAAAAGGCACAGGAATTGTGCGTAACGGAAGCGGGTTCGTTAGGTTTTTCATGATAATAAATTTTCAAAATAGGGTAAATTGATATATAAATATACCAAAAGGTTTTGCAAAAGTTTATATAAATAATCAGATATGCAACACTTTAGCTGTAAAATATCGTAAGAGTATATAATTTTTTTTTAAATGGATATACTTACGAACAAAATAGGATGAAAATATGCCTAATGGGAGAGGAAAAGGGGTTTAAAGGTATATATATAATTATATACTTATTGGTTAAATGTAGCTTAAGCAATCGGGATGTTTATTGAAAGTAATTCTTTCTATCTAAGTTTGCAGCCAAACAAACCCATTCAAGAAGAGATGATAAATCGTTATTTTAGTCCCATTTTACTTATTTTAACAATTACTGAATTTTCATTTTCACAAATTTCTACCCCCAAAAAATCGCTTGAATTAGACACATTGTACCTCAATGAAGTCATTGTTTCAGCTTCGCGTACGGCCGAACCCATCATGGAAACGCCCGTCACGGTTGAGCGTGTTTTAGGCACGCAGCTGCAAAAACAACCTTCTTCTGAGTTTATTTCATCCTTATCGCGGCTCAAAGGTGTCGATGTGAGTCAATCAAGTTGGTTGATTACCAGCTTCAGTACGCGGGGTTTTAACAGCTCAAAAGCCGAGCGCGTAATTCAGCTGGCCGATTACGTTGACGTGACCTCTCCCACGGCGTCGTTGTATTACGGAAACTGGGTCGGCATCGGTGAGCTGGACTTAGAAAGTTCAGATATTGTGTTTGGAGCCAACTCGGCGCTTTATGGCTCCAATGCCTTCAACGGTGTGTTGCTGATGCATTCCAAAGACCCTTTTAAGTATCAAGGACTCTCGGCTTCTTTGCGCGGCGGAAACCGTTCGATGATTGACGGACAAATTCGCTACGCTAAAGTGCTTGGAAATAAAGTGGCCCTAAAATTCAACGCCAACTATTTTGAGGCCGACGAATTTTTATCATCCAATGATACCGCCATCAAACGCGTTACTTCGGGCGGTTTGGCTGGCTCAGACCCGGTCAATAATGCGACTGGAAACCCCGCAGGATGGAATGCTGTGAATCGGTACGGTGATGTAGGGACCACGGTCAGTAACCCTGCTTTGACTTCGCTCAACAACAATGCCGCCTACCGCATTTATACCCAAGGCTATACCGAAGCAGCAATGGCCAATTGGTCCGAATCGGCAGGAAATCCGTTTAAATTATTCAATAATGGCAACTACAAAGCGGGAAACTATCGGATCAATCCTTCGCTCCATTGGCAAATCAACGCCAAAGTTCGGGCGGTGTATGAATATAAATTGGCGGTCAGTAACGGTATTTTTCAAAGTACCAGTCGATACGCCCAGCGCGGAATGAAGTATGATGTACATCGCATGGAGTTAAAATCCGATAAATGGTTCATAAGAGCATACACTGTTTTTGATTACGGCGGCAAAGCTTACGATTTGAACTCCCTCGCGGGCGGCCTTCTAAACGCCCCCATGGCTTCAGGAACCCAAGCCAACGGAAGCCGCTACCCTACCTTTGCGTCTAATTACTATTCGCTTTGGAATCAGGTATTTACGGCGGCTCGTACCAACGGGCTTTCGGCTGGGGCGTCGGTTCCGAATGTATTTGCCGCTAATCCAAACGGCGGTACTCCATCGGCTTATACATTGCCGCAGGCCATCGCCGGTGGGCAGAGCATCGAAGCCGCACAGGCATTGGCGTCGCAGTTGGCGGCGGGGGTACAGTTGCCAGTCGGAAGTCCTCATTTTAATCAGCTTCGCGAGCAGATTGTTAGTGGTGTAGGTTTGATTGACGTAAACGGAACCAAGACGGTACGGGGGGCGGCTTTTGCCAATACGGCCCGTTTTTGGGATATAAGCGCCCAGCGCGAATGGACTATAAACAAGCTCAATGTCATAGCGGGGGCCTCGTACCGGACGCATTTGCTGCAATCAGCAGGAACGCTGTTTTCTGACGGGCCTAATTCGCCCATTTCTGCCAACACCAACGATATTCTACGTCGCGACCGCATTGTAAACTGGGATGGTGGGGCGTATGCGCAACTTCGGTATGCCGTATGGCAAAATCGCTTGAAATTGGCGGCAGCGGGTCGTTTTGACCGCTTTCGTAATTTTGGCAGTCGGTTTTCTCCCCGTATTTCGGCCGTGGTATCGTTGGGAGAAAATCGTCAACATAATTTTCGGGTAAACTACGCGCAGGCTTACCGTCAGCCCGCGCAGTTAGATCAATTTATCTACCTTGATTTTGGGACGCTGTTGGTGGCTGGAAATGTTGAAAATGGCTACCAAGGGCTAAACGCTGTTTCAGCATTGCCGAATGGACAAGCAAATCCTGATTTCCTAAAACCTGTTACTATAAAAAAAATTACTCCTGAGCAGGTCAATACGTGGGAAGTTGGCTACAAAGCACAGCTTATCAAAGGGTTATACGTTGATTTGAGTTATTATCGGTCGTGGTACAATGATTTTATTGGTACTCTTCGGTTTTATGGCCGTGAAGATGGCGTAGTACCAACGGGCGCACCGCTGCCAACCGCCAGCGGCGATTTTGCCAAACCCACCACTGACCGTACTCGAGGCCGTTTGATTCAAACGTGGGCCAATGCCGACCGTCAAGTACGCACACAAGGGCTGATGGGAAGTGTTGAGTATTTTTGGCATAAAAAGCTTAACCTGAATGCCAATTATACATGGTCACATATCAATGAAGACGATGTGCCTGGTTTGATTTTGGGCTTTAATACCCCCGCGCATAAAGTGAATATGGGAATCAATGGAGAGCCATTTAAAAATATAACTTACGCGGTCAATTATCGGCACATCAGCGGCTATACGTATTTTATGCCCATTGATGAAGGCTACATTGATGCCTTCGGAACGGTAGATGCGCAGGTAAATTATCGTTTGCCAAAACTAAAAAGTAACTTAAAAATTGGAGGTACTAATTTGTTGAATGCCAATGCCGTGCAGGTATACGGAGCGGCTTCTATTGGCCGCATTGTGTATCTTGGCTGGACGCTTGAAGGCCTATAAGTTGATCTAACGGTTAAAAAAAATATGTTAAATTAGAGCAAGGATATTTGTTTTTTAATGCTTACTAACTGCACAGCGTACAGAAACAATGTCCTTGCCCAATTAATAGTCTTTTTTATCATAAAACAATGTCTTTTATGATTTAACGGTTTGGGGAAATGGGGGGTAGTTTTGTACTTTTGGTAAAACTGCATCTCTCATAACCTCATTTTTAGGATGAAATTGACCAATCAGCTTTCGTATTGGGCTTCTCGCCAGCCGTATCAGGCCATTCCTTTGATTATTGTGATTGAAATTACCAATGTTCTTCTTGGTATCATTGTGGGCAGCGCTATGCTTAAAGGGTGCTCGCCTGCGGTTTTCATGGGGATGATTGCGGGTTTGATTCTACTCAAAGTCATTATTCGTCGTTATGCCGCACTTCGCTTGGTTGATATTACTTCGCAAGCGCGGTTTGTATTTCAGAAACAAGCTTTTTTTTATCTTTTTTGCCTTAACCTCTTTACCTATACCATTGCGGGAGGCATTCTGGGACGCATGACGGCCCATCCTGAAGGAACCGCCGCATTGTACAGCAGCCTCTCGTCTACCTCTGAAACCGTAAGTAGCCGTACCTCAGGGGAGACTAAACTGTCTTTTCGGGAGAAAATGTACCAAAAAATGGCCCGCCGTTCTACCAATTCTGCGGATGGCAACGCGGGTCATCGTGTGGGTTACTTCTTGTTATTTTTATTGGGAGTCGGATTGGCGATTCTTGGGGCTGCCTTATCGTGTAATATCGCCTGTTCGGGTTATGGAGTGGCGGCGGTACTGGTTTTTCTGCTCACAATCGGGGTGCTTGCGGGTGGGTTTTACTTTTTTGGCAGGGGCATAGATCAAAATATGAAACCTTACAAAGACATGACCCGTGACGAGCGAAAACGTGAAGGACGCCGCTATTTAAGAACCTTGGCGGGTACGGTCGGCGCAATGGGATTATTGATGCTTATATCAGCACTGACGAATTAAACAAATATGGATTTTGGCGATGGGGTATTTGATTTGTGGGTAGAAAACCGCCGTTAATAAACCGAAGCGGGCCGTAGGTAAGATTGTGGTTGTGTTATATTGAGCAGGCTGTTATTTTCGGAACAGAGTCGTTATGAGAGTGTAAGTTGTTGATATATAGCTATTGTTGCTCCTGATTTTAACTCTTTTAACCATTTTGACTGTCCGGTCCTTCACATTCATACCTTACTGCTCGCTTGAAAAACAAACGCTATTTCCTCGCCATTATTTGGTTTGTATGCCACCATTGTTGTAAAGCACAATCTGCTGGGTTGGTCTATACAGACATTCATCAATTGATAGAAATTGGTGGTCATGCAAGGTACTTTATTGATAGTACCAACAAACTTTCTCACCTTGATATTGAGAAAATCCCCGACAGTCGGTATGCGAAAATTCCCGATAAAATCATCAATATGGGTTTTTCTCCTTTTCGAATTTGGTTCAAGTTTGATTTGAAAAACAGTACTGATGAAAATCTCTACGCCATTATGTTGGCGCAGGATATTGATTACGTAGATGTGTATGCGGTGGGCGGAGATACCACCTTTTTTTTGGAAACGGGTGCTTTACGACCTTTTGAAAGCCGCTACTTTGCGCTCAACAGCATCGTCCTGAATTTAGGACGTAAGCCCCAAAAACTTTATATAGGGCTTAAAGACATGAATGGATTGATTTCACAGATTGAAGTGGGTGCCATCAGGCCGTTGATGAAAAGAGTGTATCGAGAAACGTCGATCAATTTTTTCGTATTAGGTGTTTTGGCTTTGTCGGCGCTGTTTAGTTTTTTTATGTACCTTTTTTTGAAGGAAAGAACCTATTTTCTCTTTACACTGCACGTTGTTTTTTCTGCGTTGACCTTGCTTTCTTTGGAAGGTTATCTGTTTGATTTTCTTTGGCGAGATATGCCATTTATGAATAATGGCGTCAATTCTAGCCTGATACGTTTATGTACGCTTTTGACGAGTATCGGGTTTTCAGTAGAATTCCTGAACCTTCGGGAAGTGTTGCCCAAACTGCACCGGGTTTTTCAGGTTCTCGGGGTTTTGGCTACTACGGCTGTTTTGACCAAACTAATCGGTATTCAACAAGCAGAAGTGGGTTTTAACATCATGATTTTGATCATATTTGGGTCTTATCTAGCAACGGGAATGTGGCTTTATCGGCGAGGATTTGGCCCCGCTCGATTTTATTTATTAGGTTGGGGTATTTATATTTTTGAAATACTGCTTATCGTTTTTACCCTCTTTAATGTCCTTACCTTTGAGCATTTTTATACTTATTATGGCTATCACATTGGTGTAATATTCCAAACTGCGTTGCTCACTTTTGCGTTGATGGATCGTATCAATACCCTTCGTCGTGAAAACTTAGAAGCCCGGGAGTTGGCTATGCAGCGGTTGACTGAAAATGAACGCTTGATGGCCGAACAGACCGTATTGCTGGAAAAGGAACTTGAGCAGCAGCCCGTTGCCAATAATGACCTCCAAAAACTCCTCAAACTCATGCGCGATGAGCGGGAAAAAATAAAAAAGATTCCCATCGCAACCCTCGAAGGCGTTTTACTTTTTCCGGTGGCAGATATTGTACGTATAGAGGCAATGGGTAGTTATGCCAATGTCCATTTTTTCAATCATCAGAAAATGGTCGCCTCACGCTCTTTGGCTGAGTTTGAACAACAATTGAGTGAATACGATAATTTCTTCAAAGTCCATAAGTCGCACATCATTAATCTCAACTTCGTTACTAAATACGTAAGGGGCGACGGAGGCATTGTATTCATGCAAGATGGCAGCGAAGTGGACGTAGCACGTCGGGTGAAACCTGATTTTTTGCGGGCGATGGGGCTCGAAAACTAGTTATTTTCTGCCGAAGATAAACCGATATCTGCCGTTAAGAAATTGACCAAGGAAGTCTATTCATTCAACTAGCATCTTTGTCTTAACAAAGCGCAGTCGCTATTCTAATACATTAACCCTCAACCTTATTGTGTATGCCTTTAGAACGACTTTTTCGATTTTCACTGGGGCTGTATACCCTTGATGTTACAACAAAATCCGAGAATAATTTTGCGGGGATGTCACTCGGATTTGGGGCTTTCAGTTTGTTTTTAATTATCATGGGTTTACTGGTCAAATCTCCGCTTTTATTTCCTGCGGCCATTGTTGGAGGCATCCTCTCCATTGGATTAGGCATAGGAGGGATAAGGAGACGGGCCCAATTATTAACCTCAAAATACCGCGATTTTGCCGAAAAAGAGTTGCTTCGACTTGGAAAAAAGCGGTCTTGGCTAGGTATTGTTTTAGGCATAATTAGTCTTTGCCTTGGTCTATATTTCTATTGATGTTTCATCGTTTCAACCCTTCAAAGCAATGGAAGACTTACCCGTTTCTACGCAGAATATTTATACGCTGCTCACGCCCCTTGCGTTATTTTTTATCGTTGTGGAAGTTGGTTTATGTTTCTACTACAAAAAGAATCTCATTACTTTCGCCGAGGCGATTTCCAACTTCGGGACCGCGTTGGGCAATCAGACCGTCAATGTATTGGTGGCGGCGGGAGTCTACGTTTTGTATGGATATTTATGGGAAAATTATCGGTTGATTGACCATATTCCGATGAATGTGCCCAATTTTTTACTTTTACTTTTGGGCATTGACTTTATCTTTTACTGGGTGCACCGCTGGGGGCACGAAATCAATATCCTCTGGGCTGCTCATTCGCCGCACCACAGTGCGCAGGAAATGAATTTTTTTGTGGCACTGCGGGCAAGTGTGACCCAGCGACTGTTTTCTTTCTTTTTCTTTTGGCCACTTACCATCATTGGTTTCCAACCGTTTGATATTTATATGATGACGGGTATTCACCTGTTTATCTCTTTCTTGCATCATACCGAACTGATTCCCAAGCTGTGGCGCTGGGTGGAGTTTATTTTCACTACGCCTTCGCATCATCGTGTGCATCACGGGGTTAATTTTAGATACTTGGACAAGAACTACGGGGAGTTTCTCATCATTTGGGACCGCTTATTCGGGTCTTTTGAGGAAGAGACCGACAAGGTGATTTATGGCATGTATGGCCAGGCGCAGACTTGGAATCCGATTGTGATTAATTTTCATTATTACAGTATTCTCTGGAAAGATGCCGTGGCCGCCACCGATTGGTGGGATAAAATCAGGATTTGGTTTATGCCTTTGGGATGGAGGCCTGCCAATTTGCCTCCTAAGCCGCCATTACAGGAGATTACGTTACAAAACCAACACCGCATTAGTACGGTGGCTTTCCCTCGTGCCAAAGTGTACCTGATTCTGAGTGCAATATTTGGCATTGTCTTGATGATGCTCATCATTAATCCTGCGTCTGATTGGACAACCCTCCAAAAGATGATCGGAAGCGGCTTGCTGTGGCATTTAATCATCAATTGGAGCGGAATTTTGGAATCAAAACGATGGTTGTTGATGTCCGAAATTATCCGAATTCTGATTACTGCACCCGTTTTGATTCTGTTTACAAATCTCATCGATAAGCCAGTCTGGATGGCTATCAGCATTGTCTATCATCTTTATTGTGTGATTTGGACGCTAAGGTTTTTCAGAAGTAAATCATAAAAAATCAACCCTAAGCATTCCTAAACTGCCTAAAATGATGAAATATTTAACCTTCTTTCTGCTGTGCATACTTGGGCTGACGACGACCAAGACGCAATCGGCGAGCAGCACATCCACGCCTATTTCGATACCCAAAGCGATTGTTTATGCCTCTGATTCCTTGGTTGTGAAAGATCCAAAAAAACAAAAACGAGCAAGAGTTATCTCGGTGCTGTCAGCGGGAGCTGGTGCTGTACTAACGATTGGTGGACTGGTTTCTGGGAGCATACCGATAGTTATTATTGGAGGAGTATTGGTTATATTAGCAATCCTCACTGCTCAAAAAAAGTCCCCAAAAATACCCCAAAAAACACCTGAATCTAAGTCTTCAGATTCTTCGACGAAAGGTGTAGCATCTCCAGGATGTGCGGTCACGGCAGTTGTTGGAGGAGTAGCAGTGGCTGGAATATTATTGTATCTGCTGCTAAATTATGGTCAGTCTTAAAATAAGAATCATGTAAACGCATTCTTCCTTCGTTAGCTTTCGGGATGTTGAACTTCGGCTCCTTAGCAGTCAAGTCAATACATCCAGTCTTCTAATTATTAAAACATGTTGAACAAATAAATATTCAGCTATGCGGAGCCGTTTAGAAATTCTTTGCTTCTTTGCGGCTTCGCGTGGTTTAAAAATCTTCTTGCGATACCTCTAAACCATTATTTATGAAAAAGCTACTTTTACTCTTTACATGCTCAATCATTGCATTTGTGGGTTTTGCCCAGCCTACCCAAACGATTCGTGGAAAAATTGTAGACAAAGAATCAAAGTTTCCGTTGGTAGGTGTAACAGCGCTTTTGATGAACAACGCAGCGCAGCCTGTAGGGGCCGTTACCGATGTAGATGGCACTTTTCGGGTGGCCAATGTGGCTGTTGGTCGGCAAACGTTACGCTTCACGTTGGTTGGATACAAAGAAATTTTGCTTAACAATATTGTGGTGGAAGCGGGCCGCGAAACAGTGCTTAACCTTGAAATGGAGGAGGCTATTACTGAACTCAATACCGTGGTGGTGAAAGTCAAACGAAGCGGCGAAGCAGCCAACGAAATGGCAATGGTCAGTGCGCGGCAGTTTTCGGTGGAGGAAACAGAGCGCTACGCGGGTAGCAGGGGAGAGCCCGCCCGGATGGCCTCTAATTTTGCGGGGGTTCAGGGGGCCGATGATTCGCGCAATGACATCGTGATTCGCGGAAACTCACCCTCGGGCGTGCTGTGGCGTCTCGAAGGCGTCAGCATTCCCAATCCCAACCACTTTGCCATCTCGGGTACTTCGGGAGGGCCAGTGAGTATCATCAACAATAAATATTTGGCCAATTCCGACTTTTTTACGGGAGCTTTCCCTGCTGAATTTGGCAACACTACCGCGGGAGTTTTTGACCTGAAACTCCGCAATGGTAACAATGAAAAACATGAATTTGGCGCTCAGTTTGGTTTTTTGGGCACCGAGGCTACCGCTGAAGGGCCCCTTTCCAAAAAATCAAAATCATCGTATTTGGTCACGGGTCGGTATGCCAACCTTTGGCTGTTCAACAAAGCGGGCATCGACATCGGTACGCAGGCCGTGCCGTCGTACGCTGATGGCTTTGCACGTTTCAATTTTCCGCTCAAAAACGGCGGGAATGTGGCCTTGTGGGGGATTGGCGGCACGAGTACCGTTGATATTTTGGTGAGCGAACAGGAAGTAAGCGACCGTAATATTTTTGGTCAGAACGACCGCGACCAGTATTTTACGTCCAAGATGGCGCTGGGTGGAATTACGTATAACCAACCGCTCAATAAAAGCACGTTTTTTAAAGCAACGCTGGCGGTTTCCAACAATATTCAGGACGCCAACCACGATTTTTTATTCCTCCGAAAAGATGCCGTGGGAAACCCACTGGTGCAGAACCAAAAATACGTTATTGATTCGCTGCGACCGATTCTTGATTATAAATTTTCGGATACCAAGTATTCGTTGGCCACGGCCCTGAACAAGAAATGGGGGGCGAAGAGCACGCTGAAAGTGGGAGTTAATGCTGATATGATACGTTTTACGGCTTTTGATGATGTTCGAAACTTGAATGAAACCACCAATCAGCTGACACCTTGGCGCCGACGTTGGAATGCGGATGCTGAAGGTTTTATTCAGTTGCAACCTTACATTCAGTTCAAACATTACCTGACCCAAAATGTTGCGCTGAACGTCGGATTGAGCAGTTTTTACAGTTCGATCAATAAAAACAGTTATTCTCCGATTGAACCACGGGCGGGACTTTCGTGGGAATTGCCTAATCGTCAGAAGATTACATTTGCCACGGGGCTGCATAGCCAAGGTTTGCCAACCTATTTGTACTTTTACAATCCCGCAAATACTGGTACGGCCAATACTTTCCCCGCCAAAAACGTGGGTTTGATGAAAAGCTGGCATTTTGTGGCAGGATACAGTAAAATGTTGGCAGAAAACCTCCGATTGTTGGCTGAAGTCTATTATCAGCGTTTGTATGATGTTCCCGTAGAAATTCAGAAATCGTCATTTTCTATCCTAAACAGTGGCGCGGGATTTTCGAGGTTTTTTCCAAATCCTCTTCAAAACGCGGGCAAAGGACGCAACTACGGCGTAGAGCTGACGCTGGAGAAGTTTTTTAGCAATAACTACTATTTTCTGGTGACGGCTTCTGTTTTTGACGCTAAATATCAAGGGTCAGACGGCGTTTGGCGCAATACCGATTTCAACGGAAAATACGCTTTCAATGCGTTGTTTTCTAAAGAATTTACCTTCAAAAAACGTAAATCCCTGAACATCGGTGCCAAGTATACGGCCACTGGCGGGCGTTGGTATGGTCCGGCAGATATTACTGCGTCACGTCAAAGTCAGGAAGTGATTTATGCCGATGCTACTCGCAATTCGCTGCAATTCAGTCCTTACAATCGCTTCGACATCAAGACGGAATATAAAATAAACCGTAACCGCCTTACCCATACCATCGCCGTTGATTTGGTCAACGTGCTGGGGATTCAGAATTTGCTGAGTCTGAGCTATGTGCCGCAGGCTCCTTACGTAAAGCAGGAGTACCAACTGGGCTTTTTACCCGTATTCTTTTATCGGATTAATTTTTGAAAAATTGTAATCTGCTGGGAGATATAAAAAATCAAAGAAGGCGAATCCTCGGATTCGCCTTCTTTGATTGAATTGCAGGAAAATGGCTTGAACTATTCCTCCTGTTTACCCAATATACCTTCGCGCTCGGCTTGCGACTTATAATCGTGCAATTTGACGGGCTGTGAGTTTTTACGCATATTGATGTTGAGTACTTCGACCAAAAGAGAGAATGCAATGGCAAAATATAGGTAGCCTTTAGGGACAGAACCCACTTCTGAGTCAAAAATGGACACTTCGGCCAAGTGAGCGCCCTCGGCAATGAGCATAAATCCGATGGCAATCAAAAAGGCCAGTCCGAGCATTTGAACGGATGGGTGACGGTTGACAAAGTCGCCGACGGGGCCTGAGAAAAGCATCATGATAATGACCGATAGGACCACGGCCACAATCATAACGGGAATGTTGTTGGTGAGACCGATGGCCGTCAAAATAGAGTCAATCGAAAACACAACGTTGATGAGAGCGATTTGTAATACTACGCTGGTAAGTTTGTTGCTGGCACTTCCTTTTGGCTTTTGTACTTCCTCATTGATTCCTTCCAGTTTGTGGTGAATCTCTGACGTACTTTTATAAAGCAGGAAGAGTCCTCCAATGACCAAAATAACACTCTGCCCCGAAAAAGCCGCCTTAAACCACCCCGCGTCTACGTGGGTAAAAGGTTGAGAAAGTGAAATAATAAACGAAATTCCAAAAAGTAAACTGACCCGAAAAATCATGGCGAGAATCAAGCCAATATTGCGGGCTTTGGGTTGGTCTTTGCGGGAAAGTTTGTTGGCCGCAATGGAAATAAAGATAATGTTGTCAATGCCTAAAACGATTTCTAAAAACGTCAGGGTTAATAAGCTGATGAGTGCTTCAGCCGTAAATAATGATTCCATCGTTGAATGAATAGATGAGCGAAAAATGAAAAGGTTGCTAATAAAGGCAATACGATTAACAAATAAAGCGATTGAAATGCAAAAATGGGCGATTTTTAAACATGAATACAATATTTTTACACGAAATTACCTAACACTACATAGAAGGTCTAAAAATGGAGTCAAAACTTCCCAACGTCGGTACGACGATTTTTACGGTCATGTCGGCGTTGGCCACTGAGCACAAAGCCATCAATCTTTCGCAGGGTTTTCCTGATTTTGACATGCCCGAAGCACTCGTGCGCCTCACAAGCGAGGCCATGCAGAAAGGGTTCAACCAGTATTCGCCCATGGCGGGTTGGATGCCGCTGCGAGAAAGTATCGCCGCCAAAATCCATGATCTGCACGGAGTTTCGGTTAATCCAGACACCGAAATTACCATCACCCCTGGCGGTACTTATGCGATTTATACCGCCTTTACGGCCGTATTACGCCCTGGTGATGAGGTCATTGTGTTTGAACCCGCTTATGATAGTTATATCCCAAATATTGAAGTAAACGGAGCCATTGCCGTTCGAATTTCCCTCGACTTTCCGACTTACCGTATCAATTGGGACGAAGTGCGGGCCCGTATCACGCCCCGCACGCGTATGATTGCGCTCAATACGCCCCACAATCCTACGGGGAGTATTCTACGCGACGATGATATCGAGCAGTTACGTCAGATTGTTCAGGAACACGATTTGCTGATTATGTCTGACGAAGTCTACGAACATTTGATTTATGACGGGGAGCCGCATCGGAGTATGTTGCGTTACGAAGATTTGCGGCAACGGGCATTTGTGTGTTTTTCGTTTGGGAAAGCGTACCATTGCACGGGTTGGAAAATGGGTTATTGTGTAGCGCCGCCCGCTTTTACCGTAGAATTTCGTAAAATCCACCAATTCAATTGTTTTTCGTGTTTTACGCCTGCTCAGGTAGGATTGGCGGAGCACCTTAAAGATTCGGTAGAATACCGAAGCATTGCGGGTTTTTATGAGGGCAAGCGTAATTATTTCGCCAAACTCATGGAACAAACTCGTTTTAAACCCTTGCCAAGCTACGGTAGTTATTTTCAGCTTTATTATTTTGATCATCTGTCCGAAAAATCAGACAAAGATTTTTCCATTTGGTTGACCAAAGAGCACAAAGTGGCTTGTATTCCCGTATCGGCTTTTTATCAAGAAGCAACTGACAACGGCGTTGTGCGCTTTTGTTTTGCCAAAAAAGAAGAAACGCTTGAGCGAGCCGTTGAGCGATTGGTGAAGGTATTTCCTGCCTAGCAGCAGGTTTTTAACATTAATTAGAGAAGTTCAAAGTTAGGGTTAGATTGCTACGTGGCTATTCATAAAATAAGTGCGTAGCACTGACCTGAGTTTTTACTTCTTGTTTTAATTGAATCAATTTGATTCATGGATGATGCGACGGATACCCACGTAACGTTTACGATAATAATCGGCATTCAGAAAATCGTAGCGTACGCCGCCTTTCCAGGCCGAATGAATGAATTTCACGTAGTTGGTGCCCACTTCCACGATCATACCAACGTGCCCTACACGTTGACTGCCTGAATTATGGCCTTTGAAAAAAATTAAATCTCCTGCTTTGGCTTGGTCAATGTCTACTTCGATGCCGTGAGAAATCTGGGCGGCGCTAGAATGCGGCAAGGTAAAACCGAATTGAGAAAAACAATAGCGGACAAACCCTGAGCAATCAAATCCTTTTTTGGAAGTACCTCCTGAGCGGTAGCGTAGTGACAAGTGCTTTTTGGCAAAACTAAGCAACTCAGCAGACATCGAAGCTTTTTGCGTGGTGTCCTTTTTGGCCGTTTGGGCAAAAATAGTTTGGCCAAAACTGGAGAGTACCAGTAATAAAATTATTTTTTTTATCATAAGTTCTGAGGAACGGGTTGACTTTGTTTAGAACAAAGACTATGCCAAGTAAAGTAAAAAATTTGGTAAAAACCAATTTTGTTGATATAAATCTCCAATTAACGCCAAGTTGTCCAATTTTTATTTGTTTTCAATTCTTGTCTTAACTCCTTGAAGGTGAGTGAAAAAGAGCTTAATATTTGTTTCATAAAATATTTAATCGTAATATTGCGATGTAAAACGTGTAACAACTATTATGGGACTTTCTAAAAGTGAAGTATTCAGTGAGACAGATAACCGTATAGCCGATTTAGCCAAAGCCTTGGCGCATCCGGCGCGGGTTGCCATTTTGCGGCTGTTAGCCCAAAAAAAGGCCTGCGTGTGTGGAGACTTAGTAGATGAGCTTCCCCTTTCTCAGGCTACAGTTTCTCAGCATTTGAAAGAGCTTAAACGCATTGGTATCATTCAGGGAAGCATTGACCCACCCCGCGTTTGTTATTGTATCAACGAACAAGTGTGGGAAGAAGCTGAAGAAGCATTTGGTGGCGTATTTGCCCTTTTTTCAAAAGTAGGTTGCTGTTAAATTTTTTTACCCTTATATATCGTAATATTACAATAGAAAATCAAATACATTATGAACACAGAACAGTCACTCAAAGAAATAGTCCGTGAAAAATACACGGAAGTAGCCAACCAATCAAAAGACCAAAATGCTGCTTCTTGCTGTGGTTGCGGCCCTACCTGCGGTACCGACGAAGATTTTATCGGTATCATGGCCGAAGATTATTCCAAACTAGGTGGGTACGTAGCCGATGCCGACTTGGGATTAGGATGCGGTTTGCCGACAAAATTTGCGCAAATAAAACCAGGTGACACGGTCATTGACTTAGGTAGTGGAGCGGGCAATGACGCTTTTGTAGCACGTGCCGAAACGGGTCCAGAAGGCAAAGTAATCGGGATTGATTTTACGGAAGCAATGCTCACCAAGGCCCGCGCCAATGCCGAAAAATTGGGATTCAACAACGTGGAGTTTCGTCAAGGAGATATTGAGCAAATGCCTGTTAATGATTCGGTTGCGGATGTGATTGTGAGCAATTGCGTACTGAATTTGGTGCCCAACAAAGCCAATGTGTTCAAAGAAATTTACCGGGTTTTAAAACCCAATGGCCATTTTAGTATTTCAGACATTGTGTTGGTAGGTCAACTGCCTGCGGGCTTGCAGCAGGCCGCCGAAATGTACGCGGGCTGTGTATCGGGTGCCATACAGAAGGAGTCTTATCTTGGCCTGATTGAGCAATCGGGTTTTACAAACGTCACGTTGCAAAAAGACCGAGAAATTTTTCTGCCAGATTCAATTCTAAGTACATTTTTGTCGCCTGAAGAAATCGCCTCTTTCCGAACAAGTGGCACAGGAATTTACAGTATTACGGTCTATGCTGAAAAACCAGTAGTGTCCGACGGTTCTAAACCGTCTGAAGCGGTAGAAGTCGAAATTCGATTGGCGCAGCCCGCTGATTATGAGTCTGTTGTTTCGCTTCTGAAGTCTGTTGGGTTACCTACCGAAGACCTAAATGCGAAATTGCCCGATTTTTTATTGGCTTTTGTCAACGAAAAATTGGTAGGTTCGGCAGGAGTGGAGGTCAATGGTACGGTCGGATTGCTGCGCTCAGTGGCGGTAGTGAAAGACTTTCGGAACTATAAAATTGCGGGCCGTTTGGTGAATGATTTAAGCAAACAAGTGAGGCTGAAAGGAGTAAAAGACTTATATCTAATTACCACAACGGCGGATGGCTACTTTGAAAAGCAAGGCTATGAGCGCGTAGAACGCGAAAACGTGCCCGCCGAAATAACGCAATCTCAACAGTTCAGCAGTGTTTGTCCAAGTTCGGCCGTAGTCATGAAAAAAAGCATTGAAAAACCGAAAATCAAGCTATCTGACTTGGAGCAAGTCTCTGCTTGCTGCACACCCAATTCGGGTTGCTGCTAGTCCAAAGTAAAGTGGTTTAGAAAATGCTTTAATAATACAAATCAGCGTCAATCGTATTCTTTTTTCACCGAATAGAATGCAGAATGGCGCTGATTTGTCATTTTTAGCGGATTCGTTTTTTTTGTTCCGTTTTATACTGGAGCGGAGAGATGCCCGTTTGACGTTTAAAAATTTGATGAAAGTTAGATAAATTCCGAAAGCCGCATTCCAACCCAACCTGCGCTACGCTCAGGTCAGAATTGCTGAGAAGCTTTCGGGCGTGACTAATGCGAAAACTATTTAGAAATTCAACATACGTTTTCTGCGTCCTTTTTTTAAAATAACGACAAAAAGCAGGGACGGTCATGTGCGCTGTTTCGGCTACGATTTCCAGCCGAATTTCTTCCTGAAAATGCGCCAAAGTAAACTCAATGAGGCGTTTCATGCGCTCGGTATCTGCGTCGTCGGGCGTGATTTGGTAGGCTGTACTGGCCAATGCTTCAGCAGATTTATCCTTTGCCAAAGTTAAAAGAATACTTAAAAATGAAATAAATCGGCTTCCTTCGGGTAAATACGGTAATTGGAGAATGTCTTTCTCGATTGTATGGATGGCTTCTGGGCTAAACCTAATGCCCCGCGCCGACCGTTTCATCAATTCCTGAATTGAATTGAATTCGGGAATTTTTTCGATGAAATCATGAACCAGACTTTGCGGAAACTGTATCACCACCGATTCGGCCCACAATGCGATATTGGACTGATAAAAGGCGTCATCATTTCGCCAAAAATGGGGGAGGTTTGACCCTAACAAGACCAAATCTCCTTCATAAAATGGCCCTACATGATCACCCACAAACCGCTGTCCGTGGCTTTTTATAATGTAAGTAAGTTCATATTCTGGATGATAATGCCACGGGGCATCAAAAAACGCCATTTTGAAACCACGCGCTAAGTAAGACAAAGAACCTTCGATGCTTAATTTTTCAAGTTGTGGTTTCATCACTTTAAGTTGTTAAAGCTATAATATAAAAAATATCAAATATTTGCCTTATTTAATAGTATATAATTCATTATAAGTTAATATACCATATATTATAGTCAAAAAAACGTATTTTCTCATTTTAAAAATTCTGTTATTTTGTATCAACAGTTAAGCTAACCATCTATACTTATGCTCGCAACAATTGATACAACGGTTTTGAAGGAAGAACTAAATACTCCTTATTCGGTTTCGCCCGAAGCCATTGCATTTTACCGTGAATTTGGCTACGTCAAACTCAAAAATGTGTTGAGTCCAGAAATCCTTTCGTATTACGGTGACATCATTACCGATTTGGTCTTTAAACTCAATAAATTGACCAAACCAATGGAAGAGCGCACCACGTATGAACGCGCTTTTTTACAAATCATGAATCTTTGGCGGGAAGACGAAACGGCCAAGGAGTTTGTGTTTTCGAAGCGTCTCGCCCAAATTGCCGCCGACTTAATGGAAGTGGACGGAGTTCGTTTATACCACGATCAAGCCCTCTATAAAGAACCGACGGGCGGTATTACGCCTTGGCACGCGGATCAGTTTTATTGGCCATTGGCTTCACCTAAGACCATAACCGTTTGGATTCCATTGCAGGCTACACCGATGGAAATGGGCCCGTTGGCGTTTGCTGAAAAAAGCCAAGCCGTTGAGATTGGGCGTGACCTCGAAATTAGTGACGAAAGCGAATCTTTGATGTCTCAAAGTCTGACGCAATTTAATCTCAACGAAGGTCCTTTTGAGTTAGGAGAAGTGAGTTATCATGCTGGTTGGCTGTTTCACCGCGCGGGACCCAATGTCTCTAAAACTGCTCGTAAAGTAATGACGATGATATACATGGACAAAGACCAACGCGTGATGCAACCCCGAAACAGCTATCAAACCGCCGATTGGGAAACATGGCTGGCGTCGGCGCCCGTTGGAAGTATACCAGATAGCCCGCTGAATCCGATTTTATTCAGTCGTTAAAAAATAGATTTGACTAATAATAAACCAAAATGCCTCCAAAACTGCAATTTGCCCTTTTCTGGCGCGACGTACTTGATTTGTTTTATCCAAATCTGTGTAGCTCTTGTAAGGCGCAATTGGTAGGTAATGAGGAGTGTATCTGCACTAAATGCCGGGCAAATTTACCCCGTACGCAGTCTCATTTGATGAAGATTCCTGCACTAGCAGAAAAATTTGCGGGGAAAGTACCCGTGGAAAATGTTTACTCCTTTTTGAAGTTTGAAAAAGGAGGCGGAGTACAACGGATGCTACATCAACTCAAGTACGGCAAACGCCCCGAAGTGGGAAAGGTGCTGGGACAAATCTATGGGCATGAACTTTTGCAAGCGGGCGAGGGGCATTCTTTTGATTGGGTGCTTCCCATCCCTCTTCATCCCCGAAAATTGGCGCAGCGGGGCTATAATCAAAGCGACCAATTTGCGGCGGGCCTTTCGGCAAGTTTAGGAATTCCGTGGTCGGGTGAAATTTTGAAACGGGGCAAATTCACGGAGACTCAAACGCATAAAACCCGCTTCGAACGATTTGAGAATGTGTCGGGCATTTTTGAAATCACACAGCCCGAAAAAATCCATACCCGACGCATTGCCTTGGTAGACGATATCGTTACGACGGGTTCAACGTTGGAGTCGGCAATCATTGAATTGCGCAAAAACGGCGCGAAGGAAGTATCGGTCATAACAATCGCGGCGGCGTATTAGGAGGAATTATCTCAAAAAAAGGAGGGGCGACTGCATTTGCAATCGCCCCTCTTTCTATTTCAAAAAATGGAATGTCTATTTATTTCTTCCCGTTGAAATCATTGCGCAACGGAAACCGATGGTTGCAGTAGATGAATCCTGCGATAAGAAACGACGCGTACCTGGTGAAAGCCAATAGGCTACGTCATTCCAAGAGCCGCCTTTATAAACCCGCAACTTATCATTGACGACTGAGTTGCTATTTTTGGCATCGTAGCGTTTTTCGTCATCAAGAAAACCATCTCGACGCAGTGGGTTCAAATCTTTGAAGTCCATGAACGAAAGTGGACGATAGACGTCGTATACCCACTCGTTTACGTTACCAGCCATGTTGTACAAGCCGAAATCATTTGGCGGATACTTGTAAATTTCTTCGGTAATGATGGCACCATCGTTTGATTTACCAGCAATACCCGCGTAATCACCGCGCGCCCGTTTGAAGTTGGCCAACATTTGACCTTTGTTTTTACCGCGAGGATTGCGCAATGATGAGCCATCCCAAGGATAAATCCGCTGATTGGATTGGTTTTCATCGGCATACTGCGTACCAATCATGGCTTTAGATGCATATTCCCATTCGGCTTCTGTTGGCAGGCGATAATTAGGTAAAACATAGCCGCTTTCTACCGCAGGGCGTGCTGAAGGTGAACTTGCCATCAATGCCTCTGATTCGGCAGCAGCTTGTCCTTTTTTCTTGCTACGCTTCATAGGAGAGCCTTTCTTGCTTTTGCCGTTGGCTTGTTTAGCCAAGTTGCTGTTCACAAAATTGGTCCGCCACGTAGAATAATCGTTGGCCTGAATCCATGAAATACCTACTACAGGGTACATACGGAAGCCTGGGTGACGGAAATAATAGGTTACGTATGAATCATTGAAAGACAATGGATCGTACCAAACCGTGGTATCAGGCAACGCTTTTGCATATACTTCTGCCGACGAGTCGCGTTGTGTATAGTGCAAATACTCCAAATAGTGCAAATTGGCAATTTCTGTTTCGTCCATATAAAATGACTGCACACTCACAGTACGCTCGCGGTTATCGTGCGTACTCATCACATCTTCTTCCAATGCCCCCATCGTAAAACGACCGCCTTCAATAAAGACAAGGTTGGGTCCTACTACTTGTGACTTGTAAGGTAATACCACAAAACCGTCTGATTCCTGCGAATCTGCCGCACCTTTCTTCTTTTTACTTTTCTTTCCATTCTTAGAGGCAAAGTCGGAGTTTGTAGCCGTACTTTTTTTACCTGGATTAAGGCTGGAAGGATGTTTTGACTTACAAGCACTAAACAGCACCGTGGCTGCCAGTACCCAAATCGCCGCTTTCATACTGAATTTGACCATTTAGATTAAATAGTTAATCGTTATTTGATATTCGTTGCTCGTTATTGTGCTACAAGTAGTACTGTTATTTGGTAAAGAATCGGGCAAAAATACGATTATTGCCTAAAATACAACTAAAATTCTATTGATTTGTTCTGTATCAATAACTTTGCCAAACTTAAATAACCCCGATTTTTTGATTATATCTAAGGATTATTCCGTTTAATTTACCGGTCTAATAACGAACATAAAATTGGGTCTATTGTCTGTCCTGATGAGATTTTCAATAAATATTATCAAAGGGTGTTTTGAACAGCTGCACAAATTGGAGTGCTTGAACCTAAGCTCTTTTCGCCATGTCCAATGGGTGATGGGATGGCTTTACTTTTTTTTACTTCTTTTTTCGTCTTTTCAAACAGCAGCCCAGTCGAAAATTTCATTTGATACGCTTCAAAATGATTTGAAAGAGGCGCTTCAATTTTTAGCGGATGTGCAGTGTAAAGAAACCATTGAGGGAAAAACGTACGCTGGAGAATGGCCGGCTTACATGCAAATGCATAAGCGTTTTGTAATGCTGGGCACGCGCCAAAAGTACCGTGATTCCAATAGTTTTACAACGTCGGGTATTTATAACTTGCTGTCGGAGATGTACTTAACAGATACGTCTTTAACACAAATCCTGCCGATGTTGCGCGCTTCGTTTCCTGAGATTCAAAGTTATGCCACCAGTCAACAATACAATTTTTGGAAGCTACTACCACCCAATCGGGATTTGCAGAAAGGTCCCCAACCTAGCCCTGTGCCGTGGGTGCGGCGTCCTACGCACTACAAACTTAGGTCGCGCTATATAAATAATGCGGCCAATGTCGAAAATGACGCCGACGATACGGCGTCGGGAAACTTGGCGGGGTTGTATCATTATCAAATTTTTGGAAAACAAATAAGCCTGAGAGTTGAAAGTGATTCGTTGTCAGATTTCAGGGGGGCATCAGAACACCGATTGGCGTCCTTTCAATTATTTGATACCTATCTTGACACGCTCAGAAAAAATCGGCATTGGTATAATTATTTATTTAACGGTTGTGCACATTCGGGGGCGTACATGACTTGGCTAGGGCAGGAGGAAGCTTTCAATAAATGGAGCATTGTCAAAACTTTCGGCCACAATCAGATATTTTATTTGAAACAAAGTATTTGTTATCCAAAGCCATATCGACCTTATATTCCCTATGGAACCAATGACGTTGACGCCGTCGTCAATGCCAATGTGCTGGCTTATTTAGCCCAAAAAGGTGAGTTAGCTTCGAGCAGGGGCACAACTGGCGCTCATCGTTTTATTTATCATCAGGCCGTCAGAAAACGTTGGAGCCGGGCGGGGCATTATTATCCCAATCGGTATCATTTTCATTATGCCGTTTCGCGGGCTTTGGCGGCGGGAGATACTGCCCTGATTCCCACTGCGCGCTTGATGCTTCAGCATTTGATGGAATCGCAAAGGCAGGCAGGAAGCTATCGTAGTCGTCGTCGGGTCAATCATGGTGATGAATTACAGTCGACAACTTATGCGTTGTTGGCCCTTCTGAATTTTAGAAAGATAGGGTTAAATGTCCCTCAAACTTCATTGAATCAGGCTGTAAAATTCTTGCTTAATCAGCGGCAACGGGTTGATAACAAGGTATTTTGGAGAGGAGGGGTTTATTTCTCAGGCGGAACGGTGGTGCGTAATGTGCTTTATTTTACATCAGACGCTTACACAACGGCGCTGGTGGCGCAGGCACTGCAAAAATACATGATGCAAGAAAATCTCAGTCAATCAATCACTGGGCGTGACTAGCCGTCAAATCAGAATCAACTACGGTGATGTGTAGCAGCGTTTGCGCACTTCCGATGGCCAGCGCGGTATGGTCGGAGGTGAAAATAGCTTCATATATACTAAATTGGTCGTTGAGCTTTATCCCGAATCGCTTATAATTCCCCGTTTTATTGTCCAAAACGATTTGTCCGTCACAGGCGGTATAGAGGTCGTATTTGTGGTTGGAAACCCGTCCCCAAATCAAGCCAGCATCGTTGATAACCTTTTTTTGAGTGTTGCGATAAATGCGTCCTTTCTTACCAATCCAACCGCCCATTGCTACAAAATCGGTGGCATTCTCAAACTGTATTTCGTGAAATATACTGTTTCCTACTTTTTGTTTTCGTTGCCAGCGGTCATTTTCGAGTGTGTACAGGTGGGTGCGGTTGGGGGTGTACATAAGCGCATAAACCTGCTGATTATGAGGGTTGTACTTGACGCACCAGACCATTTTGAACGCATTGCTGTACACTTTTCGCCACGTACGACCCCGGTCGGTAGACTTTAGAATAAAACCCAGGGGAATGGTTTTTTGAGAATGGGCAATGGCGGTATTTCCCCCGCATACAAACGCCGTGGAGTCATTTACTACAGCCATGTTGTAGAAACAGGCTTTTTCGTACCCTTTTACCTTGATGACTTCCCAAGTCTTGGCCAGAAGATTGTGCTTATAAATAACGCCTTGATCGGCGCAGGCAATTAAGTTTTGAGCATCAAAACGGTCAATTTTATAAATATCAACGTGAAGGTTTGGGTAGGAAACATCCGTGAGATTGCCGAGAGAATCACTAGATTTTAAGGTGCCATACTTGCCCCCAATCCAGAAACGATTTCCTACGGGAACTATGTCATAAAAGGAAGAGTCTTTAAACGTTTTGCCTTGTTGTAACACCTGAATACGTACTTCCTGCGCTTGGGCGCTGCAAAAAGCAATAAAAAGGGCATAGACGAGCGTTATTTTGGCGGTAAAGTTCAACAATGACGAGATTTTCTAAGGGTTCGCGTTTATAGACTTATTTGCAAAAATAGTCAAGAGACCTTTCTTTACAAATTTACAAGAAGACAACTTCGCGGGGTTTTACCACTATTTATTAAAAGGAAATGAGGTTTTTGCCTCATTTCCTACTTCAACTATTTGATTCGGTTGGGGTTTTCGCTGACAAACGCTGACCAGCCACCTTTTTTTGCTCCTTTCTTTTTGGAGGCGGCCGAGGGAAGCGCATTGGCGTGATAATGATGACAAATAGCAATGGCCACAGCATCGGTAGCATCTAGGTATTGGGCTTCCAATTT
The DNA here is from genome assembly GCF_003325355.1 of Runella rosea. Taxonomy (GTDB): domain Bacteria; phylum Bacteroidota; class Bacteroidia; order Cytophagales; family Spirosomataceae; genus Runella; species Runella rosea. Next base: position 428,931 of record NZ_CP030850.1, read on the forward strand.
TTGTTTGAGAATGCTTTCGAGCATATAAGCGACTTGCTCTTTAGAGGCGCTTCCGCTACCCGTGACCGACATTTTTACGGTTTTGGGCGAATATTCCACAATCGGAATGCTGCGATTGAGGGCGGCGGCCATCGCAACCCCCTGTGCGCGACCGAGTTTAAGCATGGATTGGGGGTTTTTTCCGTAAAAAGGGTCTTCTATGGCCATTTCATCGGGCAAAAACTCTTCGATTAACTGCGTGATGCGTTCAAAGATTTTCTTCAGTTTCAGTTCGTGGCTGTTATATTTGTCAAGTTTTAACACGCCGTATTGTAGGAGTTCAATGCGATGTTCGATGATGCGGATGATCGCGTAGCCCGCAATGCGGGTGCCAGGGTCGACGCCCAAAATGATTTTTTCAGTTGGCTGATTTGATAGGTTTTGTTGCATTATGCAAAGTAACACCCGTTCGTGGTTTTCTCGGTGGTATTCTCTCAAAAAAATCGGATGGGTTTTCAAATGGCTACTATTGGTAGCTATGCTTTCTTACCTGTACGTGACGATTCGGGAAAAAGGCCAAAGTTTACAGGATGTCCTTCAATTACTGCGGGAGCGGCTTACCGCCAATCATTTAACTGAGCTGGCGATGGTGATTTTGTTAACCCCTCTCAATTGGGCCTGCGAAAGTAGAAAGTGGCAATTGTTGGCCCAAAAGATTGAGAATATCAGTTTTCTACAATCGCTGAAAGGTGTTCTGTCGGGATTGGCGTTAGGGTTTATCATGCCCAACAACGTAGGTGATGCCGCAGGACGGGTGCTGTCGCTTCAAAGCCATCAGCGCCTGACTGGAGTAGGAGCGGCGCTGCTATCCAATGGCCTACAATTTTATGTATCATTATTTTTTGGAACACTTGGATGGGGATTCTTCATTGGGCAGCATTCCACACTGCAAAACTGGCCGCAGCTAACACTGCTAGGGGTATTAATAGTTACCTTGGTTTTTGGTATTTGGTTGATTATAAGTAGAAAAAATGCTGAGCGTTACTTGGAGCGTTTCAAATGGTTTCGGTGGATTGAACCCTACGTAGACGTGATTGCTCAATACGATTTGGTTGAAATTCGTCGGGCTTTTCGTTGGGCTGTACTTCGTTATGGGGTATTTACCCTTCAGTTTGATTTGTTGCTCTCGATTTTTGACGTCTCACTGCCCATTTTGACGGCGCTTGCCTGTATTTTTTTGGTATTTTTTGCCAAAACCCTCATTCCAGCGCTCAATTTTTTGGGCGATTTGGGCATCCGAGAAGCGTCCTCATTGTACTTTTTTAGCTTTTATAACATTGCCCCCGCCCAGGTGGTGGCCGTAACGCTAACCTTATGGTGCATTAATATTTTGCTTCCAGTGTTGGTGGGCGCGTTTTGGACGTTGAAGATGAAGTGGTGGCGGGAGTGATTAATAAGTTGAGGCATGGAATGACCAGTTTTTTGTAATTTCGCCGCATGATGTATGGCGTCTTTTTTATTTTTTTTCTTTATGCGGCGGCTTGCCTGTGGCTCTGTGTACAGTGGATACGTATTCCTCAACGACATTCTGAAACAATTTCCGTTCCAAACGATTTTAAATTATCAGTCATTATTCCTGTTCGCAACGAAGAACGGAACATTGGCGTATTGTTGAATGACTTGCAGCAACAGACGTTGGATAAGCGGCATATTGAAGTAATCGTCGTGAATGATGCTTCTACCGATGCAACTGAAGCGATTGTTCGGGCGTTTGAAAAAGAACAATTTTTAGATTTAAAGCTTATTTCTTTAAATGATGTTGCGGTAATGTCACCAAAAAAACGGGCGATAACCGTGGCATTGAAAATAGCCTCTGGCCAATTGATTGTCACTACCGACGGCGACTGTCGGGTGGGAGCGAAGTGGTTGGAGACGATTGTTCAGACCTATCTGCTAACCAACGCCAAGTTTATCAGTGGCCCTGTAACTTTTTTGGATGAAAAAAATAGTTTTGATATTTTTCAGACCATTGAATTTGCCAGCTTGATAGGTACGGGTGCCTGTTTGCTAGAAGCGAAGCACCCCACGATGTGCAATGGCGCCAATCTTGCGTATCAACGGGCGGCATTTGACGAAGTCGGCGGGTATGAAGGAGTAGACCAGATAGCGTCGGGAGATGATGAGTTTTTACTCCAAAAAATCCATCAGCGGTATCCTGGAAGTGCGTATTTTGTGAAAAATGGAGCGGCCATTGTTCGTACTCAACCGCAGGAAAATTGGCGGACTTTTTATCGGCAACGGATTCGCTGGGCGGGTAAGTGGGCCGTGAATCGTAGGCCAGCAACGATGATTGTGGCCGTTTTTGTGTTTATTGTCAATGCTTTGACGATTGTGTTAGTGGCCAAAGCATTGGGAGAAGAAATGAGGGATTTTGGGATGAATACAATTTTAATACTTAAATTTCTTCCTGAATTTCTATTTTTAAGTTTGATTATCAGTTTCTTGAAGAAACGTACCTTTGTTTGGTATATTCCTTTAGTGCAACTTTTTTATCCTTTTTATGTGTTGTTTTTTGGACTGGCGGCCCAACAGAGAGAGTATGAATGGAAGGGGAGGAGATTGCGTTAAAAAGTACAGTTGACGGACAAAACTCACTATTTACAGCGAATGATTCCATTGTTTGTTCACAAATCACCCCGCCTGCTCAAGGCTTTCTACACACCTTTTGTGTGGAATATTTCGACGGACGAAAACATTATATATCTTACCTTCGATGACGGTCCCATCCCCGACGTGACAGAGTGGGTTTTGGAACAATTGGAGCGCTTTAATGCCAAGGCCACCTTTTTTTGTATTGGCGATAATGTGCTGAAATACCCTGATATTTTTTCGCAATTGGTTGTCAATGGACACAGCATTGGCAATCATACGCAAAATCACCTCAATGGTTGGAAAACCGACGACTCAACCTATTGGCAAAACGTGGCCCAATGTCAAAAGATCTTGCCCGTAAAAACAAACTTGTTTCGACCTCCATACGGTCGTATTAAGCTGAGTCAAGCTAAGCCGCTCCTCAATAATTATCACATTGTGATGTGGGAAGTATTAACGGGCGACTTTGAAAAATACCTCTCTCCCGAGCATTGCCTCGAAAAAACGCTGAAACACACGCAGGCGGGTTCTATCGTAGTCATGCACGACAGCCTCAAAGCATGGCGTAACATGAGTTATGTGCTGCCCCGGTTTCTTGAACATTTTTCAGCTTTGGGCTACCGTTTTGAAGCATTACCTCAGCAGGTTTCGGTAGAATTCAAGCTGGGCGAGGCCATGAAAGTCTACTGAGCAAACCAAACCGTCAGACGGCTTGATTTGATTTTTCACGAAAAAAGTACGAATAATTCTTCTCCTCTATATCATCATAAGTGTACATCCGTGAGGTACGGTTTTTGTAAAAATAACGAATCAGGATAAAATCGCCCATGCAAGCGAAAGTATGCAGGAATAGGGCGCTTCCCCAAAAAAACTGCCATTGCGGAAAAATAAACCATAAAACGGTGAGCGAAATTGTAATGACCACAAAAGGCATGGCGGCCACCAATGCATTTTCGCGGAGGGTCATGACAAATTTTTGAGCGTAGGCGTACACAATCAGGCTTTTCATTGACCACCCAAAACCTACTTTTTGGGCACCAATCAGCTTAAAGAATAACCCGTGAATGGCTTCGTGGATGGGGAGTAAAACAATAAAAAAACACAGGAACGCGAGACCGAATTGGGTGGCAAAGGAATCTAATCCACCTTCAGATTTTGGAATGAATTTTCCGATTGACCAGCCCACAACGCCCCCAATGCCAGCAAACACTGCGAAAAAAAGCAACGATTTGGCGTTTAATTTGGGTTTTGTGGGTTGATTATCAGGCTGTTTTATCCCTAATTCTTGCATCAGAAATTTCCCCATTTCATCCACGTGGAAAGAGTCAATCAATTCATAAGAGTTTGCATCGTGCAGTTGTTCTACGGTGGGTTTCATACGTTGTTTTTCATGAAAACCACGAAGGAAATAAAAAGTTTACAGGTTCATTTTTTTCATTTCTTTGACGGCATGGTCAGCGGCGCGTGCCGTGAGGGCCATGTACGTCAGCGATGGATTTTGGCAGGCCGATGAAGCCATGCTTGCGCCATCTGTGACAAATACATTCTTGCAGGCGTGAACCTGATTGAAGCCGTTGAGAACCGATGTTTTGGGGTCGCGGCCCATGCGGGCGGTGCCCATTTCGTGGATGGCAAGCCCTGGGGCTTGGTGGTTATCAAACGCCGCCGTAACTTTAATTCCCGCATTGTGCATCATTTCCTGCGCTTGGCTGAGCGCATCCAACACCATTTTATCTTCATTTTCGTGCCATTGGCAATCAATTTTCAGCGTTGGCATTCCCCATTTATCCTTTTTATCAGGGTCAAGTTCAATTTTGTTGTCCACGTGCGGGAGCATTTCTCCCATGCCAGTCATGCTGAATGTCCAGGGGCCGGGCTTGGTCATACTTTCTTTAAAATCCGCCCCAAAACTTTCTGTTCCGTTGCAACGCTCCCAACCTTGGCGCCCCGCTCCGCAGGCATAGGCATAGCCGCGTACGAAGTCTTTTTGTCGGTCATTTCCGAGATTTCTGAAGCGAGGTACATACGAGCCTGCGGGCCGACGACCAAAATAATAGCTATCATTAAACTCTGGTCCTTCGTAAATGCCACTCACCCGAATTCGGTAATTATGGTCCATCAAATAACGGCCCAGCGCGCCGCTGTCGTTGCCCAAACCGTTGGGAAAACGCCCCGAAGTAGAATTCATTAAAATGGCGGTACTGTTGATGGTAGCGGCATTGACAAAAATAATGCGGGCATAAAACTCCGTCATTTCTAAGGTATTGGTGTCAATGACGCGTACTCCCGTGGCCTTTCCCTTTTTTTCGTCGTAAATAATCGAATGAACAATCGAAAACGGGCGTAATGTCAGCTTACCTGTTTTTATAGCGGCTGGAAGGGTGGAGGATTGGGTACTGAAATAAGCCCCATAAGGACAGCCACGGCTGCACCAGTTGCGGGACTGGCAGGCCGCGCGTCCCAAGGCGGTATGAATCGCCGAAGGCTTGCTTAAATTGGCGGTGCGACTGATGATAAAATGCCGGTCGTTGTATTTATTGGCAACGGTTTTTTGGAAATGTTTTTCAAGGCAATTAAGCTCAAAAGGCGGCAAAAACTCGCCGTCGGGCAAGGATTTAATGCCGTCTTTATTGCCCGAAACCCCAATAAAACGCTCAACGTAGCTGTACCACGGTGCGAGGTCTTTGTAACGAATGGGCCAATCAACCCCGATGCCTTCGCGGGCATTTTCTTCAAAATTATCTTCGTTCCAGCGCTGTACCCACCGCGCCCACATCAGCGATTTACCGCCTACCTGATAGCCGCGTGTCCAGTCAAAGGGCTTGATTTGGGTATAAGGATGCTCGTCGTCTTTGACAAAAAAATGATTGCCGTATTCATTGGCGGCCGGGCCCGTTTTGCGCTGAATCGGCACGCGTTCAGCGAGTTCGAGCGGCAGACGTCCACGGTGGGTCATCTCCCACGGTGCGGACATCGTGGTGGGATAATCGACAACATGTTTTACGTCGCGACCGCGTTCGAGCATTAGGGTGCGTAAGCCTTTTTCGGTCAATTCTTTGGCGGCCCATCCGCCGCTGATGCCTGAACCAATGACGATGGCGTCGTAGGTATTATTTTTCTGAACGTCGGTATTGAGGTACATTTTATTACCGTTAATGCGATTTTTCTTTAACTTATTATAATAAGTCAATCACCGTTTTTTTATACTCTCGTTTCAGTTGTTTTTAAGCAGCCCAAACGAAGCAATGAGACGATAAAAAAAAGTGTAATTTGCGGCAGGAAAAAGAAGCGAATAATTGAGCGTAAAGTAACTTCAGTACGATTTTCCGACAGTAATAAATATAAATTAATTAGCAAATCAACTACCCTAACCATGAACCTCCCCTTTGAAGGAACTGATAAATACGTAGCAACCCGCGAATTGTCGGTCGCGGTCAATGCTGCCGTTAGCTTACAAAAGCCACTTTTGTTGAAAGGTGAACCGGGTACTGGCAAAACCATGCTGGCTTACGAAGTGGCCAAAGCACTGGGTAAACGGCTCATAACGTGGCATATAAAATCAACCACCAATGCGCATCAGGGGCTTTATGAATACGATGCTGTATCGCGTTTGCGGGATTCGCAATTGGGCGACAAGCGCGTATACAGCGTCGAAAACTACATCAAAAAGGGCAAATTATGGGAGGCATTTGAGTCGGAAGAACAAGTGGTGTTGCTGATTGATGAAATTGACAAAGCCGATATTGAATTTCCCAATGACCTTTTGCAGGAACTCGACCGCATGGAGTTTTACTGTTATGAACTCGACCGTACCATCGCGGCCAAACAGCGCCCGATTGTCATCATTACTTCAAACAACGAAAAAGAATTGCCAGATGCGTTTTTGCGGCGGTGCTTTTTCCACTTTATTCGTTTTCCCGACCGTGATACCATGCAGCAAATTGTACATGTGCATTATCCCGAACTGGACAAAGAGCTGCTAGAACGCGCCATGAAAGCATTTTTTGCCGTGCGCGACGTAAAAGCCCTGAAAAAGAAACCTTCTACGAGCGAACTACTGGATTGGATAAAATTGCTTTTGTGGGCAAAGGTCTCCGCCGACGACCTCAAAGACCTCGAATCTCTGCCCGAAGTGCCACCGTTTTTGGGTGCTTTGCTCAAAAATGAACAAGACAATGATTTGTACGCGGCCCTCCGGGCAAAGGGTTTTAAACCGTATTAATGACTGCGTTTTGTGTGATTATTTTCTGATTTAATGGTTGAAAATATGTTTTTAGAATTCTTCTTACTGCTAAAAAAACACGCCTTGCCCGTTTCTATCGGGGAGTACTTGAACCTGTTGGAAGGGCTCAAACGACAGGTGATTGACATGAGTGCGGAGGAGTTCTATTATTTCAGTCGCACGGCGCTCATCAAAAACGAGATGCACTATGATTTGTTTGATCGCCTTTTTGCCGAGTATTTCCAAAATGCCCAAACTGTCGAAGCAAAAATAATGGAGACCCATTTGCCGCCCGAATGGTTTAAAGATGCGCTGTCGCGCGAGTTGACCGACGAAGAAAAAGAGATGATAGAACGGATGGGCGGCTTAGAAAAGCTTTTTGAGCGGTTTCAGCAATTGCTTCAAGAACAAAATGAACGTCACGACGGAGGCAATACTTGGATTGGTACGGGTGGGACTTCACCTTTTGGCAACAATGGCTATAACCCAGAGGGTTTTCGGGTAAAAGGGCCTTCTGCGGGCAACCGTACGGCCACCAAAGTTTGGGAAAATCGGGAGTATAAAAATTACGATGAAGACCTCGAACTCAACACCCGCAACATGAAAATGGCCCTGAGGCGGTTGCGAATTTTGACCCGCGAAGGTGTAGACGAAGAGCTTGATATGAATGCCACCATCGAAGGCACCAGCCGCAACGCTGGCATTCTGGACATTCACATGCATCCGTCGCGCAAAAACAACGTTAAAGTGTTACTGTTGTTGGACGTAGGCGGTTCGATGGATGAGCACATCGAGCAATGCTCAAAATTGTTTTCGGCGGCTAAGTACCAGTTCAAACACATCGAATATTTTTATTTTCATAACGCGTTTACGAAACCCTTTGGCGCGACAATACCCGCCGAAGTTCACGCGTACCTACGTTGGAGGTATTGCATAAATACAACAAAGAATACAAAGTGATTTTTGTGGGCGACGCCTCCATGGCTTCGTACGAAATTACGCATCCAAGAGGCAGCGTAGAGCATTATAATGAAGAGTCGGGGCTGGTTTGGCTCAATCGTTTTAAAGAACAATATCCTCATTTTGTGTGGCTTAATCCCGTTACGGTGGCAGATTACTGGAAATACACCCACAGCATCAGTATCATTCGGGAATGGGCCGACAATCGAATGTTTCCGCTCACACTCAGCGGACTGACCCAAGCAATGAAATGTTTAAAAAATCCTAAAGTTAAATTTGAAAGTTAATGCACCTCTTTTACCAACCCAATTTCTCCGAACTTTCCGCTTTAATCGACGACGAAGCTTTTCATGCCGCCAAAGTACTGCGTTTGCGTGAAGGGGAAGCGGTGCGGGTCACGGACGGGCAGGGGAGCTGGTATGATGCCGTTGTGCAAAGCAGTACGCCCAAACGTTGTGATTTAAAAGTGGTTCAACAAACCGTACAGACCCCGCGAAACTATCGGATTGAAGTTGCGTTGGCCCCCACCAAAAACATGGACCGAATTGAGTGGTTTGTGGAAAAAGCGACCGAAATCGGGATTGATACCGTTTCCTTTTTTTATACCAAGCATTCTGAACGACGCAACATGAAGTTGGAACGCCTCCATAAAATCGCCGTTTCGGCCATGAAACAGTCATTGCAGGCCTTTTTGCCCCACATCAGGGAAGTCGGTGATTTTGGGAAATACGTACCTACGGTCAATACTACCCAAAAGTTCATTGCGCATTTGCCCGAAGATAAAATCCCCGCGCATTTATTAAAAAAAGCGGGTTTTACCCAAAATTATACCGTTGTGATTGGCCCCGAAGGAGATTTTACGGAGGCTGAAATACAGTTAACCCAAGAGCACGGATTTGAGATGGTAACGCTCGGTAATACGCGTTTACGTACCGAAACCGCCGCATTAGTAGCTTGTCAAACGCTTCATTTGGTTAATATTATATCCCAACCCTAACGCTTCGCTGGGGAATTCTCCACGGTTCACTTGGCTATTGGTACGATTCACTGTTTCTTATTTGAATTAGGGCCGCATCAAACCCCACCTTTGGGGCATTGAAAAACCTTAAATCAATTTTAGCCATGTCGCAGCCACAACTCTTTTCGCTACCTCAACTTGAAGAAACCCCCATTCACCGCCTTTGCATTCACATCGGTGGATTGGTCAGAACGATTGATATTCAAAGCATCATGTACCTCCAATCAGAAGTAAATTATACCCGTTTTTTTGCCAAAGACGGAAAGACCTACTTGGAGGCTAAGACATTAAAGCATTTTGATAAAGTACTGGAAGATACCGAGTTTATTAGAATTCATAAGTCTTATTTGGTCAATCGAAATTGCATTGTGTCGATGACTTCCGATTTTGTTTTACTCAAAAATGGGGTTCAACTGCCCGTTTCACGCCGCAAAGGGCGGGCCCTCAAACGCAATCGGAACGTGGTTTCGCTCTTTAGCAAACTGCGCGAGCGCCGAACTTGGTATTGATTTTGCTGGAGATGGATAAAATCGGTATATATGTTTGCGTAAACCGTTCGTTTACGTTAAGTTCGTAAAACCATAAATTATCCATTTCAGACAAGGCAACTATGACACTTATTCGCCTTTTTTTTGTATCCACTCTGCTGACGGTTTTCTGTTTCTTGCCCTCCGCCCATGCGCAGTACGCGTATAAAATTGCAAAGCTTAAATACGGTGGTGGCGGTGACTGGTACGCCAATAAAACATCATTGCCCAACTTAATTAAATTCTGTAATCAAAACCTGCGCATGAATGTCTTCCCGGACGAAGACATTGTGGAACCGGGAAGTCCCGACTTATTTTCCTACCCATTTGTGCATTTAACGGGCCACGGCAACGTCCTGTTTTCGGATTCGGAAGCTCGAAATCTGCGCCGTTACATGATTTCGGGGGGCTTTTTACACTTAGACGATAACTATGGCCTTGATAAATTTATTCGGCGGGAGATGAAAAAAGTCTTTCCCGAATTAGAGTTTGTTGAAGTGCCTTATACGCATCCTGTCTATCACCAAAAATTCAATTTTCCCAACGGCCTGCCCAAAGTACACGAGCATGATGCTAAATCTCCGCAAGGATTTGGGCTTTTTTGGGAGGGCCGTTTGGTATGTTTTTATAGTTACGAGTGCGACTTAGGAAATGGTTGGGAAGACCAAAGTGTTTATAACGACCCTGAAGAACTGAGACAGCAGGCGTTGCGCATGGGAGCCAACTTGGTACAATACGCGCTTACGGTAAACCAATAACGGCGAAAATTCGCTTTTTTCTGTTGGTTTTGCCGAAAGTATTTCTTAGATTTGTACAAGTTTTCACATTAAAATAACCCGTTAATTTTCATGTACGCAGTATTGGCCGCTTTTTTTGGACACTGGTATCTTTCCTTGTTTTGTCAAACATTTTTTTTGCATCGTTATTCTGCCCATAAAATGTTCACTATGAACAAATTCTGGGAAAAGTTTTTCTATGCTTTAACCTACATTTCACAGGGTTCATCGTATTTAAGCCCACGCGCTTATGCCATTTTGCACCGTATGCACCACGCATTCAGTGATACCGACAAAGATCCGCACTCTCCGCACCATACTGAGAACGTATTTACGATGATGTGGAAAACCAAAGATATATATAATGCGGTTTTGAGCCGTAAAATGAAAGTTGAGGCTCGTTTTGAGCGTGATTATCCTTATTGGGAAAAACTCGAAAAACTGGGTGATTCGTGGATGTCGCGTCTTGGTTGGGGGCTTTTGTATTCGGCTTTTTACATCTTCGCGTTTATCTATTTGGATATGCACTGGGCGTTTTTCCTATTGTTGCCAATCCATTATTTGATGGGGCCCGTACACGGTGCCATTGTCAACTGGAGTGGACATAAATACGGTTACCAAAATTTTGACAACAAAGATGAGTCTAAAAACTCACTTATTTTTGATATTTTGATGATGGGAGAGTTGTTTCAGAATAATCACCACAAATTGCCCAACCGGGTTAATTTTGGAGCAAAATGGTTTGAATTTGACCCAACTTACCCCGTAATTAAACTCCTGAGCTGGACCAAAATCATTAAAATGAAAGAGTCAAAAGTAGGAGTAGAAGTGCCTAAGCAAAAGGCTGAAATGATGCATTAATTCACTTTTGTGTTTTATATAATAAACGAAAAAGGGACGAAATATTCGTCCCTTTTTCGTTTTAGAGCAAGCGTGATGCAATTTCGTCCCAGCCCATGACTCGGTCAAATTCGGTATCTTCTAAATTATGAGGTGCGTTAAACAATAACCCTTTCCCTTTGAACGTCTTTAGGTTACGGGGAAGGTCGTCAACCAAATAATCGCCACTGAGCACACTTTTGTCGCCGCAGAAAATAATATTTGACCAAGGGATAAAATCGAAATATTTTTTTAACCAATCGTATTTTTCACGAAACGAATTTGGGAATTCCATCGCCGCCGTTGCCACAAAAATTTCATATTTTTTACTAAGGGCAAGAACAGTTTCCTGCGCATTGGGCACCAATGGAATATCGCTGAAAAAGCCTGGCTCATGAATGAGTCCATAGAGGCGTTGATGATGGTCGGAAGATAGAATTTTGTGTAAAGACATCTTGTCGAATTCTTCGCGGGCAAGGCCCGTTCCGAAGTCACGCACGATAATATCAGCGAGTTTGCCGTGGGTATCGGCCAGTACGTCATCTTGGTCTAAAATAAGGCGAGGTTTTGTCATTATTATTGAAACGTTAGTTATAAAGACAACCGTCTCAATTTTTGAAAAATTCACCATTTCCTAAAAATTTGCGTTTTAAAAATAGTACAATCTGCAAAAACCTTCTTTTGGAAATGGAGTTAAGTCATTGATACATTGTTATTTTTAAGCTATGCCGAAGCGTTACATTATTTTTTTTCTTTGGTGGTTGGCGCTGCAAGGAAGAGCCCAAAGAAATGACTGTAATTTGTCAATCAACAAGCCGATTGTTAGCGTATCAAAAGCAGGAAGACCCGCGGTAGCCGCCCTAACGACCGTTTGTCAGGATAGTTTAGTCCAACTTAATCTAAAGAATTACGAAAAAGGGACGGTGGTGCAGTGGAGGTTGAATAATACTGATATTCCAAACGCAAAGGATACCATTTTGGTAATCAGAAACAATCAGGCAGGAGTTTACACTTGTACTGTTAAAAACAATGTGTTGTGTACAAATCCAGTCGTATCTGACCCCGTTGCTATTTCATTGATTCCAAAACCGATTGTAGGGCCATTGATGCGAGGCGGCTTTGTGGGTACGCCCTGCGTGGATGGCTACGAAAAACTGACCGTAACCGCCACGGGAAACAGTTCGTTAAGTTATCAATGGTTGAGTGAAAACAGGCCGATAGAGCGGGCAAATTCAACCTCATTTGACGTTATTGAAACAGGGGTTTATTCCGTAAGGGTCACGGACTCTGACGGATGTGCCACCGTATCTGGTAATTTAACAGTTATACCAGCTACACCGCCCAAAGCCGAAATTAGTGCTTCAAAAGGAGGGTTTTGTGCGGGAGAAAACGTAACGCTTTTTTCGACCAGAGGCCGAACCAACGTATATCAGTGGATGCGAGACGGACAGCCGATTGGGGGAATAAAAGACACGATTATTATTGCACAGGCAGGTGTTTATAGCGTAAAAGTGACAGCGCCTAATTCGTGCTCCACTACGTCGTTGCCCATCACCGTGATACGTCATCCCGAACCCGTTGTTTCCATCGAAAGTCCTGGAAATGAATTTTGTCCAGGGGCGGCGCTGCCTTTAACGGCCGCAGGAACTGATTTGAAAAAGTTTGAATGGTTTATGAATGGGCAACCGATTAAGGGTGCCTCCAAAAATAAGTTTGAGGTAAATGTGGAAGGGAGCTACTCCGTAAGTATCATTGATACGAATGGTTGTAAGGCGGTAGCAAAAGCCGTTGAAGTAAAAAAAGTGGACAAAATTACGGTACGAATCGACTCACTCCCCGATTTTTGTGGGCCATTTGGCAACCCGATTCCGCTTAAAGGTATACCTTCGGGTGGTTTTTTTTCGGGAACGGGCGTTGTTAATGGAGCCTTTGATTCAAAACTGGCGGGCGTTGGTGAGCATGTTGTTACTTATATTGTACAAGGAGCTTTGGATTGTTTGAACGGGGAAGCCCAGAAAAAAGTCATTGTTTCCCGACCGCCAACGCTCAATTTGGGAGAAGACCGCATTATTTTTCAGGGAAGTTCCTTATCGCTTGACGCTGAATTGGGCATTGGTTATACCTACCAATGGACGCCAACGGCGGGCGTTGATAATCCCGTTTCGCCCAAGGCGTTGTTTAGGCCCGAACAAACCACGACGTATCATATCGTAGCCATGGGGCCGATGGGATGCTTGGCCGAAGATAGCATTACGATTAATGTGTTTTCAGGAGTGTATGTTCCAGATGTTTTTACGCCAAATGGTGATGGTCAAAACGACACATGGGAACTAAAAGGGTTGGAACTGTATCCTCAAGCCCAAATTACCATTTTCAATCGCTGGGGACAAGCTGTCTTTTATGAAACTGGCGAAGCACCTAAACCTTTTGATGGTACGTTTAATGGAAATGTATTGCCCGTCGGCGAATATGCCTACGTTATCCTCACCGAACCAAATGGGCATGTGTTGCGGGGAAAAGTATTGCTTTTGCGGTAAAAAAACAGGCAGCCTACCGAAGCAAACTGCCTGTTTTTGTGAATTTATAGTAGATAAATCTCCTGATTATAATCCAAGAGACTTCAGTACTTCGGTTACTTTAGCCGCCGCTTCTTTGAATTCAATGGCTGAATATACTTTCAGGCCAGACTCATTGATGATGCGTGCACCTTCTTCGGCGTTGGTTCCTTGTAGACGTACAATGATGGGCACTGGAATGTTGCCGATGGCCTTGTAGGCTTCCACAACTCCCGTTGCTACGCGGTCGCAACGTACAATACCTCCAAAGATATTGATAAGAATTGCTTTGACGTTAGGGTCTTTCAAAATGATACGGAAGCCAGCTTCTACCGTTTTGGCATTGGCACCACCCCCTACGTCGAGGAAGTTGGCAGGCTCACCTCCCGAAAGTTTAATTAAATCCATTGTACCCATGGCCAAACCAGCACCGTTTACCATACAACCCACGTTTCCGTCGAGTTTTACGTAGTTGAGGTTGCTTTCGCCAGCTTCGACTTCCAACGGATCTTCTTCATTGGTATCGCGCATGATGGCGAGTTCAGGATGACGAATCAGGGCGTTGTCGTCCAAGTTTACCTTGGCGTCAATTGCCATGATTTTATCGTCTGATGTTTTCAACACGGGGTTGATTTCAAACATAGACGCATCAGACTCCCAATAAGCAGTGTAGAGAGAAGTGATAAACTTCACCATTTCTTTGAATGCGTTGCCTGAAAGTCCGAAGGCAAAAGCAATTTTACGGGCTTGGAATCCTTGCAAACCTACGCGTGGGTCAACCCATTCCTTGATGATTTTTTCGGGAGTATGCTCTGCTACTTCCTCAATATCCATTCCGCCTTCGGTACTTGCCATAATGACCGGACAGCCTTTGGCACGGTCGAGCAGAATTGAAATGTAGTATTCTTTAGGCTCAGAAGCACCCGGATAGTAGGCATCTTCTGCCAAAAAGATTTTATTTACTTTTTTGCCTTCAGGCCCTGTTTGGTGAGTGACCAAAACGTTACCCAAAAGGTTTGTTGCGATTTCGCGCACTTGGTCGGGCGATTTCGCCACTTGCACGCCGCGTTGCTCCAAACCTTGAATTTGACCCTTACCGCGTCCACCTGCGTGGATTTGAGATTTTACGACGACAAATTTTGAGCCAGTACGCTCGGCAATCGAACGGTAGGCTTCTACGGCGCGTTCTGGGGTATCAACTACGATACCGTCCTGAATGCGAACACCGTATTTCTTGAGTATTTCTTTTCCTTGGTACTCGTGAATGTTCATATATATATTCCGGTGAGTGTTTGTAATTTTTTGTTTTACCGTGCCAAATTACGGAAAATAACTGAATGAGAAATAGGATTTCTATGGTTTTAGCCGAATGGGGCAGGATAATGTGTAGAATGTTCGTGAATAAGCGCCGTTCAGGCAATTTTTCTGTCGTTTGGATTACTGCCTCACTGTTTATTTAGGTAACTTTTTTATTTCTGCTAAATCTCAGGAATGAGAGGTATCTATGTTTATGCTTAAAATGGGGATTAAAACAAAAATAGATTGACTGGAATAAATTGTAATAAGTATAGATAAAATAGAAATAAGTAACTATTTAATGCCTAATTCTAAAACTTTTCTGTAAATTCATAAACGGTGACCGTGATTTAGACGTTCTTTAGGAAACAAATCAACGTAAATCTTGCTCAAACGTTTATTAAATAGGTTTTGGAAGTATCGCTTCTACGTATCAGATCCTCCTATTATTACGATGGAAGGACTCTACCCACTTTTGCTTCTTTTGCTGCTAAGTATGGTGGCGCTTACCTATCACATGATACGTATCCAATTTAAAGAAGCGGTAGATTTTTCGATGGATTGGAATTTATTTTTAAGTTGGATTCCTTTATTGGTCGCTTTTCTGGTGGATGTCACCGTAAAACGATTCGGGAAGTTGCCCAAATGGGTTGGATTTTGGAGCATCATCTGGTTGTTATTTTTCCCTAATGCTCCTTACATGATTACCGATTTACTGCACATTTCGGTCAATATGGGCAGCGATTTGACTTGGCATGATATCATCATGCTTTTTTATTACGCCGAAGTTAGTCTTTTCAACGGGCTTGTTTCTTTGTATTGGATGCACCGTTGCTGGCAAAAAACCTTCACAAATACGACTGGAAACATCATGTTGGCATTCAGCTTGCCGATGGCTGGCTTTGGTATTTATTTAGGCCGAATTCGTCGATGGAACAGTTGGGACATTATTCATAACCCCAAAGAACTTTTGAGTGCGGTCTGGCAAAGCCTCACTGACCGCACTGCATTGGTTCTCAGCCTAGAATTTGGCCTGCTATTGAGTATGTTTTATTTGGTGCTTTGGGCACTATTACGCTTTCGTGTGAGGCACATCAATGAAATATAGATTGGATTCGGATTCCCTTACTTTTTTGAATCCCATTTTTCTCCTTCATTTAAAATATTCTCTTGATCTCCGAAATCTGGATTTTGATAAATCGCAACGCCATTGTGGTATTCGGTGACTGGCGTTTGCCCAAACCGATGACGGTGAAAAGGGAGGGCTTCTTGGGTAGAATAGTGACACACGTATGATTTACGGGTTTGGTCAGGGTTGGTAATCAGACCACCACCGTGGGCCAAGGCTGCGTGCCAAATCAGGACATCGCCGCGTTTGATAAGCAGTGTATCTTTGGGAAGCTTTAATTCCGCACATTTTGTGTCAAGATAATCCGCAAATTCGAGTGCTGTTTTGGTCGAGCGGTTGTTGTACAGAATTCCGTTGCCAAAATTAAATTTAGGCATTTTATGGGAGCCGATGTAATAGTACAACGGACCAGAGTCAATTTTGATGTCTTCCAGCGGAATCCATGCGGCGGCCAAATGACTGGGTATTTTGGCCGTTACCCACGGATAATCTTGGTGTGTAGGCTGCTGACTGCCATACATAAACGTTAGGCTTTGCATCACCACCGTATTTTGTTGGAAAACCGCATCCAAAAAATTAACAATGGCGGGGTGAGTCATGAGTTTTTTGCCCGCCACCGATAGGTTATGAAAGTCATTTAACTTTACGTATTTTCCTTGGAGGTCTTCTTTCGGGAAATCTTTGATGTGGCGTTCGCGGACGGGATCAAACTTAGGTAGGTCGATGCGCGCCCACATTTTGTATTTTTCGGGATGCTCCACCAATTCTTCAACGTCTGACCAAAACATATCCAATAATTCAGACTGAATCGATTGTTCTAAAATAACGTACCCATTTTTTTGCCAAAACTTCAGCTTTTCGGCCAAATTGTAGGAAACGTCAAATTTGGGTTGATATTTTTTTACAAATTCATCGACGTCTGCATCAGGCCGATCAATCCATGGAAGGGTTGCTTCATCGAATTCTGTTTGCGGAAATAATTGTTCTTTGGTCGCAATTACCTTTTGTTTTAGCGTAGTTAATAATCCCATGGCATAGAGGAAAGTTAAATGATTGTTTCCCAAATATATCAGGATTCAAAGGGATTATCAAAACCTTCCTTTCAACAAATAAGTATCTGTACACGCATATAAGGACGAATAGATGGTAAAATGAGGCCGATTGGTCTCGATACATTTTTCGAGACGAAGCACTGGGGTATACTCGGCCACGCGCATTATATCGGTTAAAGGCGCTTGGGCAGCGGTAGCCCAAACTTTTTCTTCTCCGCCTTTAACAATGATGTTGTACCGACTCCGAAAGACGCCAAAAAGGGAGCGGTTTTCTAATTTTTGTTTATGAAAATCGGGAACTTCTGCCGCTGGAAAAGCCAGCCTTTCAAAAAAAATGACCTCTTTGTTGACCAATCGTAAGCGTTCAAAATAATAAAAAGGCTCGTTCGGTTGGGCGGGTGTAAAAAGAAAGTCGGTAGGAAAAGGCATTAATTGAGGTTTTTTTAGAATTTCGGTTCGGATGTCTTCCTCCTTGAGTTCCTTATGCAAAGGATTGGGATAGTGCGCCTGAATCGAAAGCATTCCCAAACCCACAGGAAGCGGTTGAACTATGCTGCCCTTCCCCTGGTATTTTTTGATAAATCCTTCTTCGGCCAACATCGAAAGTGCCTGACGAATAGTGGGTTGGGTAAGGTTATAGGTTTGTTGGAGTTCTTTTTCAGAAGGTAACAAACTCCCGATTTCATAGACGCCTTTAATGAGTTGCTGGCGTAATGTTTCGTACAAATGTTGATAATGAGGGAGGCGGGCAGGTACTTCAGACATTGATGGACGGTTTTTTAATAAGGCAAAAATAGCGCCTCTTTTTTGAATATTTTTCTTAACATTGCATCATGCAACCAATTGTTCCGATACACTATTTCCTTATCGTTGCGGCGGCATTGTTCAGCATTGGACTTGCGGTCATGATTACCAAACGCAATGCCATTGCGGTGTTGATTGGCGTTGAATTAATTTTAAATGCGGTCAATCTCAATTTAGTGGCTTTTTCGCAATATGACCCTTTACGGCTTGAAGGCCAACTCTTTGCCTTATTTGTAATGGTCGTTGCCGCCGCCGAATCGGCCGTTGCTTTGGCTATTATTCTGAAAGTGTACCGACATTATCAAACTACTGATTTAGACAAAATCAGTTCGATGAAAAAATAAACGGATTATACGCTATTACGTGGATTTTTACGTTTTTACCTAAGTAAACAGATACCGCTTCTTTGTCAATTTAAGTGGTTTAACACACTAACAGGATGAATCGCATTGGCCTGATTTTATTTTTTTTGCTCGCTGTCGGCACTTTTAGTGAGGCGCAGCAAACTTCTAAAACCAAAAAACGCAAAGGAGATGCTCAAACAACTGCCGCCGCTAGCGGGGTAGACGACGTGACCATCTTAGGGATTAAAAGTAAATTTTTGAGTAAGGATACCAACTCGGTCGCTATTTTTATGCGGGTTGATTTGAGCAAACCCAATAATATTCCCGTGCGCTGGAAAGATTTCACGGATAAATTTACCCTCAACTACGTTCTGTATCCTGATTTTGCTTCTCGTGAGCGATTGGGTTACGGCAATATTCCTCTCAATGAGCAGAATGTTGTGCAGCTCAGTGCGACCAAATTTATGATTAGGTTTGACGTAAAAAGGCCAGTAAATCACGCTTCGGCGGTGATGTTAGCCGAAATATCGGAGATTGGAACGACCAAAAAAGTGCTCAACGATTTGGCGGTTCGGTTCAACGCCCCAAAACTCAGTGACCGCTTTGCGTTATTTGAGCGAACAGGACAAGTTGTGATGCTCCAAAATTATGTCAACGTAAACGACACCTTGCTCATCAAAGACATCAAAAAGACCGTGAAGCCGCTGTACGTCATGCGTTACAAGCATGATTTCGAGGCGGCCTCGTCGCCGATGAACACCACGCCGCGCAACGCACCTCGTACATTGGGGGTTGATACAACTTTCATCATTAATACCAGCACGCCGCTTACGTTTAAAGAGGAAGGCCTGTACTATATGACCGAAGACACCACCGACGCCACGGGTATCGGATTGGTGGTAAGCAACAAACGTTTTCCTAAAATGACCCGCCCTGCTGAGTTGGTTCGGCCTGTGATGTATATGAGTCAGAACCAGGAAATTAACGAACTTCTAGGGACAAAAGACGCTAAAAAATCGCTGGACCGTTATTGGCTTTCGTTGATGAATGGCAACACCGATTTAGCAAAGCGGACTATAAGTGTATTTTACAACCGCGTGGAAGAAGCCAATCGACTTTTTACAACGTACAAAGAAGGTTGGAAAACGGACAAAGGAATGATTTTTATTGTGATGGGACCACCAGACCGCGTGCAGCGGAGCAAAGACCGCGAGGTATGGGTGTACTCACAGCGCGCCAATTTTTCGGAAATTAACTTCACGTTTAATCGTCGGGCCAACCAATTTGTGGAAGACCACTACGAACTCCAACGTTATGTAGAATACCAGCCCATTTGGTATCCGATGGTGGAGGCTTGGCGTACGGGGGCTGTTAGGGATTAAGCAGGGTTTGTAGTTTTAAATTTTCTTCTATTTGCATGTCCTAGTTTCAAGATTTTAGTCTTGTCCATGATTTCCTGTATCTGTGTTGGTGACTGTCGCTTAGTGGGTTACTTCATTCACGTTCTATGTTTCTGTACGGGGCGTGAGCATTCTAAAAATATCGGTTTCTAAAACTTCACAGATTTGCTCCAGCCTATCGAGGCTCAGGTTGGTTGTGCCATTTTCTATTTTACGGTAGGCTTCAAGGCTGATGTCTAAATGATGTGCCATATCCTCACGCGAGAGCTTTTTCTCTTTGCGCAGCTTTCTAATGTTAAAGTTGGCTACGTTTTGTAAAGTTGACATGTGGCTAAAATCTTAATCGAAAGTTTGCAACCTAAGTTGTTTTGTTGCAAAATGAACGCTTCTTCTTATTTGACTTAAAATTTAAACACTTGTCACTACGTATAAATACGTGTTTTTGTAAATAATCACACTCTTTTTACTGTGCCCAATTATTAGATTCTCCGTTTTCAAAAGTATAAACAAAGGCTGCCCATGTGATGATAAAAGGCATAGTCACGTAGCCTTAGGAAAAAGAAACAGTAATTGTGGAGACCCGATTGGAAATTAACTATCTTAAAACTGCATTAATACGAAAAATCTATTGGTTTCTTTATAAAATACAACTAAAAGTGGTAGATTTTTAAAGTTTGGTTCTACAAATTTGCAGCAACCTGTGGCTGTAACTGTATAGTTTTATAGGCAAAACTTCCTCCACTACTAAAAGCCGATGGTTAGAGGGTTAGGATAACGAATCTTGCCCTTTAACCATTCAAATAACCTTGAACTTGTGTGAAAACTACAATCATCGCATTATTTTCTTTATTTTACATATTTCAAACTGTACCGCCAAAAGCGTACAAGGTTAGTTATCGTCTTGTTTATCAACCCGATTCAACCAATAGTAAGCGCGTTGGCGCTGAGACTTTCTTTCTTTATCTGAACAAAGGAGAGTCGTCAATATTTGGGTCGGAAGGTCGTTTCAAAAGTGACTCCATTAGGGATTTGGTGAATAAAGGTGTTCTGCCCCAAAATATTCAAATGGATAGTGAGTATAGATTTAAGACTAATTTTAGATATTTTGTATGTAAAGAATATACCAAAGCAGAAACCATGGTTCACGAAGCCCTCAGTACCGACCGATTTATCTATCCTATAAATACATTGGATTGGAAAATCCTGACACAACAAGATAGTGTAGCGGGGTATCTTTGTACAAAAGCAACAACAAGTTACGCTGGCCGAGACTATGAGGCTTGGTTTACGACCGAAATTCCCATTGCCGATGGCCCTCACGTATTCAAAGGATTGCCAGGATTGATTGTAAAACTCAACGATGTGCGTAACCATTATGTATTTGTAATGCAAAGCTTTCAAGAAGATAAAATAGAAAGAACCTACAAGCCTGTTTATATGAGTTCAGCACCAGTGCCAACTGACCGAGCAAAGGTATTTTCGCTACGAACTGAGTTTAGAAAAGATAGATTCGAGTACATAAGCCGTAGAACTGGCCGTAATTTTAAAAGCGGAACCTTCACCACCCCAGATGGAGTGACCAAACCCGCCAGCGAGGCCAGAGTCGACCGCAGTTGGGATAACAACCCCCTCGAATTAAAACCTTAAGTATGAAGCATTGGTGGGTTTTGGGGCTATTGGTATTGAACAGTGCTTTTGGGCAGGTTGTTATAACGGGCAAAATTACCCAAGCCAATCAAACTCCTCTTGCCAGTACAAATATTACGCTTCATGTGCCGCGCTCGTCGGCTATATTGGCATTTGCAATTGCAGATAAATCGGGCTTTTATTCGATTCCGGTCAAGTCGATGACCGATACGCTAGTATTGAAAGTGTATCGGCTGGGCTATGCCACGCAACAACGCACCGTGTTAAATAAAACGCAAGAAGTAAATTTTGAACTGTCGGAGCAGGAAATCAAACTCAAAGAAGTTGTAGTAAAAGAAAAGCCCATTACGCGTAGTGGCGATACGCTCTCGTACTCGGTCAATGCCTTCAAGACGCAGTCAGACCGCGCCATTGGTGATGTCATTAGGCGGCTACCGGGCATCGAAGTACAGCCAGATGGTAAAATTTTATACCAAGGCAAAGCCATCAACAAATACTACATTGAAGGGCTAGATTTATTAGATGGTCGTTATAACTTGGCCAATGAAAACCTGCCTGCCGATGCCGTTTCGAAGGTAGAGGTTTTAGAAAATCACCAACCTGTGCGAATGCTTGATAGTTTGGTGTTTTCGGAAAATGCCGCGCTCAACATCCGCCTCAAAAACAAAATAACTACTACCGGTACCGCCCGTTTGGGCGTAGGAGCAAGCCCGTTTTTGTGGGAAGCCAACGTTACTCCGATGCTTTTTACACGTGGCCAGCAGTTGATAGCCTCTTACCAAACAAACAATATTGGGCAAAACATAGGCCGTCAGATCAAAACGCTGACGAGAGAAGATGTGCTCAATCCATTTGAAAAAGAGCCTGCCAAGATAGTATGGGCGCGTGTAATGCCACTGGCAGCGCCAACCTTCTCTGACACGCGCTGGCTTGACAACAAAGCGCATTTGGGAACGATTAATTTCTTAAAAAAACTCCCGAAAGGCTACGAGTTTCGCGTCAACTTATCTTACCTAAACGACCACCAGCTACAAATAGGACGAACTCAAACTATCAATTATATACCTACGGATACCATTAATATCTTAGAAGAAAAACGTAACAGTTTTGTTTTCAGGATATTGGAGGGGAGTTTTATGCTTCAAAAAAACGACCGAGGCCAATATTTCAAAAATCAGTTTTCGTTTAAGCGGCAATGGGACAGCGAAACTGGGCTTCTTTTGCTCAATGCTAATCCTCTGACGCAGCGCGTGAGTAGCCCATTTTATGCTCTTTCCAATCATTTGAAGGATATTATCAAAATCAAAAAGCAAGTACTTACGTTGCAGTCTTTTATGAGTTTGCAAAACGCACCGCAGTCGCTATCCGTTACGCCTGGGCCGTTTTTAGGACTGATTAATAACAACTTAACCTACAATAGACTAAGTCAAGAGGTAATTTTACGTAGTTTTTTTACGCACAACATGGTTAGCCTCACGAAGGGGTTTGGTCGGGGCTTATCGGTGTCGCCACAAGTTGGTTTTCAGGTAGAAAACCAGCGCTTGCAAAGCCAACTAGCGCGTGGTGAGGAGGTATTAGAACTTGTCGGTGGCACTTTTGAAAATCAGTTGGACTGGAAAAATATACGCATATGCCAAATTACAAAGCCAGTATCGTAGAAACAAGTGGCGCATAACGCTCAATTTGCCACTGAATTTTTACGATTTTACGATACGAGACACGCCCCTACAACAGCAACAACGGAGGAAACAGTTTACGTTTGAGCCTCGTCTCAATGCCAGCTACGACGCCACGCCTTTTTGGACCCTCTCGACGACGATAGACCGACAAAATACTTTTGGCGAAATAGATGATGTTTTTTACGGGTATTTGCTCCGTACGTATCGAAACATCGAACGCCGCAACGCGCCATTGCCTGCCAATGTTTCGCACGGAGGTAGGCTGAACGCCAGTTATCGCAATCCTGTTGCCTCGATTTTTGGGCATATCTCTTACTCCAAGCGTTTGATAGACAATAACTTAATCTACATAACCCAAATCAACGCCAACGGTGCTGCCGAAAGCTACGCGTTGGCATTGTCCAACCGAGCCACCAATCAGGTGCTCATGGCGCAGGTGAGCAAATATTTTACCGAACTAAGCACCCAAGTCACCCTCGAAGGCCAATTCATGCAAACTGAGCGGCCGCAGATTATCAATGGCGTGGCAGCTACCGTCAGAAACCAAATACGATCTATGGTTTTCGACTAGAAGGCAAAGTAGCCAAATGGGCCGATTGGGAGTATCGTTACAAAAAAATGGGCTTTTTGAATCAAGTAAATGGACGAACTAACTCACCCACTTCCCAACAACAGCACCAGTTTAACCTTAGTCTATATCCTGCTCGAAATCTGCACGTTGGCTTTAAAAATGAGTATTATGTCAATAAGTTGGTGTCGAAAAGCAATCATACACTTTTCAGCGATTTGATAATACGCTACACTTGGCAGAAACGAAAAATTGATTTTGAAACGGCTTGGAATAACATCTGGAATACCTCCCAACTTTCGTTGGTTTCAACTAGTGCCTTCTCATATCTTGAATCAAGCTATCAGCTACGCCCTATGCAGGTGCTTCAGCGCGTGCGTTTTTCGTTCTAAAAAATACGCTGTTCAATCGTGGAAACGTGGCTCACAGGCGCGATAAGGGGTTGATTATCTGTTACTTATTTTGATTAATATTTTAACGAAATAAGGTAACATAACACAAACAAAAATCCCCGTCAGGCTTCTGACGGGGATTTTTGTTTGTGAAGAAAGTACGAATTAGAAGAATAAGCCAATGGTACTCACTACATTGATGCTGCTGACGTTCAACTGCGCCGAAAAGTAGTTGTTTGGGTCGTTGAGTTGATAAGGGGCAAAAGCATCCTTCGTGATTAGATACGTGCCCGCCAAATCAATGTAAAAACGCTCGTTGCGATACCCTAAACCGCCCGAAAATGAAAGCTTTGCGCGGTCGAGTTTTCCCTCTACGTTGTAGTTTTGGCTGTAAATATTCGGCATATAACCGACTCCCGCCCGTACCCTGAAGGTATTGAGACGGGCTTCGCCACCAGCACGCAGATTAACGACATTGTTAAAAGTAGATTGAATTAAACGGCGATTGTTGCTACGAAACTGGTTGTCGTCTGGGGTACTGATGCCCATGCTTTTGTAACCCACGTATTCGGCACTGGCGGTGATAAAGCCTTTTTTGCCAAAGAAAAAGGTTGCACCACCAGTGGCCCGCAAAGGAGTACGCATACTATACTCAAAATCATAAGGTTCAATTGTTACCCGATTGGTAGGCAGTTGGTCAAAAGCCTGCTGGCCTTGCCCATTCGTAACTGGATTGCCATTAGAGTCGTAAATCGGAACTCGGTTGTTCAAAACATCTACCCCTACTTCTTCTTCGTACGTCATTTGCATATTACTCCACGTGGGGCTGTGCAGTGAGGCCCCTAACTGTAAAAATTCGGTGGCTTTGTAAATAACCCCCGCCGATAAAAAGATACCCGTTCCGTTGATGTTAATATCTTCGCGGTAATCTAAGCCTCGGAAGGCGCCGCCGTTGACAAAACGTTCGGCATAGTTCTGTTGACGAATATAGGTGTGGCGCGCAAACCCTCCCGAAATCCCAATGTAAAGCTTGTCGGCATAATTTCCCGCGTAGGCAAAGGTCCACTGCGATGAGCCACCAGAAAGCTCGATACTGCCAGTTTGCTCAAAAGATGAACGTGATAAAGGAATCGGGCGGCGATAAGGGCCGTTGGCCGAAAGGGCATCAATTTGATAAAGATTATAAAATGCCGACTCAATCGAGTAGGGGCGGCCATTGTTGTAATCATTTTCAAGGGTTGTCACTGGAACTCCGTTGGCTAGTTCTGCGATGTCATCAATCATTGAACTTCGGTTGTTGGTTCCCCCGTAAGAAAACTGGGTGCCTGCGTTTACCTGCCGAGAATAACTGATTCCGAAGGAAGTACGACGCCATTCGCGGTTATAACTTTGGGGATTTCCTGCCAAAATCAACGAAAATTGCGATAAGTTCGGATTGACCTTTTGGTCGGTTGTAGTGTTGCCAATATAGTCAGCCTTGTTGTTGATAGAGTAAAAAGTCGGGCTGAGGCTTATCTCTGAGCGGTTAAAAAATGCAATGCCAGCAGGGTTCCCAAAAATGTTGCTTGCATCTCCTCCGAGTGCCGCGTGATTGCCACCAACGCCCTGAAAACGGGCGGTTCCGTTTTGGGTAATCTGGGATAATTGTGATGCCGCATTTGAATAAAGGCGGCTTTGGGAAAAAACGTGAGTTGTGGTCATTCCGACGACAATTCCCACTAAAATGTGACGTGTTCTCATGGCAGAGTTAAAACGATTTCCCTGTTAAAATAATATGTGGAGCTTTATTTATTGTTAAAAGTACATTTATAAGCAAGAAAAAACCTCGCCATTCAAAAATAGCGAGGTTTTTTATGAAAGCGAATTTTGTCATTTATTTTTTAAACGGTCTTTCTTTCTTGGAAAAGTCTTTGTTCACTTTTCCGCTAATTGAACCATTTAGCGTGGTCCGCGTGACGAACCGCTGCTACTTGAGCTTGAACTGCTGCTGCTTGAGCTTGGGCTACTGTAGCTGGGACTTGGGCTGCTGTAGCTGCTTCTTCCACTGCTGTTGCTGCTATTGTTGTTCCAACTGCTAGAGTTGGAAGAATTGTTGTTGCTGTAAGAGCTGCTCCGTTGGTTGCTGTATGTGCTACTTTCACCATAAGAGCGGGTAGCTCCACCGCGAGTGCCCGAAGAATACCCCGAACTTTGGGTGGAAGGAGAGCTGTAAGTACTACCAGTACGGCTGCCCGAGTTGGATGAGTACCCATTGTACGAACGGTCGGCACCACCACGAGGACGAGAGTAGTAGGTATCACTGCTTGTGGCGGTGGAGCTACTGTTAGCACGTGAAGATGGGTCATAACTTTGACGGCGGCCATCGTTGGTATAACGAGGGCTATTGTCATTGTTGCGGTTATACGAATTTGCAGAACGATCTACGCGGTTGTAATAATCAGAGCCTGGACGGCGGCGTGCATCAACAATCTGAATATTGTTGTTGGGGCCATTATACCAAAGGTTGTTGTTACCGTAAAAGTTATTACCGTAGAAGCTGCTACCATAAAAACTGTAGGGAGAGTAGAACGAATTAAAGCCCCAAGGATTCCCCCAACCAAAGCTTGAAAAGCCACCCCAAGCAGAGTAAGGTGAATAATACGAATACGGCGAAAAGAACGGATCACCATAGCCATAGGCAAAGGCCGAATTCCAGCCGAAAGGACTTCCAAAACGATAAGGATTTCCAAAGGCAGAACCATAGCCATATCCAAGGCCAAACATCATGGCCGAACTGCCGAAGCTGTTCCAGCCAAACGAGTTAAAACGATAAGGGTTGTTCCAATAACTTCCCCAATTATTGTTCATTGCCGTCTGATAGCCATCAGAAAACCCTGAATTATAGCCAGCATTTGGGCCGACATTCCGCTGAATACCCCGCGAACTCAGATAAGATTCGTCGTAGTAGTCATAGTCTTCAGAGGTGGTATTGGGCTGTTGTTGGCCCGTACGGTAGTCAGGGTTGTAGTTGCGAAGGCTTCTCTTTTCCTCATCCTGATTGCCCGACTTTGCTGCTACTGCCACACTGGATGAGTTACCATATAGGTCGTCGTATTCGGCGTCGTTTGCGGTTGTGTACTGGTTAGAGTTACACCCCCATAAACCAACCAAGCCTACTGCCGACCAAAGGGTGAGTGAACGAAAGGTTTTCATGGTTATTTAAAAGTTTTGTTCCTACGATTTAAAAAGAAAATCAGGGTCTTTATTTACTATAAACGTCAATTTGGCTGATAATGATTCAGTTTCGTCACAAATTTAAGATAAAAAAGTATCTTTGCAAGAGTTTTTTCGAAAAAACAAATAGGAGATTTGCGATAAAAGCTCCTGATAATCAAATAATTATAAATGTAGATGCTACACTAAATCCTGCAAAGTCCTGATTGCGAACGACTAGTATAGTTTAAGTGTAGATTTTACGCCTTTTTTATGTTAGTAATTATTTTTAGGGGGATTTAAGGGGTTATTAATTAAGGTGTTAGAGAAAGTGTCTACTCTAAATGTAGACGCATTTTAAGAAAGAATAGTTTGAAAATTTAAAACAAAAATTTACCTAAATAAAAGCAATGGCAAACGCGATACCTAGCCGTAGTGAAAATTACTCTGAGTGGTACAATGAATTAGTGAAAAGGGCTGATTTGGCCGAAAATTCAGCCGTGAGAGGATGTATGGTTATCAAACCGTACGGCTTTTCAATTTGGGAGAAAATGCAGCGGGCATTGGACGATATGTTTAAGGAAACAGGTCACATGAACGCCTATTTTCCCTTGTTTATTCCCAAATCATTTTTGAGCAAAGAAGCGAGCCACGTGGAGGGCTTTGCCAAGGAGTGTGCGGTCGTTACGCATTATCGACTCAAAAACGCTCCCGATGGAAGCGGCGTAATCGTGGATCCTGATGCCAAACTGGAGGAAGAATTGATTGTACGTCCCACGTCTGAAACCGTTATTTGGAGTACCTATAAAAACTGGATTCAATCATACCGCGATTTGCCTTTGTTGATAAATCAGTGGGCCAACGTTGTGCGCTGGGAAATGCGCACTCGTTTGTTTCTACGTACCACTGAATTTTTGTGGCAGGAAGGCCACACCGCGCACTCTACATCTGAAGAAGCCATGGCCGAAACACGTCAGATGCTCGAAGTGTATGCGCGTTTTGCGGAAGAATGGGCCGCTATCCCCGTCATTAAAGGCTATAAAACGGCCAATGAGCGTTTTGCGGGGGCTGAAGAAACCCTTTGTATTGAGGCCATGATGCAGGATGGCAAAGCATTGCAGGCGGGAACTTCTCACTATCTAGGGCAGAACTTTGCCAAAGCATTTGACGTTAAATTTCAGAGCAAGGCAGGTACGCTTGAGTACGTTTGGGGAACATCCTGGGGCGTGAGTACTCGCCTGATGGGTGCACTCGTGATGGCGCACTCCGATGATTCTGGATTGGTTTTGCCACCCAAATTGGCCCCGATTCAGGTGGTGATTGTGCCGATTTATCGCAGTGAAGAACAGCTTGCTCAGATTACCGAAAAAGTAAAAGAAATCTCGGCGGGTCTCCGTAAAAAAGGCATCAGTGTAAAATTTGATGATTCTGACGCCAACAAACCGGGTTGGAAATTTGCTGAATATGAGTTGAGAGGTGTACCTGTGCGATTGGCAATGGGCGCGCGTGATCTTGAAAACGGTACGGTAGAGGTAGCCCGTCGTGATACGAAAGAAAAAATGACGGTTCAGCTGGAAGGAATTGTGGATAGAATCGAGACATTGTTGGAAGAAATTCAACAGAATATTTACGATAAAGCACTGGCATTTAGAACCGCCAATACACATCACGTAGATGATTATGCGGAGTTTAAACAAGTCTTGGACGAAAAAGGAGGATTCATTTTGGCGCACTGGGATGGCACGCCCGAAACCGAAGAGCGCATAAAAGAAGAAACAAAAGCAACGATTCGTTGTATACCATACAATGCTCCCGAAGAAGAAGGTAAATGTATTCTGACGGGGCGTCCATCAAGCCGGCGGGTGTTATTTGCGCGGGCTTATTAGTAAAACTTTTTTAGGTTGGGTTGAAGTTGATTTTAGGATTTGATTTCAGCGAGTGCAACTTAAATTAGATCAGTCAATAAAATCAATCATTCAAAACAACAACAAAATGAGTGTAGCAAAATCAGGAGATACCGTAAAGGTACATTACAAAGGAACCTTGACCGACGGTACTGTTTTTGATTCGTCGGAAGGACGTGAGCCATTAGAGTTTGAACTCGGCTCGGGAATGGTGATTCCAGGTTTCGATAACGGAATTCAGGGAATGGCCATTGGAGATAAAAAAACGATTGATATTCCCGTAGAAGAGGCCTATGGTCCTTCGCAGGCAGAATTGGTTTTTCCATTTAACCGTTCAGATTTGCCCGATGATATTCCGTTTGAGGTAGGAATGCAATTGAATATGCACCAAGACGGCAACCCACAACCCGTACCAGTAACGGTCGTTGAAGTGACGGATGTTCAGATTCTGGTAGATGCCAACCACCCACTAGCTGGTCAGGCGTTGATTTTCGAAGTAGAATTAGTAGGTGTAAAATAAGTAACGCTTCGCTGAGCGTAATACTTTATTGAAATAGACGTTGGGGTGATTGAATCATCTTAACGTCTATTTTTCATTTACAGGAGGCTTGCCGTACTTTTCGTTGACTTGTTGGTAGAGATTGGCTGGTACTTTACTTTCTACTACTGGTACCTTGGGCTGCGGCCGTACCCAATCCAGATAGCCTTTTGCCCAAGCATAGGCAAGGCCGAGGACGAGAATCCCCACAAAAATCAGCATTTCGATCAATGAGAACCATCCCCACAACCCATCGGTTTGTTGGATGAGCGTGGCTTGGCCAAACACAACGGCCCAAGGAAAAAGGAAAACCAGTTCTACTTCAAACAAAAGAAAAACCAGCGCCACCACGTAGAAACGCACGTTGAATTGAACGTTGGCGTTTCCAATGGGGTCTTCCCCCGACTCGTAAGTGGTGAGTTTTTCTACGTTAGGTTTGTGAGGCCTCAGCAACTTGGCCAACATCAGCATAGAGACGATAAGGACGATAGCCGTAACGATGAATAAGAAAATAGTGCCGAATTCTGAAACCATATTTGTCTTGAAAATGCGCTGAACTAAAACGATTAGCGTGCGCAAAAATAGCCAATCATTTTATTAACTGGCTATCTGGGAAAACAATTAATGCGCACGCTTAATTTGACAAATCAGGAAACTGAGCTTTAAGTTCATCGTCCAATCTATCGGCCCAAGACTCTAAATCTGCGATGCAGGTAGACAATTCACTGTAATCCATTCCTTTGATGTCGCGCTCATAAGTGGCATAAACTATCTGATTGCTGGGCATTATCGTCAACTTTACGCCTAATTTTGCATCATTTAGTTCTAGTAAATGACGGTAGAATCTAAGCAGATTGGTGGCTGGTGTATTCATGAGCGGCGAAAAAATGCGCAGATAGTCACGACGGCTGCCATTAGAAAAGTTCAATTTTTCAATCAGTACTTCGATACTGGCTGAGCCAGTTTGCCAACGCCAGTTTTTAAGCTCTGGATTGTAGGTTTGCTCACGGGTTAAACCTACAGACTCAACGTAGCAGTGAATCATTTCAGTCACGCGGCGGTGTTGCTCATCAAGGGCTGCATGGGCAGGGTTGGGTATTTCGGGCGTATTCATGGAGTGCGTTGGTTTAGGGTTGATAAGACAAAATAAATCGGTTGGTTGATACGCTTGAAAAAAGTTTATTTAACGGTAAAGCAGTCACAAAAAAAGCCGCTGATGAGGCGGCTTTTTTAAGAAAAAATACAAGAAGTGAGTTTATTTCACGAACAACATTTCACGGTATTTGACCAAAGGCCAGTCTTCATCGTCAATCAAGAGTTCAAGTTTATCGACTTCGTAGCGAATTTTTTCAAAGTAATCTTTTACTTCTGAACCGTATAGCTCGGCCCGGGTGGGAATATCATCCGTATTATTGGCTTTTTTACGGGCTTCGGTCATCGCTTCTACCGCCTGTTTGATAATATAAACCCGCTGCGAGATTTCTTTAATGAGTTCTTTGAGGGGTTGTGCCTCTTCAACCAATTCAAGTTCCATCAATGATTTGGCCGTTTGAGCCAACTGATGCTGGTATTTTACGGCTGTCGAAACTACGTGATTCAACGCCAAATCGCCAATAACCCGCGATTCAATCTGTACCTTCTTGATGTAATTTTCGAGTTCGATTTCGTAACGGGCATGTACCTCACGCTCATTCAAAACGCCCATTTTTTCGAGTACCTGAACGGCCGAAGGGTCGATGTATTTGCCCAATGCCAGCGGCGTAGAGGCAATGTTGGTGAGGCCACGTTTGGCTGCTTCCTGCACCCAGTCGTCCGAATAGCCATTGCCCTGAAACAGAATTTTCTTGGATTCGCGGTAGTAGTCTTTTAGAATATCAACGATGGCCAATTCTTTCTTTTCGCCCAATTCAAGTCTTGCTTCGAGTTCTTTTCTGAATTCCTGAAGCTGATTGGCCACAATGGTATTGAGGATAATCATTGGCGAGGCGCTGTTGGCACTTCCGCCCACGGCACGGTACTCAAATTTATTGCCCGTAAACGCAAACGGTGAGGTACGATTCCGGTCGGTATTGTCGCGCATGAGGGGTGGAGTACGCGTAATTCCAAGTTTATAAAACACGTTGTCTCCTTTTTCGAGTTGGACTTCGCCGCGATTTTCGAGGGTTTCCAACAATCGAATGAGTTCATCTCCCAGAAAAATAGAAACAATGGCCGGCGGCGCTTCATTGGCACCCAAACGGTACTCATTTCCTGCTGAAGCAATAGACGCCCGCAGCAAATCTGCGTGGTCGTGGACGGCTTTGACGACATTCATCAAAAACGTCAAGAACCGTAGGGTTTCTTTGGGTTTGGTACTTGGAGCCAATAGGTTGACGCCCGTATCGGTCATCATTGACCAGTTGTTGTGCTTGCCGCTTCCGTTGATGCCTGCAAATGGTTTTTCGTGAAAAAGAACCTTGTAATTGTGGCGTTCGGCGACTTTATTCATCAAATCCATCAACAGTGCGTTGTGGTCAATGGCGAGATTAAGTTCTTCGAAAGTAGGAGCGCATTCAAATTGACCAGGTGCCACTTCGTTGTGACGAGTGCGAACAGGAATCCCGAGTTTCCAAGCTTCATACTCAAAATCGACCATAAAGGCATTGACGCGTGGAGGAATCGACCCGAAGTAGTGGTCTTCCAATTGTTGCCCTTTGGCGGGAGAGTGCCCAAATACTGTTCGACCCGACATCACTAAATCAGGACGAGCGTAAAAAAGGGCTTTATCGACCAGAAAATATTCCTGTTCTGCCCCCAACGTAGCCGTTACTTTCTCGACATTGCGGTCAAAATAATACATCACGGCAGTGGCGGCTTTGTCGAGTACGTGTAGGGCGCGCAAAATCGGGGTTTTGTAATCAAGCGCTTCGCCAGTGTAGGAAATAAAAACAGAAGGGATACAGAGCGTTTTTCCCCCTGCTCCGTTGTCCATCAAAAATGCGGGGGAGCTTGGGTCCCAGCCCGTATAACCTCGGGCCTCAAACGTAGCACGCAGACCACCACTTGGAAAAGAGGAAGCGTCGGGTTCTTGCTGGACAAGTGCACTTCCTTTAAACTTCTCGATGGCTTTGCCAGATGGGGTAACGTCAAAAAAGGCGTCGTGTTTTTCGGCCGTACCACCCGTAAGGGGCTGAAACCAATGTGTATAATGCGTGGCCCCTTTGGAAGTGGCCCAGGCTTTCATGGCGGCGGCTACCTCGTCGGCAATCTCACGGTCAATTCGGGAACCCGATTTAATGGCGTTGGATACTTTAAGATAGGCTTCTGGTGTTAACAACGTTTTCATTACGTCGTCATTGAATGTATAAGAACCGTAGTAATCGGCTACTTTTTCGCTGGGAGCGGGTACGCTGATTGTAGAACGGTTGTAGGCCGTTTCGATGGCCTTAAATCGCATATTTGCCATGCTATAGGATTAGATTTTGGAATAATTTAACTGTTTTGGGAATACACACCAAACATATATTTTTTTTGCTTGACTGACAAAAGTAATAAAAGCAATTTGAAGAAATGAACCAGGTTCTTTTTGTTTATGGCCTAAATTAGGCCTATTTATTGAAAATACTAAAAACTTCAATCGCTCATTTTCTCAATCAGCCTGATTATCACTAATTTTGCAAGATGAAAAAAGTAGCATTTTATACATTAGGCTGTAAACTCAATTATTCAGAAACGTCAGGTATTTCACGGATGTTTGAGCAACGGGGGTATAAGAAAGTGGCATTTAATGACCAACCCGATATATTTATCGTAAATACGTGTTCAGTAACCGAAAATGCCGATAAGAAATGTCGCAAGATTGTGCGCGAAGCACAAGCGATCAATCCAAACGGTTACGTGGCTATCATCGGTTGCTATGCTCAACTCAAACCCAAAGAAATTTCGGAAATTCCAGGCGTGGATGCTGTTTTGGGTGCCGCTGAAAAATTTCGACTCATTGATTTATTAGATGGATTCGTCAAAGAGCCTTCGCAGCAGCAGGGCAAAGTTTTTGCTTCGCCGATTGAGGACGCGGTAGATTATCACGTGGCATACTCACTCAATGACCGTACCCGCACGTTTTTGAAAGTGCAGGATGGCTGCGATTATCCTTGTGCTTATTGTACTATTCCGTTGGCAAGGGGGAAAAGTCGGTCTGATACCATTGAAAATGTGGTTAAATCGGCCCGCGAGATTGCGGCGCGGGGTGTCAAAGAAATTGTGCTGACGGGGGTAAATATCGGTGACTTTGGCTTACAAAACGGTCAACGTGTGGAGACGTTTTTGGGTTTGGTTAAAGCCTTGGATGAGGTAGAAGGCATTGAACGATTTCGGATTTCGTCGATTGAACCTAACTTGTTGACAGATGAAATTATTGCTTTTGTGGCGCAATCAAAACGCTTTGTGCCGCATTTCCACATTCCATTGCAGTCGGGTTCAAATAAAATATTGGGGTTGATGCGCCGACGTTATCGCCGTGAACTATACGTAGACCGAGTAACTAAAATCAAGGAATTAATGCCGCATTGTTGTATCGGAGTGGATGTTATTGTAGGACATCCGGGCGAAACCAATGATGATTTTCTGGAAACTTACCAATTTTTGAACGAGTTGGATATTTCGTATTTACACGTGTTTACGTATTCAGAACGCCCGAATACCTTAGCGGTAGACATCAAGCCCGTCGTGCCTCAGTCGCAGCGGGCGGAGCGTTCAAAGATGTTGCACATCCTTTCTGATAAAAAACGCCGAGCATTTTATGAAAGTCAATTAGGCTTGGAGCGGACGGTTTTGTTTGAAGAAGATGTAGTCAATGGGTACATGCAGGGCTTTACCGAAAATTACGTGCGGGTAAGTGTACAATATGATCCTTTGTTGATCAATGAAATGAAAACCCTGCGCCTAACAAATATCAATGCCGAGGGCACGGTAGAGGCCGAAGAATCAGAAAGTATACCCATGTTCGTTCATAATTAAAGAAGGGGGGCGTCCCTTCTTTAATTATTTTTTAGTAACTGTTTATTGAAAGTAGTACTAACGTACAGGCTTCTTCGGCAACGATTCCGTTTTGAGTTAATAATCGTTCAAATTCGGGGTTTTCTGTACCGGGATTGAAAATTACTCGTTTTGGGTGAAGCGAAATAATATAATCATACCATTCAGATTGATGTTGAGGTCCAATATATAGCGTTACAGTATCAATGTCTTTGAGGTCGGGTTTGCCGATTAAAATCTCATTGCCAGCTACCTGTCCAGCTTTTAGACCAAGCAACACCACTGGATGTCCATGATTCACCAATCGATTGGCGGCTAGAAATGAATAACGAGCTGGATTGGTGGATGCGCCAATAATGAGTGTTTTTTTCATTTTTTTAATTATTACTCCTTTTTTCTAAACAAAAGTTTTTGAAACTTGTTCTACTCACATCCTATGAAATGTACTTTTTTCTTTTGTAAACCAAATCTTTAATCAATAAAATAGGAACCATGAGCGACAAGAAAGTGCTTAGTTATTGGAACGAAAAGTGGGTGCCTGTCGAATTTGAGGGAGTAGAGAACCCACCTCGGTATGATGTCTCTAACTATGGACGCCTGAGAAGTTTTCAAAACGAGGAGAAAAAAGCGGTTATTATTAAAGGTTCGGTGATTCAGGGGTATCGTTCGCTCAATATTCGTATTACAGGTGGAAAAACCATCAACAGATATGTCCACAAATTGGTGGCTGAATTGTTCCTAAAACGCGAAAGTGAATTGCATAAATACGTCATTCACCTTGATTTTGATAAACAAAACAACCGTGCCGACAACCTGAAGTGGGTAACCAAGACAGAAATGGTGGAGCATAACCGTGAAAACCCAGCCGTCATAAATCGTAAGCTTCCGGCTCGTACCCGCAACTACAAACTGACCGAAATCAAAGTCAGAATGATTAAAAAAATGCTTAAAAGTGACAAGAGCAGATTGAAGATGATTGCCAAACAATTTGGAATAACCCACACGCAACTCAATCGTATCCGTTCTGGCGAAAACTGGAAACACGTAAAAGTAGATGATGAATAGTGGGCTTTTATCCCCCAATTGTTGACATGGATTCGGATACTAAACCTACCGTGCGTTGGGCTTCTGCTTCAAACCCATCTTTGGCCCGGTGCTGAAGTGCTTCATAAATACGTTCTGTTACACTGGCATCATCCAATCCTTGTCGAAGTAAATCTTTGATATTGAATACTCCGTCGTCATATAGGCAAGTTTTAAATTGGCCTTGAGGTGTGATTCTCAGTCTATTACAGGTGCCGCAAAAGGTCCGGCTAAACGCCGCGATAATTCCAATGGTGCCTTTGTGGCCTGGAATCTGATAATTATACGAAGTCGAAGCTGGCGGGTCGGGCAATTTATAAATCCCTGGATACGTTTTTTTTAGTTCTTCTAGAATCTTGCGATAGTTCCAAAATTCTTGGTATTCGTGGGCACCATCGCCGTTGAAAGGCATTTCTTCAATAAAACGAACGCTCACATTGTGCGTACGCGTCAGTTCGGCCATGGGAATAATGTCGTCCGTATTTTTTCCCGACATGACGACCGAATTCAATTTTGTAGGGATGTTGTATTCTTGCAATGCTTCAAATGTTTGCCATACATTTTGAAATTCATCGCGACGAGTAATGTCAAAAAAGCGTTGACGGTCAAGAGTGTCTAGGCTGAGATTGACCGATTTAATGCCCAATCGCTGAAATTCAGGTATCAGCGGAGCCGTCAACACGCCGTTGGTTGTGATGTTTATTTGACGAAGACCGTCGATTTTATTTAATTCTTCCAAAAAATCCATGATTCCGCGCCGTACAAACGGCTCGCCTCCCGTAAGACGCACCTTGTCGACGCCCATATTGACCAATATCCTAATGGTACGTTCCATTTCTTCCCACGTCAGCAAGTGTGGTTTGGGTACATATTTGATGCCTTCTTCAGGCATGCAATAAAAGCAGCGAAGATTGCAACGGTCCGTGACGGCAAGCCGCAGGTAGCTGATAGGACGTCCGTGGTTGTCTATTACGCGGTTCAAGAGATTAGATGGTTAGGTACAGTTTGCCAAAAAAGAGCAGTTTGTATAAAACCGTTCTTTTTCAAAGTAAATAACGAAAATGTTATCAAACAAGTTTAGAAGTAGGAAAGAGATATGCTTCTCAACCCAAAATAACGGTGAGTGAAGAGTAATTAGGGTGTAAAAGCGGATAAAAGGGTTAATGCAAGAAGATTATAATTGGAAAATACTTGTAAAAAATTGAGGTATGCATTGTACTATTTATAACGAACTCCCATTTATTCCGTACTTTTGCGGCACTTTTTAAAGAAATTAAGAAATATACTTTTGTATGCTTAGAACGCACACTTGCGGAGAACTCCGTATTTCAGATGTCAGTAAAGAAGTAATCCTCAGCGGTTGGGTACAACGTACTCGCGATAAAGGCGGTATGATTTGGATTGACCTGCGCGACCGCTATGGTATCACCCAGCTAATGCTCGAAGAAGGTAAAACCGCCCCCGAAATCATTGCTCAGGCCCGAAATTTAGGCCGTGAGTTTGTGGTTCAGGCTACGGGTGTGGTCACTGAGCGCTTTGCCAAAAATGATAAAATGGCCACGGGTGATATTGAAATCAAATTGACGGGCTTGACGGTCTTAAACTCAGCCAAGCTGCCACCTTTCCAGATTGAAGACAAAACCGACGGCGGAGATGAACTTCGCCTGAAATACCGCTACCTAGATTTACGTCGTGACATAGTGCGTAAAAACCTAGAACTGCGCCATAAAGTAGCCCAACAAACGCGTCTTTTTATGGACGCCCAGAATTTTATTGAGGTAGAAACGCCCGTTTTAATCAAATCAACCCCAGAAGGGGCGCGAGACTTTGTCGTACCTAGCCGCATGAATCCGGGTGAGTTTTATGCCTTGCCGCAGTCACCGCAGACGTTTAAACAATTGTTGATGGTATCGGGATTTGACCGCTATTATCAGATTGTAAAGTGTTTCCGCGACGAAGATTTACGCGCCGACCGTCAGCCTGAGTTTACGCAGATTGACTGTGAAATGTCGTTTGTGACGCAGGAAGACATTTTACAAATGTTTGAAGGGCTGATTCGTCATTTATTCAAAGCCGTGAAAGGACTGGATTTGCCTGAAGTACCGCGCATGACCTACGCCACGGCCATGAAAAAATACGGCTCAGACAAACCCGACATTCGTTTTGGGATGGAGTTTGTGGAGTTGAAAGGTGATAATGACTTCGTTTCAGGTAAAAATTTCGGTTTGTTTGACTCTGCCGAATTAGTGGTGGGAGTTTGTGCCAAAGGCTGTGCAGAATACACGCGCAAGCAAATGGACGAACTCACCGAATGGGTAAAACGCCCGCAAATTGGCGCAAAAGGACTGATTTATGCGCGTTATAATGCCGACGGAACCATTAAATCGTCGGTTGATAAGTTTTACAGTGAAGAAGATTTGAAACAGTGGGCGGAAGCATTTGGCGCGGAGCCGGGTGATTTAATGCTCATTATGGCGGGAGAAGCCAACAAAACCCGTAAGCAACTCAATGAACTTCGTTTGGAAATGGGCAGCCGTTTAGGGTTGCGCAATCCCGACGATTATAAAGTGTTGTGGGTGGTTGATTTTCCGTTGTTGGAATATGGCGAAGAAGAAAACCGTTGGTTTGCCATGCACCATCCGTTTACCAGTCCTAAGCCCGAAGATATTCCTTTGTTGACGACGGATTTGGGCGCGGTGCGGGCCAATGCCTACGATATGGTCATCAACGGAACCGAAGTAGGAGGTGGCTCCGTACGGATTTTCCAGCGGCCGTTGCAGATGCAGATGTTTGAGATTTTGGGCTTTACCCCCGAAGAAGCCAAAGCTCAATTCGGGTTCTTAATGGAAGCATTTGAATTTGGAGCACCGCCACACGCCGGAATCGCCTTTGGATTTGACCGCCTGTGTTCTATTTTTGGTGGGGTGGATTCCATTCGAGATTTCATCGCGTTCCCCAAAAACAATTCAGGCCGTGATGTCATGATTGATTCTCCCTCGACCATTGACCAAAAGCAATTGGATGAATTGAAAATTGCGACGAAAGCGTAATTTTTTGAGTTTTATAAGATTGTAGAAAAAACTCCACATTTTTGGTGTGGAGTTTTTTTATTTAAAAATTAAAAATGCTAGTCTGCGTCATAAATTGCACCTTTCGTCCCATTTTTGGGGAGAAGTACAATAATATTGTTGAACTTCAAGTTTATAAAACGTTCGTTTTAACAGCCCAATTGCACCTACTATGAGCCTCTTTGATCGAATCAAAGCCTATTTTAGCCCCGATAACTTCAGAAAAGACCCCGAATTGGTGTCTTTTGCGGAGTTGGAGCCGCCACAAGCTGAAACCAAGAAGGTAACGGCCGAGGTTTTTACGCCTACCTTGCCCGAAATTGTTCCGCAGACGCGTGTCATGACCGAAGAGACTCCCGCACCAACCCATACGTGGGATTTAACGCCGCCTCAATCCACGCAAACTACAATCCCCATTGAATTACCGTCGTGGTTGGAAGATGAAACTTTGCTACGGGATGAAGGCGTCATTTTTGGGCTTTCGGAGTCAAAGCCCGAAGAGAAAGTAGCCATTATTCGCAGTTATTTTGTGCATCAAACCGCTGATTTAGAGTTAGATGTGGAGCGTTATGGGGAGAAAATTCAGGAATTAAATTTGTTTATTGGACAGAAAGAAACCAGAATCAATGAATTGAAAGATAAAGCCGCCGAGCTGGATGCCCGCCAAAATGAAGGTGAGCATCAGTTGCCGCGCACCATCGTAGGCTTGGTGTTTTCGATGGCGATGTGCGTGGGGAATTTCTTTTTGATTGATGATACATTGCGGCCTTTATACCCCAATAGTCAGTGGATAGCCGTTGGCGTATTTTTGGCAGGGATGTTTAACTTATTTGGCCGCGTTTCACTTTTTCACGATACTGAGAGCAATGTGTCATGGCGCAGGTTGTTAGAGGAGGTTGGTATGCCTTTTGCAGCAGCCATGTTTGTGTTTGTACAGGCATTGCAGAATCAGACCGTCTGGCGGGCGGTGGCGTTGTTTGTCTTTGTATTTTTTCTGTTCCTTTTTGCGGGCAAATTGCTGTTGAGCAATATCACCGTACTTCGCAATGATTTACGGATTTGGCTGACGGGTGCTAACATGAAAAAAGAAAAAACGAGCAAAACCGAGACTTGGGACGAGGAAACCAACCGCTTGAACGCCGAAATTGATGAGTTACGCATTCAAAAATGGCAGATTGTGCCGCAATTGAATAGGGTGGAGGCCGAACTTGCGCGGGTCAATGCACGACGTGATGCCCTCATCAAATTGTTTGAAAGTGAATTTTACCTGGCCCGCCAACTGCGCGACCGCTTGACAGACCGACAAATGAAGGCGATTCAATCAACCGCCCAAAATCAGCAGTGAGCACTTGGTATAAATGAGTAGTAAGATTTAAAAAAAGAAAGCCATGCAGGAACCAACAAAAGACCATACTGACGAACCCGATTTTCAACACGGCTACCACAGCGGTATTGAAGGCTCGGAAAATCGTAATCCATACGAAAGTTATCTATCAAGCCAGATACATTATAATTGGTTGGCCCAACGGATTGAGGACCGCCGAAATGAAATCCAACGGGTTGATAAAGAGATAGAGGAGACGGCCGTAAAGCGTAAAACTGCTTACGACCGTTTGCAAGAGTTTGTACAACGGGTCATCAAAGCCACTAAGCGCGTTACCGAACTGACTACGCAGCGGGATGCCGTTGATGCCGAAACCGAAGCCCTGCGGGCGCGGCGTAAACAAACACAATCGGAGTATTCGCTCTTGGCAGGCTTCTTTTTCTTTTTTGCGGGGGCGGCGTTTGTGTTTGGTGACCTTATTATTTCGCACGAAATTGTTGCCTATGCCCTCAACATTCGCAACAACAACGAGGCGTGGGCGTTTGCCATTGGTTTGGCCATGATTTCTATTTTGCTCAAACCCGCCTACGACCGCCTGATTGAGAAGCCGTATGTGGATGAGCATACCCAAAAAGCACGTACGCGTTATGCTTGGTTTAAAGTTGGGTTGGCGGGTTTTGCCATTATCACGCTGGGGATTTTAGGATGGTTTCGATACGAGGCCTACCGTACCGATAAAATGAAAGAAGCCATCAACAAATCGGTTAAAAATCTTCAATTGGGCGCTACGCCGCTTGACCCCAATAGTACGATTACACCGCAGGAACAACAGGTTTTATTACAAAAAATTGAACAACAACTTTTGCGTTCTGATGAGCTCAATTTGGGCCTTGTCAATAGTCCTTGGGCGTTGGCGTCGTTTGTTTTGAGTGGTATTTTGTTTGCTTTGGCGGGGGCGGTTTCCCTCGGAATGGCGCTGCCTGTGTTGCAGAATTTTTGGTACCGTTGGCTGCAAATCGACCCGCGACTGTGGCGTTTGAGCCGTCGGCGTCGTAAACTGAACAAACAGTTGGAGGAAGCCGACAGGGAGTTGGCCGAGCAAACCACGCAAAAAGATATTTTGGAGCATGAGCTTCAACAGTTTCAGACCTTGGATGATTTGCGCGCTGAGCGTACCAAAATGCGTAATGATTTGGATCAGCTCATCGAATCAACGCGTTTGGCCCAAACCGACAGCCGCATTGCGTCTTTCAACGATGGCTACGCCAAAGGAGAAATAGCCCGCGAAATGATGAACGAAGAGGAGTTTACGCAATTCCGCAACTCGATGCTCAATACCCATAATTTGGCCGTTAAAGCCTCATCTTCGGCCGACAGAAGTATGAATTACGGCAATGGAAACGGAACCAAGCGCACCAACGGCCTGCGCCCACACCAAATGATTCGGAAGATGATTACGGATGGTTTGGATGGGGAGAAGGAGTAATATTTAGCGAACAAGTAGAATAAAAGGTTGCGGAAACGTGACCTTTTCTTGTTTACAGCCTGCCCCGCTTCCCCAACTCAATCGCCTCTAATTGATGGATTTTTCCGTCATCAAGCGTGAATCGAAGCATGGTTCGAATCTTATGGAAGCCTTCATTTCCTGCCGCACCGGGGTTGAGGTAGAGCATGTTTTGAAGTTTCGGGTCGCGCATTACGCGCAGGATATGTGAGTGGCCGCAGATGAAAATATCGGGTGTATTATTTTTTAATTCGGGCCTGACTTGCGGGTTATAATTGGGCGGTGCGCCGCCGATGTGGGTCATCCAGATGCGGAAGCCTTCGATTTCAAACCGTTGATGCTCTGGGGCTTTCCATTGAATTTCTTTGGCGTCGATGTTGCCATACACGGCGCGTAAGGGCTTAAATTTTTCCAGTTTTTCCAAAATCTCAACCGTACCTACGTCGCCAGCGTGCCAAATTTCGTCGCAGTCTTTGAAATAATCAAAAATGGCTTCGTCTAGGTATGAATGAGTGTCAGATAAAAGGCCGATACGGGTCATGTTTAGGAAAGATTTCCGAGGGTTGTGTTGATAGATATTATTTTGTAAGGGTATAAAAAGCCATCCCGCTCATCATCGCCACCACCAGCCAACCCGCCATTTGGAGCCAAAGAGGGTGCTTATACGTACCAATCAATCGCTTATTGCGCGCGGCAATGAGCATCACCGCCAAGGCTATGGGTAAGATGAACCCATTCAGCGTACCCACAAACACTAAAATTTGTACGGGTTTGCCAATCCATAAAAATAGAATCGTCGAAATAGAAATAAAACCAATGGTGAGATAGCGATGATTTTTTTCTAAGCTCGGATGGAACGTTCGCAAGAACGACACCGAAGTATAGGCCGAACCGATGACGGACGTAATGGCCGCGCTCCACATCAGCACTCCAAATAAACGATACCCCGTTTGTCCCGCAGCCAACTGAAAGACGGAAGCAGGAGGGTTGTCTTTGCTTAACGTAAGTCCTGCTGCCACCACGCCCAAGGTAGCTAAAAACAAAAAATATCGAATAAATGACGTGACCAAGATACCCGTGGTAGCGCTGCGATTGACCAAGGGAAGCGCATCAACACCTTTAACTCCCGCTTCCAAAAGTCGATGCCCACCCGCAAAAGTAATGTAGCCTCCTACCGTGCCGCCCACGAGGGTAATGGTGGCAATGGGGTCAAATTGTTGTGGCAAAACCGTTCGGACGAGGGCTTCGCCAATGGGAGGGTTTGCCGAAAAAACTACGTAGGCAATCAACAAAAGCATCAGTAAGCCTAGCCATTTGGCAAAATTGTCCATTGCTTTTCCCGCTTCGGGCAGTAAGAAAAGCCCGATGGCAATCAAAGCGCTAATTGTAGCCCCAATTTTTACGTTCAAACCACTCATGACTTCAATGCCAAGGCCCGCACCGGCCACGTTACCAATGTTGAAGGCAAAACCGCCGATGACAATTAGGGCCGAAAGAACGTAGCCCAAACCAAAAAACAGATCATTGGCAATGTCTTGGGCGCGTTTTTCGGTGACGGCAATGATGCGCCAGATGTTCAGTTGAGCGCCCAAATCCAAAAGTATTGATAACAAAATGACAAAGCCAAAATTGGCCAGTAATTGCTGCGTAAAAACGGTGGTCTGCGTCAAAAAGCCTGGCCCAACGGCAGAAGTAGCCATCAGAAAAGCGGCACCGAGGAGGGTATTGGTGGTGGATGGTTGGTGATTTGTGACTGGTGATTGGTGGTTAGTGACTGGTGACGATTTGTCGTGCGGTTTATTGTTTTTTGGGGAGGGCATTTTGTAAAGCGTTTAGCATTTTTCCAATGGTTTCGATTTCGTTCTCGAATAACTGAAAACTTTCACTTGAAAGAAAGCCCAATCGCTTTGCAATTTCTAAATGTGTATCGACTTCGGCCAAAGAGCCTTTTGAAATACCTAAAAATTGGGAAAACTCGCCTGTTGTATTGCGCGCTTGCCCTTCTGCGATATTGGAAGGAATTGAAACTGAGGCGCGTCGAATTTGCGAGGTTAGCCCATATAACTCTTCTTTTGGGAAAATAGAGGTTACTTTATACACCTTTACGCAAAAATCTACGCTTTGTTGCCAAACACGAAGCTCACGATAGCTTTTTACTTTCATTACAATAGAATTTAAATTCATATTACTAGCCACCAACCACCAGTCGCCAATCACTAATTACCCCAAAATCATCTCCTTCATCTCCGAGCGAATCCGTTTTTTATCAATCTTCCCTACGGATGTTTTGGGGATTTCGGGGACAAATTTGATTTGGTCGGGTACGTACCAACGGTTAATTTCGCCGCAGTCTACTTTGGCTTGTAAGGTTGATTTGATGCTTTCGGGCGTCAGTTTTTCCTGATAATCTGGCTTAACGACCAGAATGGCGTGCGGGCGTTCGCCCCATTTTACGTCAGGGAATCCCACCACGGCCGATTCGGCAATGCCTTCTATCTGGGAAAGCAGATTCTCAATATCTAACGAAGAAACCCACTCGCCACCAGTCTTAATGACATCTTTGACGCGGTCGGCAATGGTAACGTAATAATCAGGCCCGATGGTGGCCACGTCGCCGGTATGGAGCCATCCG
This sequence comes from Runella rosea, assembly GCF_003325355.1. Lineage (GTDB taxonomy): Bacteria > Bacteroidota > Bacteroidia > Cytophagales > Spirosomataceae > Runella > Runella rosea. Next base: position 473,068 of record NZ_CP030850.1, read on the forward strand.
CCCGCCCACAGTTGTTCGGAAGCCTCTTTTTCTTTGTAATATCCCTGCGTCATCCAAGGGCCGCGCGCCACCAGCTCACCCACGGTTTCGCCGTCGTGGGGCAGAAAATTACCCTCTTCGTCCATGAGTTTCAATTCTACAAACGGAGCAATTTTGCCCGCTTTGGTTCTAAACTCAAGTTGCTCTTCGATAGGGAGTTTTTCTTGTTCTTCATTCAGGTGAACAACCGACATGATGGGTGCCGTTTCTGACATTCCGTAGCCTTGGGTAACGTTGATGCCAAGCTCTAAAGCAGCCTTTGCCAAACCGCGCGTCAAGGCTGAGCCACCTATCAGCACGTTCCATTTACTTAAATCTACCTGTTTCGCTACGGGGCTGTTGACCAGCATGTTCAGGATGGTTGGCACACAATGCGAGAAGGTTACTTTTTCTTTTAACAAGAGTTTCAGCAACATTTCTGGCTCATAGCGACCAGGGTATACTTGTTTAAAATTGAGCATGGTCGCCAACAGCGGAAAGCCCCAGCCGTGGACGTGAAACAACGGCGTGATGGGCATATACACGTCGCGATTGTCCAATGGGAGTGCCCGGTAGCCTGGAAAATAGGCCAACAAACAAAAAGTATGCATCACCAATTGACGATGTGAGAAGTACACGCCTTTTGGGTTGCCAGTAGTGCCAGTCGTATAAAATGTTGTTGCAATAGAATCTTCCTCAAAATCAGAAAATTCAAATTGGTCGTTGGCGTCGTTGACCAACCGCTCGTATTCGCCTTCTAAGTAAAATGTGGTTGAGATTAATTCGGCATCAGGGTTGGTGTATACCTTGTCGCTGATGATGATGTATTTTTCAACGGTGGTGAGCTGTCCTTTGATAGCTTCCAGAATCGGTACAAAATCTTCATGAACAATCACCACCTTGTCTTCGGCATGGTTCATTGTGTACAGAATCTGCGCTGGGGAAAGCCGTACGTTGATGGTATGCAAAACTGCCCCTAAGCAGGGAATACAAAAAAAACACTCCAAATACCGATGGCTGTCCCAGTCCATAACGGCCACAGTATCACCTGCTTCCACGCCTGCATTGGTGAGGACATTGGCAAGCTGGCGCACGCGTTTGTCAAAAGTGGTATAATTCATCCGGAACAAATCTCGGTACACGATTTCGCGTTGGGGGTTGTAACGAACGGCTTGGTCAAAGAGGGTTTTGATTAACAAAGGAGGGTCGTAGGCCGATGGAGTACGGGGAATCAACTTGGTTTTTGCCATGATGTAATAGAAGTTTTTAAAAAAAGTAAAGTTATGTTTTTTCTCCAAATACTCACAAAAAAGCCAATCATACTAACTTCGTCGGCTGAAAATGATTTAACGCCACATTGGGAGAAAGTTTGGAGGGTATCATGGTGCCATTTTTGCGATGTAATTCAACGCTTGTTTGAAGGGGGGCACTGCACTAATAGGGTGGCCGACGAGCATTATTTTATGTCGCATTTTTACAATCAGGATGAAATCGGTATCCGTAATTTTAAATCATCAAATCAAAATTTCAAAAATGATGAGGAATGCACGATTTTTATGGTTAAAGGCTACCTGATTATCCCTGAAATGAAAATAGCCCGATGAAAATGAGAATAGAAAAGGAAATATTTAATGAGCCAAACAGTTTTATTCATCCGTTTTGAAATCAATCAAAAAGGTCAACCCCTTTTCTTGAATAATGTAGAGGGTTGCTCCTATTTGTTCAAGGCGGTTTCTAATGTTTTGGATACCAAAACCCTCTTTTGCATTGGGCATCATGCCTTTGCCATTGTCGACTACAATCATCTGCCAGTGATGAGCCGTTTGCTGGTCAAAAGCGATTCGTACCTGGGTTGCTTGGGCATGTTTAAGGGTATTGTTGATGAGTTCTAAACAAATTGAGTACAGGGTAAACTCCAAATCTTTAGAGAAAGGAACGAGAGCTTCGGTATCAAGTGCCAAGTAGAAGTATTTGCCTTGGTTAATCTTGGCCGCAAAAATTTCCAAAGCCTTTTTTAATCCCTCTTTCTCCAGTTCAGCAGGCTGAAGGTTGTGGGCAAGCAAGCGTACATGGTGGTAAGCGGCGTTTATTTGTTGTTGGATTCCCACAAAAATTTGCTGCTCGTGGGGAGACAGTTCACCCACGTCGACCACTTCCATGCTGATGCTAATGGCTGAAAGCAAACTCCCGAGGTTGTCGTGCAGCTCGGCGGCTACGCGGGTTCGCTCCAATATTTGGCCTTTGAGTATGGCTTGTTTGATTTCGTCCAATGCCCTTTGGAGTTCAGCAGTTCGCAGTTTTACTTTTTCTTCCAGTTGTTCATTGGCTTTTTGGATTACTTTTTTTTGTTTTCTATTTGCCTGGTAGAGTTTGCCAATGACAAATAAGAGTACCCCCGCGACCGTTAGTCCTCCCATCAACCAGTTTCTTTCCCGTTGTTTGGCTATTTTCTCTTGATTGAGTACGTATATCTGATTTTTTTGTTGCTCATTTTGTACCCGTTCGTCCAATGCCGCGTGCTGTTGTGCTAAATAATTTTGGTTAATTTTTTCGGAGGCTTTTTGGTATATTTCTAAATATTGCAGGGCTTCTGAGGTTTGTTTTGTGGCTTTATGATTTTGATAGAGCAGGATTGAAAAATCCTGTTGCATATCTGTAAAATTAGCCTTTTCGTTGATTTTCAATCCTTTAAGTGCGTAAAGATTAGAGAGTGGATAGTTTCTCTTTTTGGCATAATAGCGGGCCAATTCTACGTAACTAAACATGGCTAACCATTGAATGCTTTCCTGTTTATGATTTAGGAACAATTTAACAGAATGGAGAATGAAGCCTTTACCGTTGGGTTCGTTGCCCAGAGCCAGGTAACACCTCCCTACATTTTTGTACGAAATTGGAAGGAGTATATCAAAATGGTTCTTTTCGGAAATTTTGCGGCATTCGTCAAAAAAATAAAACGCCGAATCTATTTTTTCAAACCTAAAGTAGTGTAGGCCAATGGAATTCATGCAATCGGCCTGCTGAAATTGAAGTTTTGCTTTTTGACAAATTTCGAGTTCTTTTTTATAATGCCAAAGGCTTTTAGGGTAGACTTTTTGGTCGCTATAGCTTATCCCCGCCCAGTGATGACTGATAGCAAGCAAACTGTCGTTTTTAGCTTTTCGGGCTGCGATGATGGCCTCCTCAAAAGATTTAACGGCCTCAAAGTACAACTCTTTTTTTTGCAGTGCCCATCCTATGTGGAAATGAGCTTCGGCAACCTCATTAAGCATATTTTGAGCCTGCAATTCAGGGAGAATCTTTCTCAACAAACTCAAACTACTGTCAAATTGAGCGCCTTTGTTGAGGGCAGTAGCAATTAAGGAATTGAGCGTAAGTATTTCTTTTTTTTGGGTGGGCGAGGATTTGTTTTCAACGGCTAATAACACTTTTTTGAGACTATCAACGGAATAACTGACCCTGAAATACTGCCCGTAAGTAGCCGCAGAAAGCAGCATGAATATAGACAGTACCACCGACCGTTTGGTAAATGATTGCATATTTATTCCCTTGATGTATTGTCAACAAGATAGTTTTTTTATTAATTAAAACATAAATCGTGACTTTTACACACCATGGCTTCCCCCATCAAAATATTTTTGGTAGACGATCACACCATTTTTATCGAAAGCATGACCATGCTGTTAGGAGCAATTGAGGGAGTGGAGCTGGTGGGAACGGCTTTGGGTGGAGAGGAAGCCCTCAGTAAGATGTCTTTTTGCGAGGTTGAGGTGCTCATCTGTGACTACTTTATGCCTCAGATGGACGGGGTGCAATTGACCCTTTCTCTGCGTAGAACCCATCCACACATGAAAGTACTCATGCTTACAACCCGTGAAGATGCCGAAGGAATACGAACCGCTATTCAAGCTGGTGTAAAGGGGTACTTATCCAAAAAAGTTACCAAAATTGAACTTCAAAGTGCCATTGTGAGCTTGGCACAAGGGCATACGTTTTTTTCGGAAACGGTCATGGATGTACTGACTCAGTCATTGCCGAAGGAGGAAAAATTATTTCCTAATAACGAAACTCTCACCCGTCGTGAAATTGAAATCATCCGACTCATTGCCCAGGAAAAAACTGGGATTGAAATGGCCCGAGAGCTTAATTTGAGTTACTTCACCATAGAAACCCATCGTCGCAATATTTTCCGAAAACTCGGCATTAACTCGTCGTTTGCTTTGATTAAATACGCAGTACAACACCAACTGGTTTAACCATTCCTCGTGTACAAAATCCACTCTAAATACCGAGAAATAGGTATAAAAATACCTATTGTTAGTTATTTTTCTCTATTCTAAACTTTTCGAATTTTGTCTTAACCAAATCCTTCACGTAATACCCTGTAAAGCTGGCATTTTCTGCGGTCACTTACTTGCATTCCTAACCGTATTTGAAACATTTGATGTATGGCTCACCGTCATGCTTTCAAAACGCTATTGCCCTTTTAATGGGCAAATAAAGCGTAGGTAGATGTCATCAATCTTAAGTACCCATAAAACCACTTTACCATGAAAACCTTTATCACTCCTGCTCATTATCCGCAATTCCTCCTTCGTACAATTAAGCATCAACTGCTTCCTCTTTGCCTGCTTTTCTTTTACTTTCAAACGGTTCAGGCACAGGTGAACGGCGCATTGGACGTAGATTTCTCTACGAATGGAAAAAACACGATTACCTTTCCGGGGGCCGGCAACGGCATCGAATTTGCATTGGGTTCAGCCCTGCAATCCGACGGAAAAATAGTAGTCGTTGGAAGCAGCAACGGTGGACTCGCTACCATACGTTTACTGCCCAACGGCACTTTAGACAATACTTTTTCAACCGACGGAAAAGTGGTTTTCAGTTATTCAGGGCTTACGGCACAGGCCAATGCCTTGGCCATCCAGTCTGACGGGAAAATAGTGGTTGTAGGGCAGGTACACGATACATCTGACCCCACAAAACTGTACGATTTTGTCATTTTGAGGTATCTCCCCAACGGCACCATAGACAACACGTTCAACGGAACGGGGTCAATTCGTACCCATGCCAGTTTGAACGATTTTTATTACGATGTCGCCATCCAATCGGATGGAAAAATAGTGGTGGCCGGCTCCCAAAACAGTCAGTTTGTGGTACGGCGCTATTTGAGTACGGGTACATTAGATGCCGCCTTCGGCAGTGCAGGTACGGTTTTTGGCATTTTTCAAGGCGTGGCCAGGGGAGTAGCCCTGCAACCTGACGGCAAAATAGTGGTAGGAGGATACACGTGGGAGTTTATGGCTCCTGACCGAGATTTTGGGGTGATGCGTTTAAATGCCAACGGTACTTTGGATAATACCTTCGATACCGACGGCAAGGCCGTCACAGACATTGGCAGCGCTAACGATGACTATGCACACGACGTTGCTGTTCAAAAAGACGGGAAGATTGTTTTGGTAGGTAAAACTTGGGGCGGCACAACCGATAATGTAGCTTTGGTACGCTACCATGTGGATGGCAGTTTGGATTTAAGCTTCGACGGCAACGGCAAAAAAACGACCTCTGTCAATACCGGCAACGACGAAGGAAATGCGGTAGCCATTCAACCCAACGGCGACATTGTAGTAGGCGGCACCACCCGAACACCCGCCTATAGCTACGAAGTAATTCTATTGGATGGGACGCGTGAGATTATTAACGTGCCAGCCAACGATGACTTTGTGGTGCTGGTGTATCAATCCGATGGGGAATTAAACACCTTGTTTTCGGGGGATGGTATTCGCACTATTCCTTTTACAGAAGGGAAGCATGACAAAGGGAATACGATGCTTTTGCAAAATGACGGTAAAATCATCGTGGCAGGGTCGGTTCATAATGGCACCAACGAAGACTTTGGCATCTGTCGTTTGCATGGCTTTTACCGTTTTTACACCCTCGAAAACAGGTTGTATCTTTCTTTTGGTGATGAAGCAGAACAAGCTCGCTGCATGGTCGTTCAGCAGGATGAAAAAACTGTAGTGGCAGGCTACACCACCTCAAGCTCCGCTAAACAATTTGCCATTGTGAGGTATCAAAGGAGTGGAGCTTTGGACGAAACATTCTCGGATGATGGTAAGGTCATAATTAGCAGTGCCATCCTGCCCAATGAGGCATACGCCAATGCCATCGCCCTTCAGCCTGATGAAAAAATCGTGGTGGCGGGGCAGGCTTACAATGGCACTGACAGTGACTTTGCGGTGATAAGATTGTTGCCTGACGGTACGATGGACAATACTTTCGGCACCAATGGAAAAGTACTGATCAATATTTTCGGGTTAGATTATTGCAAAGCAATGGCCCTGCAACCGGACGGAAAAATCGTGTTGGCGGGCTACAGTATTTCTACCGGTGGCATAGGGATTTATAAATCTACGGTGGCCAGGCTGCATCCCAACGGCACGTTGGATGTTTCATTCGATACCGACGGGAAGGTAGAATTGGGAGGAACCATCGGGGCTGACGAAATCAATTCGGTCAATATCTACAACAACAAAATCATCATCAGCGGCTACGAACTTAACAAAGACCTTGTAGCCTATCGGCTCAATGCCGATGGAAGTTTGGATAACACCTTTGATGGCGATGGAAAAGTAGTAACTGATTTTGGAATGATTCAGGCGCTGGGTTGGTGTTCGGCCATTCAGCCCGATGGCAAACTCATTGTAGGAGGTCAAATGTCACTGGCAACGGGGGTAATGGTGCTTGTTCGCTATAATGTAGACGGCAGCCTCGACAATACATTTTCTGATGATGGTATCTATACTTCTACTAACTATACAGGCAACAGCAGGGCTTTGGCAATCAAGGTGTTGGCGAGTGGTAAAATCTTAGCGGGAGGCAACGTGTTGACCCCCAATACTTGGAGTAAAACCCTTCTGCGGGTCAATGCCAACGGAACGACTGACCTTAATTTTGGATTCAATGGCTCTTATATTTTCCCCCAATTGGGATACAAAGAAGACCGTTTCGGTGCAATGGCGCTAGGAGATTACGACCGAGTGTATGTTGCAGGTTCGTACGACAACGGCACCAACTTCGACATGACTCTTTCTATTTTTCTCCAATGTAAACTCAACCCTCAAACTATCTCGTTGACCCATCCCAACGATGACATCAGCCTCAATCGTATCAATAATCCCGAAACTGGAAAAGCGATTCAGGCGACCAATTGGGTTTTGGGGACGGCAAACGCAGCATTTAAGGCAAAGGATTTTATTGAATTAAAACCCGGCTTTAAAGTGGAGCAGGGGGCGGTATTTAAAGCCGAAATTGGGTTTGCCTGTTCTTATACCATCAATCCGGGAGATACGTAAAATGCTGATTTAAACCTTTATTCCTTTTGATTTAATATAAACCAAAAACACATATTCAAATGAAGCACTTACTTATTTGCAGCGCACTTCTTTTCGTCTTTCCAATGGCTTGCCGTCAGGCCGAGACTCAGACACAAACCGCCACCACTTTTGATGAAGGCAAAGAAACCACCGCCATCATGCAAGTCATTGAAGGAGAAACTAAATGTTTTTTTGATGGAAATTATGATTGTTGGGCCAAACATTGGGTGCATCAACCCTACGCAATGCAGGCTTGGAACAACGACGACGGCACGTTTGATGCCGCCATTGGGTGGGAAAAAATCAACGCGCAAGGCAAAGAATGGATTGAGAAGTATTACAAAAACGGCAAAAATGTCGTACACCCTCTGGTAAAACGTGAAAAACCACAAGTTAAGTTTTACAATGAGAACGTAGCGTATTTGCTCTGGAAACAATACAACGCCAACAGCGCAAAAACCCACTACATCATCAGTCAGGAAACCCGCCTTATGGAAAAGCACGACGGAGCTTGGCAAATAGCCAATGTATCAGCTTTCTGGAATGCCAAATCACGGGTGTCAGTAGATAGTCTAAATGCCATACTGCCATGAAACGCTCCACCGCTGCTTTATTGTTTGTCTTTGTATTGCCTTTGGTCTGGAGTTGCGAAATGGAGACCAGAGGGTGGGATGGACTTTGTATTTCCGGAGGTGAGGCATCGGGTCGCAGTTATGTAGAATCCTACGATTTCAGTGATAAAAAAACCTTTGAAAAAGATAGTCAAATCGTAGTTTATCATGGCTCGGCCTGCGGGAAATTGACTCAAAAAATCAGCGAAGATGAAATTGTCTTGCAAGGAAATCGTCAAATACCTCGTTGGGCTACCCATGCTACCGTCTTTTTGAATGGCTGGAAATTGGAGTATGAATCCGATGATCACCATGTACGTACGGTTGGAGCGGGTATTGGTCATATCAACCTAACCGTTAATCAAAACAGAAAAGAGGTAAACTGGACCGCAACTGGAGTGCTCGGAGATTATAATTTTGACGATGCTTACAATTTTTGCTACCACTATACTGTCATCGCGTGGAACGAGGCCAAGATAAATCTGGCGGTAGATCACGATGAAAACTGTGCTTCGGGAACTTCCACTTACAACATGTATCCCATTGCGGGATACCTTCAAAACAATGTCTTCAAACGCAGGGTAACTGCGGGGGTGGTTCCGCGGGGCTTTTTTTTCCGGGTAGCCCAAAAAGAAGACCATCATTTGCTTCAACTGTCTTATAATGTCGTAGGAAGTGAAAGGATTTTACAAAATAAAATCTACGATAACAATCCGGAAAGCACCAACACTTTGCCCCGGAATTCTAGTCGCTATGACTCAGCGGGGGTACTGAGTTGGAAGACTCAGGGTATTTTCAAAGACAACCAAGAGCGCTGGGAGCCATTTATCGAAGATAAGGGATACTACTTCGGTGAGATGGTCACGGGGATAGGTGGGAAAGATTTGGGAATAATACATCCTCCTTTTCTAGGAATGCCTGTAGATGATAACGGTTTTTGGACAGGTACTATTCCTCAGGGCAGCAACCAAATTGTTTCAAAAGAATATACCATCACCAATATACCTTATGAAAATGCCTTGCCTGTTTTGTCTGGGTGGGATATACATTATGAAGGCGGTGACCATCATGTACGTAAGATAGGAATCTGGATCAGCGATTGGAGTTACAGCAAGCCTGTCCGAGCATCTAGGGGTACGCTCAAATACACTCTCTCGACGATACTGACCGATGATGAGGAAAACTCTTCGTTGGCCAATCACCGTGTTACTGTATTGGGAATCAAGCCCACGGCCATTGCACAGCCCGAAGATGGAAATATCCTGCCTGAACTTGATAATGATTTTTAAATCCGAATCCAAAAAGATGAAAAAACAACCCTACCACTTTATATTCTTCCAAATACTCTGCATGGCTCATTTGTCGCTTGCCCAAAACTTTCAGATGGTCAAAGACATTAATGTCGTGGCAGCGGGGGTCGAAGTTGATGAAAATAATGGTACCGCGATCATTGGTTCACAGATGTACTTTGTCAAACGTATCTCTGAACTGTGGAAAACCGACGGAACAGCAGCGGGCACGGTCTTGGTCAAACACATCGTTTCGGCCTTTGGTGATTCTGACCCTCGTAACCTGATCAATGTAGGCGGTACTCTTTACTTTACCGCCAATGATGGCATCAACGGCGAAGAACTTTGGAAAAGCGATGGCACCGCCGCCGGTACCGTTATGGTCAAAGATATTTATACAGGCAGCCTCGGCTCTGAGCCTCAGGGGTTTGTCTCTTACAACGGGCAGTTGGTATTTGCGGCCATGACGGCCTCGCAAGGGCTTGAACTCTGGAAAAGCGACGGCACCGCCGCCGGAACGGTCATTATCAAAAATATCAATCCCGGAGCTGCCGGTTCAGCTCCGGGTAGTTTTATCATTGTACAGGGAATCCTCTACTTCGGCGCCTTCGATGCCGTCAATGGTCGAGAATTGTGGAAAAGCGATGGTACTGCCGGGGGAACTGTATTGGTCAAAGACATCAATCCCGGTACTACCCACTCATATCCCAACTCCCTTGTCAGGGTCGGTTCATTTGGTGGTGTTGCTGCGACGGATGTTTTGTTTTTTACCGCTGACAATGGTACAAAGGGTAGAGAACTCTGGAAAAGCGATGGTACCGCGGCCGGAACAGTCTTGGTCAAAGATATTTTTTCGGGTGCAACTGCAATTGATCCTTATCCCGAAAGACTTACCAATGTAGACGGTACGCTTTATTTTACGGCAGATAACGGCTCTGCCGGTCGCGAACTTTGGCAAAGTGATGGAACAGGAGCCGGAACGGTGATGGTCAAAGATATAAATCCCGGCTCAGAAAGTGGGATAATTGACTACGGTTCGCCCTTTGTTGTCAATACCGGCACGTTGGTTTTTTATTTCGAGGCCAATGATGGAACCACCGGACAGGAACTCTGGAAAAGCAACGGAACTGCAGCGGGAACGGTGATGGTCAAGGATATCAACAGTGGAGCGGCTTTCGGTTACCCTACTTCTTTGAGATTGGTGGGAAGTACGCTCTATTTTTCCGCCTATGATGGAACCAATGGGTCCGAACTTTGGAAAAGCAACGGTTTGGCGGCAGGGACAACTTTAGTCAAAGACATTTGGGCCGGGGCGGGGAGCAGCTATCCACAAGGGCCTGTGAGCCTATCAGGATCCCTTATCTTTCTGGCCCAAGATGGGAGCAACAGCACCATCAATGAACTCTGGAAAAGCGACGGTACCGGTCCCGGAACGAGCAAGATAGTGCCCAATGCCAATACCGTCAGTGCTCAGCCCAAATACCTCGTGAGGATGGGTAATAAAGTTTACTTTACTGCCAATGACGGCATCAACGGCGAAGAGCTTTGGAAAAGCGATGGCACCCCTGCCGGAACTGTCATGGTCAAAGACATCAATTTTGGAAGCCTCAGTGCTTCACCTACCGATCTTATCAATATCAATGACACCTTGTTTTTTGTTGCTGAAAACGATATCCATGGCCGGGAAATTTGGCGAAGCGACGGTACCGCCGCCGGAACAGTATTGGTGAAAGACATCAATACCGGGATAGAGACCTTCGCCCCCGAAGAGATAACCGAATGGAACGGGGCATTGTTTTTTAGGGCTTCTACCAATACCGCTGGTTCCGAATTGTGGAAAAGTGACGGTACTGCGAGCGGAACAGTTATGGTGAAAGATATTTACCCCGATTCCGGTCCCGGAGCGCCCAAATATCTTACCAACGTTGCAGGGACTTTATTTTTCTTTGCCTATACTCCATCAGGCCCCGCCCTTTACAAAAGCGATGGGACCACCGCCGGGACAGTAAAAGTAGCTAATATAAATATGGATTGGGATTATATTGAACCTCCCGTTGCTATTGAAAATACCCTGTTTTTTTCCGGCCCCAATGCGAGTTCTACCGATATCGAACTCTGGAAAAGTGATGGGAATTCCATCACTTTGGTAAAAGATATTCGAGCCAGTAGCTCCCCCTCGTCGCCGCAATCATTCAAGAACATCAATGGTACATTGTTTTTTAGTGCTGATGATGGCATCAACGGGACAGAACTCTGGAAAAGTGACGGCACTGGGACAGGAACAGAGATGGTCAAAGACATCAATACGACGGGAAGCTCATTTCCTCTGAATTTGGTCAATATCAACGATACCCTTTATTTTTCCGCAAGCGATGGGACCAACGGCCGTGAGCTATGGAAAAGTGATGGCACGGCGGCAGGGACAGTGATGGTCAAAGATATTCAGGCCGGAAGCGGCAGTTCCAATCCCACACAGTTTTTTAACTTCGGAGGCACGGCCTATTTTTTAGCGAATGATGGTCCTCATGGCCGGGAGCTTTGGAAAAGTAACGGTACTACCGCCGGAACAGTCCTGATTGCCGACCACAACCCTGACAATAACAGTGGATTTTCCACTGCCCCCTATTTTACTCAGATGGGAGGCACCCTCTACTTTGTAGCCGATGACGGTCAGCATGGCTTTGAACTTTGGAAGTACACCCCCTGCCCCCAAGGATTTACGGCTACGCCTACAGGAACCGTCACTACCCACCAACTCGCATCAGAAACCGTTATTTCAATTGCCGGTAGCCCCAATACCATTCCCAACGGAGCTAATGTCATTTATCAGGCCAGCCAATTCGTACAGTTAAACCCGGGATTCAAAACCAACGGCGGGGTGGTGTTTGTTGCTCAGATTGGTGGGTGTAACTAGAAAGCGTCTAACATTGGGTAGCCCAGCAAGCAGAATGGTACTATCAGGCTAAACATTAAAATTATCAGACAACCGATATAAAACTAAGAAATGAAAACATTCACAAAAACGCTCGTTGTAGCTACTGCTATTTGTATGGTGTTAGCCTGCTCAAAAACAGAAACAACTCCCCTAACACCGGCAGCCACCAAATGCACGAACAGCACTATTTTAGACGCACTCCTGTCAGGTAAGCAGATGTATCTCTTGACAACAGTTGCTAAAACGCAGGTTTTGCTCAATTTGAAAGATAAAAAAGGGAAGGCAAGGGCGTTTGGTGTTGGTGTTAATCCTGTATTGTATGAATGGGATATTCAAATTTCTGCCGTTAGTGAAACTCAGGTGAAATTACAGGCAGGTGACATTATTGCCATTCGAGGAATTTTTGTTGCCGGAATCTATTTACCCGATTCATTCTTTTTTAAGGATAATAACTGTAAGATAACGGGAGAAACTTCAGATGGGCAAACTGTATACAATAACCCTATCATTTACGAAGATGTTACCAATAGCAAAGACTTGGCGGCTATTTTAGATAAATATCTTTGGTAGATAATTTAAGGCAAAGCAGGGTTTTTGGTTTTTCTGCGAGAATGTATCTCGTCAAGTTAATGTGGGCAGAGACTCTGAGAAGAAAAGACCCATTTTTATTTATCTATTTCCAGTTGACTACCAACACCGATGATAGTCAAAACTCTTCGTTGGCCAATCACCGCGTTACCATACTGGGACTCAAGCCAACGGCCATTGCCCGGCCCGAAGATGGAAATATAGTGCCTGAACTTGATAATGATTTTTAAACCCGAACATAAAATCATGAAAAAACGAACTTACTTCTTCCTACTATGTATATCACTCGGTATGGCGCATTTGTCACTTGCCCAAAACCCGCAGATGGTCAAAGACATCAATGCGGTGGCAGCGGGGCTGACCGGTAGTAGCCAAAGTCCGGTGAGCATGGGCTCATACCTCTACTTTGTACGCAATGATTCTCAACTCTGGAAAACCGATGGCACCGCAGCGGGTACGGTTCTGGTCAAACATATAAGTTCTTTGAATACTTTAGCCGCTATTCAGAGCCTTACCAGAGTAGGGACAACGCTTTTTTTTACGTTCAATGATGGCGTGTATGGCATCGAACTATGGAAAAGCGACGGTACGACCGCAGGTACGGTCATGGTTAAGGATATTTATGCAGGTAGTATGAGTTCTCAACCATACGACTTGATAGCCTACGATGGACAATTGGTGTTTTCGGCCACCACCGCCACGCAGGGGCGTGAACTTTGGAAAAGCGATGGCACGGCGGCAGGTACGGTCATTATCAAAAATATCAACCCCGGCGCAGCTAACTCCGGTTCTATTGGTGCTTATGATTTTACTATTGTACAGGGTATGCTTTATTTTAGGGCTGACAATGGCACCAACGGGGCTGAACTTTGGAAAAGTGATGGGACTACTGCCGGAACGGTCATGGTCAAAGACATTAGGATGGGCAGTGAGGCATCTTCTCCATCTTCTCTCACCAATGTCGCTTCTTTTACCGTCAACGATGGGGTTTTATTTTTTGTGGCCAATGATGGGACCAATGGCTATGAACTTTGGAAAAGCGATGGCACGGCGGCGGGTACGGTGATGGTCAAAAATATTAGCTCGGATCCTGAACAACGTTTGATTTCAAAGCTTTCGAATTTGGACGGAACGGTCTATTTTGCCGCCGATGATGGCTCGCATGGTACAGAATTGTGGAAAAGCGATGGTACGGCCGCCACTACCGTATTGGTGAAAGATATTCGCCCTGGGGCAAGGGGTGGGCTTGAGAATAGCCCCAGTATTTACACAGAACTTCGGGTGGTAGGTACGACAACGCTCTATTTTGCCGCTGATGATGGCACCAACGGCTATGAACTTTGGAAAACCAACGGGACTTCTGCCAGTACCGTCATGGTCAAAGACATCAACACGGGAGGCAGTGGCGAACCTTCCAATTTGATTTCCATTGGCACTACCCTGTATTTTAAAGCGGATGATGGCACCAATGGCATTGAGTTTTGGAAAAGCAGCGGTACATCGGCCAATACAACAATGGTCAAAGACATCAATCCTGCCGGAAGTAGCTATCCTTATTTTTTTATCAATTTGGCCGGTACGTTGTTGTTTTTAGCCACTGAGGGCGCAAATGGGGCTGAGTTGTGGAAAAGCGATGGCACAGCGGGGGGGACGTCCAAAATTGTATTAAGCGGTTGGACGATTGGGGGGCTCTATAATCTCACTACTGTCCTGACACCCGTCAATAATACCCTTTTTTTTGTTGCCAATGATGGCATCAATGGGGCTGAACTCTGGAAAAGCGACGGTACGGCGGCGGGAACAAGTATGGTCAAGGATATTTATGTGGGGAGTGCAGGCTCTACCCCTGCTTCATTAATTAATGTCAATGGCGTGTTATTTTTCACGGCCAACAACGGAGCCGATGGACGCGAATTGTGGAAAAGCGATGGAACCACGGCTGGCACAGTGCTGGTCAGAAACATACTGCCCAGTGATAGTGATTACGGTCCAGTGTCACTTTTCAATTTCAACGGCACCTTGTTTTTTAGTGCCGATGATGGTGTCAACGGGAAAGAACTATGGAAGTCGGACGGGACAACGGTCGGGACTGTCTTGGTCAAAGACATCAATTCAGGTATTAACGGCAGTAATCCAAATCATTTTGTCATTTTTCAGGGGCAGCTTTTTTTTAGTGCTGCTTTGGGCCTTTGGAAAACCAACGGCACCACCGCAGGGACTGTCAAAATCAGCGATTGGCCCAACCCACCGGCCGAGCTTACCGCCGTAGGCAACACCCTCTATTTTCGGGTAGACGACGGGGTGTCGGGCGCTGAACTTTGGAAATATTCCAGCGTTATTCCCCAAATGGTCAAAGACATCCAAACGGGCGGCAACTCTTCATATCCCAATAACCTAATCAATTTCAATGGTACCCTTTTTTTTGCGGCTGATGATGGGGGCAATGGATTAGAAATGTGGAAAAGTGATGGCTCAGTGTTGGGGACGAGCATGGTCAAAAACATTAATTCGAGTTATAATGTATTTTTCTATTTTGCCTTTACGGTAGTCAACGGTACGTTGATGTTTACCACCGAAGATGAAACCAACGGTCGAGAACTTTGGAAAACAGATGGCACGGCCGCCGGTACTGTACTGGTGAAAGATATTAATATCGGAGATGCCTTTTCTAATCCGGGGTTCTTATTAAACTTTAACGGAACGCTTTACTTCACCGCAACCGATGGCTATCACGGCACAGAACTCTGGAAAAGTGACGGCACCAATGTGGGTACCGTTATGCTAGCCGATATTAACCCTAATAATAGCAATGGGCTTTACAATAGCAGTCTGGCCATGATGAACGGCAATCTGTACTTTATTGCCAACGATGATGTGCATGGATTTGAACTATGGCGTCTGTGCGACTTCACCCGCACACCCACTGGCATCCTTTCTTCCGATCAAAAAGCATCCGAAACCGTCATAACGGTCAGCGGCAGTGCCAATACCATCCCCAACGGCGCTAATGTCGAGTATGGAGCAGGAAAATACGTACAGCTTAATCCTGGATTTAGCACCCAACTAGGGGCCGTTTTTAAGGCGCAATCAGGCGGTTGCAACTAAATATTTCATCGGGAGCAGCATTAAAAAAGCGGCAACCACGAAGGTTGGCTCAAAAATACAACCAATGCCCTTTCCAGCCCTGCTTTCGGTTAAATTCCAAGGCAGGGGCGGGAACTTTAAGGGTGTTGAGCAAGAAAAAAAGCGTTTTGAGGCCCTTATGGCGGGTGGGAATACGACGAAAATCAATATCTAATGAGAGATAATACTGCCGATAGGGGTCATAACCCAAGGATTGGCTCTTCTCTACCTCGGCCCCGACCATGTTGTGAATCCCGTATCCGAGCGATACACTGAGCCATTTGGGAATCTTTGAATGCGGGGCAAATGAGGCCAGATTGATCGAGAACCAATAGGTTTGACCGTTGTAATCCTTGAGCCATTGTTCACTAAAATTTCGCCCCAAAAGTTCAGGACGAACCTTGGCGAGGGGAGTGGGGGAGAAGGAAAATTTGGGCGTAATGCGCTCTTCGCCCCAGAGGGCGTACTGTCCCAAGTACAACGATGGTCCCATGACATTGGCCACCATATCGCTCGGCGAAAACCCGTAGGTTGGGTATTGAAAACCGTCTAATAGCTCAATGGGGGTCAGGAACAAAAAGCCAGAAAGTGCCCCGTACAAAGCCGCTTGGCGGTTGGTAATTCCAGTGTTTTTGTAAACCGCCGCCGTGTGCCGGCAAATCTGGTAGGCCGTAAAAAAGTGCCCTACTTTATCAAATTGCTTCCACTCGTGAAAGTCGTCTTTGACGCTGAAATTCGTAAAGGGCGTTTTGTACCATGCCTTACTTAATCCATAAATAGACGCAGAATATGCCACCGATTCGCCCGCCAGAAGCCACCGCAACGCCCGATAATTGGGCCGAAGGGAGTCAGATTGGGCTTGGCAAGTGACAAATGATGAATGCAGAATGATGAATGACAAATAAAAAAAAAGAGCTTTTGTCGTGCTGAAGCCACCTAAACGACTAGGCAAAGGTGGTGAATAGACCCTCTTAGGGTGACAAAAATCGCTTAATAACTTCCCTGATATTTCCGTGTTCCCCATTCCAACGTCGCCAAAAGTAATAACAAGAAAAACAACCACTTATTTTGAATCAATTCCGACAAATCTTCCGTGCTGTCGAGGCGGTCAACGGATTTATTTTTGAGCAAATAGTCTTTCAGTTGCTCAATCTGGTTTGCTTTCACAAATTGGCCACTCGACTGTTGGGCCAGTGCGCGTAGCATTCCGTAGTCAGCAGTGTTGGTTAATGATTCCAGCGCCAAATCTCGCACAATAAACTGACCCGTTACGCTTTCGATTTTGTTGTTTAGGCTCGTAGTTGCCTTGAATTGATGTACTCCCTGCTGGAGGCCGCTTAGCTCAAAACGCGAATTTCCTTCCCCGTTGGTGTAAGTGTAAGGCTGCACTTTGCCTTTTTCGTCCGTGATTTCTAGGCGGATGCTTTGCCCGTAGATTTTTTCGTAAATGTCGTTGTAAACTTCCGTCTCAAAAGTCACTTTATCGCCCACGTTGTATTCATTGGCCAACGGATACACGCGGAACTTACGTTTGTCTTCTTTGACCGAAATCAGTTGAATCACTTTTTGCAATAGTTCATCCACAGCTTCTTGCTTGTCGGTAAGGGCGTATTCTTCGAGGCGCCATTGCCAGATTCCTTCGCCCGCCAATACAGCGGATTTTCGAGCACCACCAGTGTTCAAAATCAACAAAGGTTTGTTGGTGCGAAGATTGCCAACGTTTTGAAACAGAATCGTTTCACTGCCGGGCATCAGGCGGTATTCTCCAAAAGGAACCGTCAAAGGTGGCATTTTTTCCAAAATGCTGAGTTTGTCGGCATCCAAGTTCAGCAGTTTAAAATTGGGGTTAAAACGACCCGATACTTTGTCAATTTGGCCTGGATTGGAGACAACCGTAACGGCAGAATTGAGTTGACTCACTTTCGAGGTGTTGGATTGTGAGCCTAAAATGAAGAAAACAGGGGTATTGTCGCGTTGCAGATAGCGTTGCACAATGTCGCCGCCAATGTTAAATAAATCAGGCAACTGATGAAGGATAATCAAATCGTATTTCTTTTCGGGAAAGGTCTCTGCGGCGGGATTCACCCCAAATATCTTGACATCCACTTCATAGTTTAAGTTTTTCTCAAGAATCGTACGTATGGCTTTGATGTCTGGGTGAGTGGCCAAAGCAAGCATCAATACTTTTTCTTTTCCATCGATGATGTCAATATAAACATCGCGGTGATTATTACGGGTGGTAAATTCACCCTTGAGTGATTCTACGTCAAGGGTATAGTGCTGCACCCCTTTTTGGGTAGAAGATGTTTGAAACGTAACCTGTTTGAAATCTTCTTTTTGGCCGAATGCAATGCGTTGTGTGCTGATGGTGCTGCCGTTTTGGCGCAACGAGATGGTGGCCGTTTGTCCCTGAAACCCACTCGCTACGATGTCGGCCTGAATCGGGAATTGGTTGCCCAAATACGCAATTTTATTGGCCGAAACGGCTTTGATACTTACATCCCGCTTGGGGAGGGTATCGCCCACGCCAATGCTGTGAATCCGAAACGGATAGGTGCCGTAGGTGGGTGCAAGGCCCTGATTACTAATGCCATCGGTTAGCAATACCACGTCGGTCAGATTGCGTCCTTCATAGTTGGTTTTGGCATTGTTCAATAAATCCGAGAGATTGGTGGTAGTTCGGTCAAATTTCAGTTTGGGAAGTTCATCCTGATAATTTTCGCTGTTGAGTGTTTGAACGGCTACTTCAAGTCCCTCATCCGCCAACGCCTCCCGTAGCGTAGCCAAGGCCGAGAGTGTTTTGGGGCCGTCGTTTGCCATTGATTCGGAGTTGTCAATCGCAATCACCACTTTGGGCTTATCCACGAGCGTTTGGATGCTACGTAGGAGTGGATTCAATAATAAAAAGGCAATGATACTGACAAGTGCTCCCCGCAAAATGGCCAATCCAGTGTTGAGAAGTTTACTCCATACGGGCTTGGGTTGGTAAAGAAAAAACGCGTAGGCTGCGCCTAACAACAAGCAAAATCCAATGTACCACGGGGAAGTTTGAAAGATAATCTCGGTTAAAAGCATTTGTATGGTGTTTGTCTGGTGGGGTCGTCAGTCAAAAGTCTTTGGCCATCGGTAATGGGCCGTAATTTATATTAAAGCTTAATTTACAGTGTTTTACATTGACGGTCGACGATTGACTAACGACGCCAACTTACATGACCATACCGCCGTCTACTTGCAATACTTGTCCAGTAATGTACTTAGACAAATCTGATGCCAAAAATACGACACAGTCGGCTACTTCTTCGGGTTGACCGCCGCGTTTGAGCGGAATATTTTGTTTCCATTCCTCAATCGCTTTTTCGTTCAGCTCACCCGTCATTTCGGTTTCGATAAAACCTGGGGCAATGGCGTTAGAACGAATATTTCGTGAACCAAGTTCTTTGGCTACTGATTTTGTAAATCCAATGATACCTGCTTTTGAGGCGGCGTAGTTGGCCTGTCCAGCGTTGCCTGTCAAACCAACCACCGACGTAAGATTAATGATGGAGCCGCTACGCGCTTTCATCATGACGCGGGTTACGGCTTTGGTCAAATTAAAAACAGACTTTAAGTTAACGCGAATTACTTCATCCCATTGTTCTTCGGTCATGCGCATTAACAAACCGTCCCGCGTGATGCCCGCGTTATTTACCACAATGTCAACCGTTCCGAAGTCGGCTACTACCTGCGTTATGAGGTCTTCGGCCGATTTGAAATCGGACGCATCAGAGCGGTAACCTTTGATTTTGGTGCCGAATTGTTGGAGTTCTTCCTCCAACGCCTGACCTTTTTCAACGCTTGATAAGTACGTAAATGCTACCTGTGCGCCTTCCTGGGCAAACCGAGTGGCAATGGCTTTGCCGATTCCACGGGATGCGCCCGTTACGATAGCTACTTTGTTTTGTAAAAGAGACATTATAAATGGATGATTTGTGATTAGTGTTTGGTGATTTGTGATTAGTGTTTGGTGAAACGAGCCACCAGCCACCATTCACAAACCACTATTTTGGAAATACATTGGCTTCTACAATCTCACACATGATGTGGCCGAGCAAGATATGACATTCCTGAATACGCGGGGTATCTTTGGAAGGAATATTCACCAAAAAAGTACTTACTTCTTTCATTTTTCCCCCGCTTTCGCCCGTCATGCCTACCGTTATCATGCCGAGTTTATTGGCGGCTTCAAGGGCTTTTACGACATTGGTTGAATTGCCAGAGGTTGAAATTCCGACCAACACATCGCCTTCTTTTCCCATCGCTTCGATCATTCTTGAATAAATCACATCGTAGCTATAATCATTGCCCACGGCCGTTACGTACGACGAGTTGACGTGGAGCGCTTCTGAATACAACGGTGGACGGTCGTAATAAAAACGACCGCTAAACTCAGCCGCTAAGTGTTGGGCGTCGGCAGCACTGCCGCCGTTGCCGCAAAAAAGTACTTTTTTGCCGTTTTTAAAGGCCGTAGTCATGGCTTCGGCCACGGAGCCAACGGTATCAAGGAGGGTTTGGTCGGCAAGGACACGATTTTTGGTATCAATAGAAGCTTGTACGATGGATTGAATGTTAATCATTAAAATGGTTGTTTAATCATGGGGACAAAAATAGTAAAAAAGGTTGTTTTATGGTGGATTTGGGCAATTTCAGGAGGATTTTGAACTTAGCTAGGGTTGGCCAGACGGCTGATTCGGACCGACGGCTCCTTTAATTTTTCAATCTCCCTGATTACTTCCACAATTCCCCTGAGGGGTATCTTAACCCACGAGGGGCGATAACTGATTTCATATCCTAATTCATACACGGCTTTTTCCAACAGAAAAAACAGCAGTAAAAAGTTTATTTCGTGCTGACTGTTAAAAAGCGGATGCGGCCACCCAAAAGCCTCCAAGTAGGCTTCAAAATACGTTTCACGCATGAGTTTGTACCAACGGTCGGATACAATTTGAAGTTTCTCGGACGAAATGTCTTTGGTTTCGTGGCTTTCAAACAACTTTGCGCTGACCGCATAATGGTAACTGCGTATCATACCCGCAACATCCTTAAATGGACTATGCTTAATTTTTCGCTCGGCAATGGTGGCTTCAGGTTCTCCCTCAAAATCAATGATGATAAAGTCGCCGTCTTGGGTAAGAACCTGTCCCAAATGGTAGTCACCGTGAATCCGAATACGCAGCGAGTCCAACGGACGAGTGAGCATTTCTTTGGCAAAATCATCGATTAATTCACGGGCTTCCATAAAAATCCACGCTAATCGTTGTGTAGGCTCGTCGAGTTTTTGATAATTGTCAATCAGCAGCGCGTAACGGCGGTCGAGCAAGTCGGTAAGGCGATGAAGTAAAAATGCGCGGTAGGTATCATCAAAGGCTTCAGGCGCAAAGGCATCATCAGCTCCTGGCGCAAACAGCCCCAAGTGCATTTCGCCCGTACGTTTTCCGAGCAGGGTTACCTGTTCAAATACCCATTCTTTGATGCCAAACATGCCGTTTGGAACGCCGTACATAAAATCATTGAGAAAATCGCCCGTCAACATCCAATTGTCTTTGTCGGCGCGGATGGCCTGTTGCATCATACCCAAGGTGATGTCGGGCTGCCCAGTCCGTTGCCAAGTAAGACTGCCTGCGTAGGCTGGAATGTTTTTAAAGTCGGAATGTTGGGTCAAAAAACTCACCATTTCCACTTCGGGGTTGGTTTGGTCGAAGAGCTTGCGGTAGAGTTTTAAAAAATATTTGCCGCCAAACAGCATGGCGGAATTGCTCGAATCGACGGGCAAAACGTGGCTTTCAATGTTTTCTGGCGTGTCGGAATCAGATAGCCCTTTGCCTTTTATGGACGCAAGAAACGAAGACTGGTCGGCGGAGGAGGGGAGGGTGGTTGCGTTGAAAATATTGGCAAACAACTCTTTTCTAAATTGAACGTCATAAATGGCGTCTATCCATTGAGACGTCTCGGTTTTTTCGATGACTCCTTTTTCGGGAATATCCATGTCGAGTGAAACCTCTGTAAACGGCAATTGATACAACTCTGAAGGCCCCTCGTGGTACGAAACTTCTACAATCAAAATCAAAAATTCGCCAAAAGTCAGCGTATGTTGAATACGGAAATCTTTCTGTGAGCGAGCTTTCCCCGCAAACCAGCGACTTGCATTAAAATAACTCGGGAAAACGTTGGTTTCTAGGTGATTAATGAGAGCGTTGTTTACGTTGGTCATAGCGGGTTTAGCGGTTTATCATAATAGGTTGTTGGTTCAAACAAGCACAGAATAGAGGAGTAATATCTCGTAATGTATCTTTAAATATATTATTAGAAATTGTCACTTTCTGGTCAATCTACTCAAAAATTGCACATTTTGGTGTATTTGTAGGAACAAAAGCCGACAATTATACTGGTTATTTTTCTTTTGTACATTTTAACCTAAAAAAAACACGAGACAATGTCCCGTGTTAGGTATGAACGGTAACTACTTCAGCGTCCCGACGTGTAAGTGTGAATCGTGCTGAGTGCTGTGATAAATGCGAATCGTTGCTTTCTGAAAGTCTTTTTCATCGGCCTCGGGAATAGACATAAACTTCTGAGGGTTACGGTCCACCAATGGAAACCATGAACTCTGAATTTGAACCATGATTTTGTGCCCTTTTTTGAAAGTATGCAGCACATCGGGCATCCGTACTTTCACATCCGTGACTTGGTTTGGCACAAACGGTTCTGGTTTCTCAAAACTGTTACGGAATTTGCCGCGCAGTACTTCCGCCCGGACTAAGCGCTGATAGCCCGCCATGGTTAGGTTTTTGGGGTTGGGCGATGGATTGGGGGCCTCGTCGGGCAACACATCAATGAGTTTTACGATAAAATCGGCATCGGTGCCCGTGGTTGAAGCAAAGAAATGCGCCGTCATTGGCCCCGCCAAGGTTACATCTTCCGTAAGTAGTTCAGTCTCATAAGTAATAACATCGGGCCGGCGCGATGCAAAGCGCTGATCTTCAACCATGTATTGGTTGTTGCGTCGGGCAAAAATACCGTCAGTGTACGGCACAGGTTTGGCGGGGTCGCTTACGTATTCGTCAAAACCGTCCTTTTCGGTGGTTTCATTCCAAGATAATTTGCCGTTGGCCTGAAAATGCAACTCTTTCTTCTCGCTGTCTTTTGGGGGCCAAGTTTCAAAGGTTTTCCATTCGTTGGTTGAGGTGTTAAACATAGTGGCTTCGGCGGCATTCCATTGGCCCTTGTCTTTGAGGTAAAAATTGAAAAATTTAAGTTCCAATTCTTCCTGAAAAAACTTGGCCGTGTTTGTGCCAAAATTCAGCGTTCCAAACTCATTCCATTCTGGCCGCGACCAAGCGCCGTGCGTCCACGGGCCCATCACCAGTTGGTTTTTATTGGTAGGGGTTTGTTTTTCAATGGCTTCGTAGGTGCGCAAGGCACCAAATAAATCTTCGGCATCAAACCAGCCGCCTACTACCAGCGTAGCGGGTTTGATGTTTTTGAGGGCTGGGCGAATGTTGCGCGATTTCCAGTAGTCATCGTAGGTTTCGTGCTGGAGGTATTCGTTCCAGATTCGGCCTTTGTTGTTAAAGTATTTTTCACCGTTGGCATTTTTGAGCGGGCCCAATTTCAGGAAGAAATCGTAGGCGTCCTTGCTGCGGTTGTTGAAAATACCGTTGTACGTTGGAACAGGTTTGTCGGGTTGAGCGTCAAAATAACTCAAAAAGTTAAAATTGTCGAGCAAGAAAAAAGCGCCGTTGTGGCGGGCATCGTCGCCCACAAATTCGTCCGTTACGGGGGCTTGCGGCGAAACGGCTTTGATGGCGGGGTGAGCGTCGGGCAGGGCCGCCGAAGCATAAAAGCCTGGGTAGGAGATACCTGTAATGCCGACGCGACCGTTGTTTTGCGGAATGTTTTTCAATAACCATTCTACGGTGTCGTAGGTATCGGTGCTTTCGTCGGTATCTTGCGGCGTCTTTTTTGTGAATTTATGCGGGGTCATTTCTTCAAATTTCCCTTCGCTCATGTAGCGCCCGCGTACGTCTTGGGTGACAAATATGTACTTTTCTTCCGATAACAATTTGCTCGGCCCAGGGCCGTTTCCAGTATAATTACCCTCGCCGTACGGACCTGCCGAGTAGGGGGTGCGTTCTATCAGAATAGGATAGTTTTGGCTCTTGTCTTTGGGGATATAAATGATGGTGTAAAGCTTAATGCCGTCGCGCATGGTGATTTGGCGGTCCCATTTCTCATAATTGTCTTTGACAAAATTTGGGGTTTGAGCATGGCTTTGATGCGCACAAAAGAGCAAGATTAAAAGGGGTAGGAATGCTTTCATAGAGTATTTTCGATGACTATTAATGTTTTGACAAAAGTAGAATAAAATTAAAAAGTTCGAACAGGAATTTAATCTTAAAACCATGAACGCACAGTCACGCCGCCGAACATTTCTAAAAGCACTGGCCGGTGCTTCAATCGCGGCTATTCCAAGTACGGGTGAGGCCTCGCTTTTGCCACTCAAAAGCAAGCGACTCAAAACTAGCTTGAATGCTTACTCATTCAATGCTCCGCTGATGAATAAAATGATGAGTTTGGACGAGCTGATTGACTTCTGCGCGGGCGTTGGTTTTGATGGTTTGGATATCACGGGTTATTATTTTGAAGGCTATCCCACTGTTCCGTCCGATGCCACCATTTATCACGTAAAACGCCAATCTTTTCGGAAAGGCTTGGAAATCAGCGGCACAGGCGTGAGGAATGACTTTACGATTGCCGACAAAGAAAAACGCAAAAAAGAGGTACAACTTGTAAAAAATTGGATAGAAGTAGCCGCCAAATTGGGCGCACCAGTGTTGCGGATTTTTGCAGGAACCCAAAAAAACGAAGGGGTTCCGCGCGAGCAAATTACCGATTGGATGTTGAAAGACATTGAAACCTGTGTTGAGTACGGCAAACAAAATGGCGTAATCATCGGCCTGCAAAACCATTTTGATTTCGTTCAGACTGCCGACCACGTGATTCCATTTTTTGAAACGATTAAATCGGAGTGGTTTGGGCTGATTCTGGATACGGGCAGTTATCGCATCGGCGACCCTTATAAGGAAATCGAACGAACCATCAAATACGCCGTTAACTGGCAGTTGAAAGAGAAGATATTTGTGGAAGGAAAAGAAATAGATACGGATTTGGAACGGGTCATTAATCTCATCAAACTGTCCGATTATCAGGGCTATGTACCCATTGAAACCCTCGGAGCGGGCGACCCAAAAGTGAAGGTAGAGGCATTGTTGGCGAAAGTAAAAAAGTACCTTTAATGTTACTTTGGCTTTCTAACCCAAAACAAAGGAGAAAATAATTGTATTAATTTAATAAAAAACTGCCATATTTCATTAATATTGGCATATAGTATTGGATTCATCTGTGTTTTGTCATAAAATAATGGTACCTTTGCGGGTCTTTTAGAAGACAAGCTGATTGTGAATAGTTTTTCGTTAGTAACAACACTTTCAACCTATTCGATTAGCTATCAACAGTTAACAAACAACTCAAATGCAAAGCATCCGCAACATTGCCATCATTGCGCACGTTGACCACGGTAAAACCACATTGGTGGACAAGTTCATCCACTATTCAAAACTGTTTAGAGAGAATCAACAGTTTGACGATCTCATTTTGGACAACAATGACCTCGAACGTGAACGAGGAATTACAATTGTCTCTAAAAACGTATCAGTACGCTACAAAGACGTAAAAATCAACATTATTGATACCCCAGGCCACTCCGACTTTGGAGGAGAGGTAGAGCGTGTACTTAAAATGGCTGACGGTGTCGTCATTCTGGTAGATGCCTTTGAAGGGCCTATGCCGCAGACCCGTTTTGTGTTAGGTAAAGCCTTACAGTTAGGATTGAAAGTAGTATTGGTGGTCAATAAAGTAGATAAACCAAACTGCCGCCCCGACGAAGTACACGAGGCGGTATTTGACCTGATGTTTAACCTCGAAGCCAACGACGTACAACTTGATTTTCCTACCGTTTTCGGCTCGTCGAAACAAGGATGGATGGGGCCTGATTGGCAAAAACCAACCACCGATATTTCGTATTTATTGGACGTAATCGTTGAACATATCCCACCAGCTCCCAATAACGAAGGCGATCCGCAAATGCAGATTACTTCATTGGATTACAGTTCTTTTGTAGGACGTATTGCCATCGGTCGCGTACACCGTGGTACATTCAAAGAAGGTGCTCAATTGGGTCTTTGCAAGTCAGACGGCACGGTAAAACGCGCTCGTGTCAAAGAATTGCAGGTATTTGAAGGCTTGGGCAGACAAAAAGTAACGGAAGTTTCATCGGGTGATATTTGTGCCGTAACGGGTTTGGAAGATTTCGAAATTGGTGATACCATCACGCTTTTCGAAAATCCTGAACCGCTACCGCGTATTTCGGTAGACGAGCCAACGATGAACATGTTGTTTACCATCAATAACTCACCGTTTTTTGGCAAAGAAGGCAAATTTGTGACTTCTCGCCACTTGCGTGAGCGTTTGTTTAAAGAAATGGAAAAAAACCTTGCCTTACGCGTTGAATCAATGGGTAGCGAGGATAAATTTATGGTGTTCGGCCGTGGTATTCTTCACTTGTCGGTGTTGATTGAAACCATGCGTCGCGAAGGTTACGAATTGCAGGTAGGTCAGCCACAGGTGATTTTCAAAGAAGGCGACAAAGGCGAACGCCTTGAGCCAATCGAAATTCTCGTGGTAGATGTTCCTGAAGAATCAGCTGGTAAAGTAATTGAATTGGTTACCCAACGTAAAGGTGACCTACTCGTGATGGAGCCACGCGGCGATTTGCAACACTTGGAGTTCAATATTCCTTCACGCGGTTTGATTGGGTTGCGTTCCAACGTCTTGACTGCCACGCAGGGTGAAGCAGTACTGTCGCACCGTTTTAAGGCCTACGAGCCCCACAAAGGCACGATTCCGGGACGTATCAACGGTTCAATTATTTCTAAAGGAACTGGAGTAGCTACCCCTTACGCCTTAGACCGTTTGCAAGAGCGTGGAAGATTCTTTGTGGATCCAGGTGAAGAATTATACATGGGAATGGTAATCGGTGAGCATAGCCGCCCAGGAGATATTGTAGTAAACTTGCAGGAAACCAAGAAGTTGACCAACATGCGGGCTTCAGGTACGGACGACAACGTGCGTATTGCGCCTAAAATCAACTTTTCGTTGGAAGAATCAATGGAATATATCCAAAAGGATGAATATTTGGAAGTAACGCCGCAAACGCTTCGTATTCGGAAAATATACTTAGACGAAAACGAACGCAAGCGCAATTCAAAAGAAATGGAAATGGCGTAAAAAGTGGGCAGTTTGCAGTAGGCAGTCAACAATTCTTTGTGAAATTACTGCCCACTGCCTACTGCAAACTATTAATTTTTCGGGCAGTCGCAGGCGTTGCGTTTGCGGAAAATGCCCCCCAAAAAACCTTTACGTTGCCGATTACGCTTGCGTTTTCGGTACGACGATTGCTCAGAAGCGGCCTCAACGGTCGCTTTTTTGTTTGTAACTACTTTGACTTCCGCCGCAGAGGCTTCAAACTGCAAAAAGCTGATACACAACAGCAGCAAAATACTTTTTTTCATGGGTATGAATTTTAAGGACGAATTCGGTTGGAAGCGGCGAAAGTATGAAAAAAAACGATGTTCTACCAACGACCCCGTCCGCGCCCGCGATGACCATAATTACGGCTGTCGTAACGTGGGCGTTGCGAATAACGCGGCGGATTGACGTATACACGAGGGCGAACCACTACCGGTGGCGGCACAACCCGTACGTAAGGGCGAGGAGCGTAGTAACGAGAGCCGTAATAACCTCGGTCGTATCCGCCTCGATACCCACCACCTGAATAAAAACAGCTGCTCATGATTGCACTGAGCGCCAATACGGTTACAAAAAGTGTTATGCGCGATTTCATAGCTTGTCAGCGTTTAATGGTACTACTTTTATATAACGTTTTATCTGCCTTTTTTGTCTAAGACAACTCAAAAAGTGTTTACCACTATGGGGTTAAGGATTATTATATGGCTTTAGATAGCGAGTTGTAATTTTTTATTGGTCATATTTTACGGTTTTTAGCTAAAAAAATGTGATTCCATCGTTACTTTTGTAAGCAACCTCAACCTAACTTTGAAAAAATGAAACGCTCTCTCTTTTTAATGATTTTTATTGGGTTTAGCCTACATTCACTGAACGCTCAAACCACAACCGCTGCCCAAGCCGCCAATGATTTCTACAAGTGGTATCTGACCAAAGGAGTCAATTTAGGATGGCGAAAGGTGGTAAAACACCCTGATTTAACCCCTTCTTTCCAAAAACGCTTGACGAACTTTTTTAGGAAGCTGGAAAAAAACAACGAAGGCGGTTATGACCCGATTCTTCAGGCGCAGGATTTTGAAGAAAAATTTTTACTGAAACCTGTTTCTCAATCACCCACAAAAGCAATATTTAATTTTTGGATGTTTGGCCAAAAAGCGGCGGTTGTTACTTTAGTTAACAGTAATAACAAATGGATGATTGATGCGATTCAGGGGGTATAACCCAGAATATATTTTTCACTGAGAACCGCTACTGGGAGTTTGATTATTTAGCCAATCGCGGCAAAAAAAGCCTCTAATTTTTCGGGGTCCAACTGTCCATTGGTACGTACACTGCTACAAAGGTCTAATCCAAACGGCTGTACGGTTTCAATGGCTTCTTTTACGTTTTCGGCTTTGATACCTCCTGCTAAAAAGAGCGGAATGGGGATGGTTTCGCGTATTTTGCGGCTGAGTGCCCAATTGTGAACCCTTCCTGTTCCCCCCAATTCCTTGATTTGCAGGTTTGGATTTCCGCTGTCCAATAGAATGGCATCCACAAATTCGGCTACTTGAACGGCCTCTTCTATCGTCTTTTCATCAATTACGTGGATGACCTGCACGAGTTTAACGCCTGGCAGTGCCTCACGGATTTGGTGATAGGTGCCTTCAGAAAGCGCATCTACAATCTGAATAGTACTCGTATGAACTCGCTGATGGTGGGCAATAATGGCTTCAGGATTGGTCTCGCTTGTAAGCAAAAAAGTAGAAACGGGCGGCGGAACCGCCTTGGCAATTTGCGCAATCAGCTCGTCTGATATTATTCCAGGGCCGCTGGGCATATTTCCCACTAAACCCAAAGCGGCTGCCCCAGCTTCGATGACCAGCTTGGCTTCCATCAGGCTGCTGATGCAGCAGATTTTGACGCGTGGTTTCATAGTTAAAACGTTACTTTCAACATCAATTTCTCCGCTCCCCGTTGAACTTCAGCTTCAACGGTTTGCCCTTTTTCGTATTTCCCCAGTGCCCCCATATAATCATAAATGGTATTAAGTGTGTAATTGCCCAGTCGTAAAATAAGGTCGCCTCCTTTGATGCCAGCGGTTTCTCCAGGTCGATTTTTAGAAACGCCGTCAACTTTAATGCCTGGGCCGTTGAATGAGTAATCCAACAACAACCCCATCGTTACTTTAAAACTGGCATTGCGGGCCATTGGCATCGCGGTTTCGCGGTATTCGAGGCGGCCAGGAAGTTTGTCCAATTCATTGAGGATTCCAGTCACGGCATTCAAAATTTGGGATTCGCCCGCAAAATTGATGAGTGCGATGTCGTCGCTGGGTCGGTGGTAGTCAGAATGAACGCCTGTAAAGAAAAATAGTACTGGGATTTTTTTTGTATAAAACGAAGTATGGTCCGAAGCTCCTGCCCCCGAAGAGTCGATTTTAAACGCCATCTTTTCGCGTTGCATCACTGGCGGAATCACCTGTCCCCACGTTGGGCTGGTACCCCAGCCGCCAACGGTAATCGGTTTGGTGGGATCAAAACGACCAATCATGTCAAAATTAAGCATACAATTTACCTTCGTGAGGTCAATGGTAGGGTTATTGGCGTAAAATTTTGAGCCTAACAGTCCCAATTCTTCGGCAGAAAAACAAATAAAAAGAAAATTATGATTTTCCTTAACGCCGTTTTTAGCGTAATACCGTGCCAATTCCAACACCCCTGCTACGCCAGAGGCGTTGTCGTCGGCACCATTGTGGATTTTTCCTTTGGCATCTTGGTCGAGCGAACCCCGCTGATAGCCTTCGCCCAAATGGTCGTAGTGCGCCCCGATCACAATGGTGCGCTCGGCACCGTTGTCTAGATACCCTACTACATTGCGGGCGTCTAGTACATGTACTGTGTCAAGATTGGCCTTGAAGGGTTGTTCAAAACCATTGATCCCTTTGGGTTGTAAGCCTAGGTCGTTAAAGAAGGTTGCAATGTATTGCGCTGCTTTTTGTTCGTCTTTGGTGCCAGTTCCCCGTCCTTTCAATTCATCGGAAGCGAGGTAGGAGATATGTTTTTCAATATTTTTTGGACTGATGGTACTTGATTGTCCAAAAGAATAAATGCTGATGAGGACGAAAAGAAAGACAATGGACTGTTTCATATAATATTGGTTTTAGCAGGCTTGGTCGCGTTAATTTTCAATGGTTTCTTTGATAAATAGGTTACGATTAGGATACGCAAAGGTAGCGCCGTGTTCGTGCACTATTTCAATGATTTTGAAGTTAATTTCCTCTCTGGTTTCCATAAATACGCGCCAAATAGAGCTATGGACGTGGTAAATCACCAAAATATCTAACGAATTTTCGGCGAGGGTTTCGAGACGCACCATCGGTATTTTTGAATTGGTCAGATAATTGCTTTCTAAATGGAGACGAATGTCCTTCACGATTTGGGCGATGGTTTCGGGAGGGGTGTTGAACGACAAACGAACGTAGTATTTGGCGCGGCGATAGCTTCGTTGGGTAACGTTTTCGAGGGCTTGGGTGGTCATGAGCCGGTTGGGAACCGTAATCAAACTCCCATCATCGGAACGGACGCGGGTACTACGAAACCCAATCTGCTCAATCTCGCCCGAAATTTTGTCCAACACGATGGAGTCGCCAATTACAAAGGGCCGTTCAAGCATAATCGCGACCGAAGCGATTAAGTTTTCAAGGGTTTCGCGGGCGGCCAACGCAATGACCAATCCCCCGATTCCTAGACTGGTAATGAGCGCCCAGACGTTGACTTCATACACTTTGTGAAGAATGACAAAAAAACTGGTCAAGGTCCACAGAATGATGGCAATGTCTTTGAAAAACGGAACGAGTTGATCATCAAGGGGGGTGGGTGTTGTGGCGGCTTTTTGCTTAAATATCAACGCGGCAAATTTTATGATACGAATGCCTAACCAGCCAATCGCCGCACCTAGCAGGGTAAAAAATAAGTTCTGAATGAGTACTAACCCGCCGAATTTTTTGGAGGTCATCCAATCCCATTGTTTAGGGACAACCAAGTGACTGAAGGCGAGGTATATCATGCCTAGCGTAATGAGCAATTCAAAAGGACGGCGGGTGAGGCGAACAAACTCGGCCAAGGGAATATCCCCCGATTCATTTTTGATAAATCGGTAAATGGTACGACTAATGGTAAATGATAGTCCGCGTCTGATGAGGATACTTAAACCAATGATTCCCCCAAACCAAAGTAAGTCTCGGATGGGATTGTCTAAAATTGTATAGTTAAGCCACTTTGATACTATTTCCATGGTGACTGTCGGTTTTTTACTGCAAAACAACAATTTTGTGTCGTGAAAGTAAAAGGTTATGTGTTATAAGGTAAAAAGTTGGGATAAAATATTCTGTTTGTTCACTAGCTTATTGCTAAATAACTAAGGCAATTTTGCTTTTGTCTTTTCAATTTCTAACCTTTAAAATATCAAATCCATTATACCAATGAATGCAGCCATTGACCTGGGAAATACCTTTGCCAAAATCGCTTGGTTTGAGAATGAGCAACTTGTAAAAGCACAATATAAAATTCCGTTTGAGGAGCTAACCGCAATATTGTCGAATGAATTACCGACGCATGCCATTTTGTCTTCTACTAGTCAGGATACGCAGGTATATGCTGATTGGTTCCGTCAGCAAAATGTTCGGGTTGTACAGCTTTCTCCCGCGCTTCCCGTGCCGATTGGCAAAGACTACGATACCCCGCAAACCCTTGGCGCAGATCGTTTGGCGGCGGCGGTGGGTGCTACCGTTTTATTCCCAAACGAAAACTGCTTGGTCATTGATATGGGAACCTGCATCACCTACGATTGGGTAAGTGCAGACGCGGTTTTTCACGGCGGAATAATTTCTCCGGGCTTTCGTATGCGATTTCAGGCCATGCACACGTTTACTAAGAGATTGCCTTTGATTGACGTTGTAGAGACACACAACAAAGTGTCCGTGCCGTTGGTCGGGAAAAGTACACATACAGCAATGGAAAGTGGAGTCATCAATGGACTGTTGGCGGAAGTGGAAGGCTTTGTGGAACGGTATCGCAACGAATACGGCGAATGTCGCGTACTATTGTGCGGAGGAGACGCGCCTTTCTTTGAAAATCGGCTTAAAAATCGCATCTTTGCGGCGCCAAATCTGGTTTTGATGGGTCTGAATCGAATTTTATTATACAATGTCAATGTACAAAACGCGTAAGCTTCTTCAGTGGAGTTGGGTACTGGGAGTCCTATTTTTACAAACAAAAGTTCATGCTCAGGGGTTAGGAAACGCCCCTTATTCAGCCATCGGAATAGGAGAGTTATTAAGTAAAGGATATTCGCCGAGCAATGCCATGGGCGATGTTGGGGTTAGTGCATCTAGTCCTCTCTATATCAATTCTTTAAATCCTGCCTTGCTCGTTCGAAACCGCTTTACCATGTTTGACGTAGGGGTGATCGGTCAATACAAAAGCCTTCAGGATACGAAACAAAATCAACGTGATTTTGGGGGTAATATCGGGTATTTGGCCTTGTCGTTCCCCGTTGCACCTAAATGGTCAATGGGTCTGAGCCTAAAGCCTTACAGCTTTGTAAATTACCAACAGAATTCGTACGGACGTATCGGCAGTTCCATTTATGAAGCCCAGTATGTATATTCTGGAAAAGGAGGACTAAATCAAATTAACCTGACAAACGGGTTTCAAATTGGCAAGAATCTGAGCGTTGGAGCCGATTTTACGTACCTTTTCGGAAACTTTAACCGTAGTGTCACATCGCAATTACGCATCGGCGATAGCCGTGACTACATCGTGAGTCGGGATGATCGTTTGAACATGAGTGACGTTAACCTGAAGTTAGGGGCGGCCTATCGTCAAAAACTGAAAGAGGACCATTACCTGAATTTTGGAGCCACCTACAATCTGGCCTCTTCTGTAAATACAATTCGTAACACTACCCTAGAGGTATTGAGTAGTGCTGGTCAGCCTATTACCAATCCTGATACATTAACTCAAGCCAATCTAAACGTGAATCTTCCCGCCAACTGGCGCGTAGGATTGAGCTATGAGAAATTCTTTAAGTTGTTGTTGAGCTTTGACTACGACCGCCAAAACTGGTCGCAATACAAAGGAATATCGGGCAATAATGAAAACATGCGCGACGGACAAAGTTTTCACTTTGGCTTGGAATATGTTCCCAAATTCAACTCGACAAAGTATTGGGATTTGGTCTTTTATCGTTTAGGTTTTATCTACCACCAGACACCTTTGGTTATCGGAACCAAACCCGTGGACGACATGAGTGTGTCGATGGGCATGTCCTTGCCCGTGGGACGAAACTTCGTGAATTTAATCAATATTTCTTTTGTGGCGGGGCAACGGGGAACCGTTTCTTCCCAAACCTTTCGGGAGCGATACGGACGTGTAGTTCTTGGAATTTCACTAAAAGATACGTGGTTCCAGAAATTCAAAGTCGATTAATGGCGAATTAAAAATTGTTAAAAAGAAACAATAAGGTGTTTATTTTCAGCATATTTGTATGCAAGCATACGATTTTTTGCTAAAAAAAATGAAAAAAAATCCCTCTATAAATCAATTGTTTTTGGAAAAGACGTTAGAACACCTTAATTTTGCCTTCAAGATGTTAAGGTGGGTTAATACAACATCTGCAAGGATGCAAATGGGAGATAAACTTTTATCTCCTATTTGTTTTTTACAGCAGTCAACTTTTCGTTATACGTTAAAGTTGCTTAAGTGCTCTCTCTTTATTTTATCAATGGTGTTTCTCGGTGCCTGCGAGGAAGACAAAAATTCAAAAAAATTTATCGCTTACAACGGCCCGCTCGAAGAAGCCGAAAATATCGAAGTACTATTTAGCGAACTTGGTTTTTTGAAGGTTCGGGTCAGAACCGCAAAGCAAATTAAGCTCCCCTCCGAAGATAAAGTATTTCCCAAAAAAGTTTTTGTAGATTTTTACGGCCCTGCGGGTGATGTCATCACCACCTTGGAATCCGATTCTGGTCGTTATGAATACCGAACGGGTTTATATAAAGTAAAAGGGAATGTCAAGGTAGTTACCCAAAAAAAGGAACGTTTGTTTTCGGATGAGTTGACTTGGAACCCACAAACGCAGAAAGTATTTACTGATAAAAAGGTGACCATCGAAAATCAACAATCGGGAGAACGCATGAATGGCCTGGGCTTGGATGCCAATCAGGATTTTAGTCAATACAGTATCCGCAAACCTACGGGCTTCTTCAATGCCCCTGCGGGAATCACGCCCAACTAGGCGTAACGCCTCTTTTTAGTCTTATTATCACTATACAAAGAATTATTTTAAAAATATTCACAATATAGGCAAGGGTAAACGAAGGTTTTTATACTCTTAGTAGATAAACACCCGTTTGTTATCCCCTTACCCCTATGCCCTTGCCCTCAATGGACTCAAATGAGCCGGAATATCATCAACCGGACGAGAGTAACCGTTTTGCCCCTCAACTAAAAGACAACTCCGCTGGAATTGTTGACTCTGAATTATGGATAAAACGTGCCTTTGAAGCGGATACAGCCAAAGGCTACGAACTGCTTTTTAAGCGGTATTATCAACCGTTGTGCAGTCATGCCGTTCGGTTTGTGTATTCAAAAGAAGTGGCCGAAGACTTGGTGATGGAGGTATTTAGTCAGTTTTGGCAAAAACAATTGCATCAGACCGTCACTACCTCATACCGAGCCTATTTGTTTACTTCTGTTCGACACGCTTCCTACGCGTATTTGCGTACAGAGTTAGGCGTTGAAAAATCCAGTGATTATTCAGAAAACGATAGCTCTGATACCCCGCCTATTACGCCTCAACAAATTCTTCAATACAATGAATTGTACATAAAAATTGAAGAAATTCTTCGTTCTACCTCACCTCAAAGTCAAAAAGTATTTGTGATGAGCAGGTTTGAAGGCAAGAAAAATGCGGCTATTGCCGAAGAACTGCACCTTTCAACGAAAACAGTGGAAGGACATATCACAAAAGTCCTTTCGTTGTTGCGGCAATCCCTACGAAATTACGGTTTGCTTTTCTTGTTTATAATGAGCGATTTATGGGCTCAAAGCAAAGGTGTTATGTTCTTTTTTCTCCCACAATGGTCGTAATTTTTCCGCACGTATGAGCCAGAATATCTTTAAACCCGCCATTTTGGCCTTATTTGAAGGCCGAGCGACCCCTTTACAGAAATCATTGATTGAAGATTGGTTGACAGAATCAAGTCATCAAGAGCTCTATTTTCAGTGGTTGGAGGAGTGGGAGCGCCAAAACCCGCAATTGATTGTGGATGCCGATGCGGCTTTTTTTCAATTGTCAAATCAGGCCGAGGCCGAAAATCCTAAAACATCGGCGGTACGTCCGTTTTCTCGTCGCCTCAATTTTTTTTTAGGAATAGCCGCTTCTGTATTGCTATTGACTGGGATATGCACGTACGTTTTTCGAGATGCGATTCTTTTTCAGCAGTACGAAACAACCAACGGGGAGCTTTTGACGCTTCAATTGCCCGATGACAGTCGCGTGACTCTAAATGCTAATTCTGCCCTTAAAGTACCGCGTTTTGGGTTTGGGAAAACGTCGAGGGAAGTTTTTTTGAAGGGAGAAGCCGAGTTTTCGGTGAAACATTTACCCAATCACGCCCGATTTATTGTCCGTACCCCCGATCAACTGGAAGTGCAGGTATTAGGAACCGAATTTATGGTTTATAGCCGTTCAAGGGGAAGTAAGGTGGTGCTCAATAAAGGCAAAGTACAATTGCGCTCCCTGAAAACCAAGGAAACGAAGCCTCTGATTATTAACGCAGGCGATGTGGTTACGATTTCATCAAAAGGCCGCCTCACGTTGCACCACAACCAGTCACTTGCGCCTCATTTGGGTTGGAAAGAATACCGTTTTATGTTTGAAAATACCTCGGTCTCGGAAATAGCCTATCAACTGACCGAACGATTTGGGGTCCAAATTGTAATTGCAGATTCAACATTGGCCAAACGAACCATCGGTGGGACGTTTAAAGCCGAAACAGCCGATGCGTTTTTACAGGTACTGGCCGAAATGCTGGAAATAAGAATTATTCGTAACGAAACTCCTTCGGGTGCTACCCAAACCTATACCTTAACTTATTGAATATTAAACCCCTATTGATAATGATTCAACCTATCCGTATTCCCGTTTATTTGGTAGGAGTAGTCTTGTGGCTACTCACCGCACCACGGCTTTCGGCCCAACTATTGGCCTTTAACCAACAGGCCACGCCGCGATTGGAGCTGCAAGCACCGGCTGGAAAAGTTTCGTTAAGAGATGCCCTGATGCAGTTTAAAAAGCAGCATGGAATCGACATTCTTTTTGAAGAAAAAATAATTGACGGTATTTCTATCCCTTCTGGGCAATTGAGCAACAATGCCAATGTGGAGCGGAATTTATCGCAGGTGTTGCGTCCGTTGGGATTGCGTTTAAAAAAGGTGAGTAAAGATACCTTCGTCATTGTTTCTTCAAAAGTGAATCCCAAGGCGGTCTTACAAGAAACCCTGTCACCCGTGGGTCCGTCGGTTGTGGAGCGCCCATCAAATCTGGTGGCTCAACTCCCAACGTTAAATAACTCCCTCCCCGCCAATCAGACCATTGAGAAAATGGTAACTGGGGTAGTGATGAGTGAGTCGGGTGAGCGTCTGCCAGGGGTAAACGTGGTCATTAAAGGAACCCAACGGGGAACTGCTACTGATGAAAATGGGAGTTTTCGCTTGGAAGTAGCCGACGACAACAGTGTATTGATTTTTAGTTTTATTGGTTACGTAAAACAGGAAGTTTTGGTGGGTACCCGAACCACGCTGAATGTATCGTTGAAAGCTGACGATATGGCCTTAAATGAGGTGGTTGTGGTAGGGTATGGTGAAATCA
Organism: Runella rosea; assembly: GCF_003325355.1. Taxonomy (GTDB): domain Bacteria; phylum Bacteroidota; class Bacteroidia; order Cytophagales; family Spirosomataceae; genus Runella; species Runella rosea. Next base: position 510,320 of record NZ_CP030850.1, read on the forward strand.
AAAAGACTGATTTGACGGGCGCAGTAGCGTCGGTACAAACAAAAGACATCGTAAGGGCTAATCCTGTGGTGGCAGCAAGAGCCATTCAGGGACAGGTCGCCGGAGCAACCGTCACAAAATCAAGCAATAAACCGGGGGCGGGTTATAGCATAACCATCCGGGGAGAAAACACGATCAATAACTCTACCGAGCCTTTGGTGGTCATTGACGGTTTAATGGGTGGAGATATCAACAACCTAAATCCCAATGATATTCAATCAATGGATGTGTTGAAAGATGCATCTTCTACGGCTATATACGGTGCCAGGGGTGCCAATGGCGTGATCATCATAACGACCAAAAAAGGACTTTCTGGTAAGCCAAGGGTGAGTTATGATAGCTATGTGGGAATCAAAACCCCCGCTCATATCCCTCGCTTGATGAATACCGAAGAGTTTTATAAAGTGACCTTTACAGACCGTGTGTTGGAAGGCGCAACGGGGGCTACGTTTACCGCCGCCGAAACGGCCAATATCAACGCTGGTAAAACAACGGATTGGGTGGATTTAGTGACGGCTCCGGGTATTCAGATGAGTCACAACATCAGCGTTTCGGGAGGAAGTGAAAAAACAACGTACCGATTCTCGGGTGGCTTTTTGAACGAAGATGGCAATGTGTTGTATACAGGATTTAAAAGGTATAACCTAAACGCAGGACTCGACAGTAAGTTGGGGGAACGTTTTAAAGTAGGCTTTACTACCTATTTGACTTACAGCGACCAAAATGTTGGTTCGGGTGAGTCCCTGAGAAATGCCTATCGTGCCAGACCTACGGGCACTGTTTATTATTCAGACCTTGCCAATCCGTCTGAAAATGGCGATTTGAATATAGAAAGCTATGCTTTTTGGATGGGAATCAATGACAAGCAGGTAGGAAATCCATTGCTAGATATTGACCCCAAAACGTCTAAACTGCAAACCACTACCATGAACGCCATGGCCAATGCCTACGGAGAGGTAACAATACTTAAAGGACTGACGTTTCGGTCATCGCTTTCGGCGTCTTATACTTCACAACGTTTGGGCGACTTTAGAGGGCAGTGGTCAAAATCGCAGATTGGGGCAAAACCAAGAGCGCAGTACGACAACCGAACCATCGGGAATTATACCATTGACAATATTCTCAATTACAACATTGACTTAGGAAAGCATAAAATCACGGCTACGGCGCTGCAAAGTGCTTTTTACCAGAGAAATGAGGCCTATTCAATAGCGGTAAGAGACTTGCCGTACGCTTCTGACTGGTATGCTTTGAACACGGCGGCGACCATTTCAGGAATTAACAGTTCACTCATTGAACGCTCTATTTTATCGTACATGGGAAGAATTAATTACTCCTTTAATGATAAATATTTATTGACCCTCACCGGACGTTCGGACGGTGCTTCACAATTGGCGGAAGGGAACAAATGGGCATTTTTTCCATCGGTGGCTTTTGCGTGGCGGTTGGGTGATGAGCAATTTATCAATAACCTAAACGTGTTTTCAAACCTAAAACTGCGCCTTAGCTACGGTCAGGTAGGCAACTCCACCGTCAATCCTTACAGCACACAGGCCGGTTTGTTGAACACCGGCTATGATTTTGACGGAGCAGCGGCGTATGGTTTTGCCCCTTTAAATTTGGCCAATAAAGATTTGAGATGGGAGCGGAGTAAAGAGTTGAACCTAGGAATTGACTTTGGATTCTTTAAAAACCGCATTGCCGCTTCGCTTGAAATTTACAACCGAAAAACGGATGATTTGATTTTGAATCAAAAACTTCCTACCACGACGGGCTTTACGCAGGTGATTGCCAACGTGGGTAAAATTGAGAACAAAGGCGTAGAGCTTACGCTTAATACGGTCAATATTTCTAAACAGAATTTTAATTGGAATACTACTTTTGCCTTTACCAGAAACCAAAACAAATTGCTTGAATTGTATGGCAACGGTCAGACGGTTGACAAAGGAAATAACCTTTTTGTAGGCTATCCGATCAGAGCCAATTTTGATTTTCAATTTGACGGCATTTGGCAAACCGCCGACAAAGACCTGGCGACAAAATACAAGCAGGTGCCAGGCTCGGTGCGAGTGGTGGATCAAAACAATGACGGTCAAATTTCTTCAACTGACGCCATTGATGATCGGACGTATCTTGGTACGCAGCTTCCCAACTGGATTTTGGGTATCACCAATCGCTTTAAGTACAAGAATGTTGATTTCTCTTTCTTTACCTATTATCGTAATGGTGTACAATACAGAAACAATACCTTGGCAGGAACTTTTGGAGAAATTGGAAGTACGAGATACAACAAATTGGCGGGCTTGGATTATTGGAGAAGCGACAATCCGTCCAATACTTTTTTCGGTACTGTAGCCGCCAATCCTTATCGCAATGCCATTTTTTACCAAGATGCCAGCTTCTTAAGAATTTCTGATATTACTTTAGGCTATACCTTGGGCAACCGGGCATTGAATAAGGTAAAGATGTCGAATGCACGCCTCTATCTGCAAGTGTTGAATCCATTTGTGTTCAGCAACTTTACCGGTTTTGACCCCGAGTTCAATTCCGCTATTTTCCAGGATGACGTGCCGTCTGCTACGTATTCCTTTGGCGTAAATATTAGTTTCTAACCTTGACTTTAATCAGAAAAACAATGAAATCAATAAATAAAATACGACTTACGTCGGTGGCAATTGCCTTTATGGGCGTTTTTGCCGCAGGTTGTGAAAAAGATTTTTTGGTTGAAAAACCCGTTACAACTCTGACTACCGACGTTTACTACAAAACCGAAGCCGGGTTTGAAGATTTGGTGCGGTCGTGTTATCCACTCCTAAGAAATATCCACCAAAATAGAATTTTGGTGTTGCAGGGAACCGATATTTTTACTGCTCAAAGTGGTTGGAATCCTTCGGCCGTTACCGGTAAAGAGAATGTGCCCAGTCTGTTTGATGTTTATAATGCTGAGTTTAATGCAAATTTGGCGGATATTCAACGCCTTTGGCAACTCTTGTATGCCGAAATCGCCAGAACCAATTCGGTTATCACTCGCGCCAATGATATTACAACAATGGCACCAGCATTAAAAGATGCACGGGTGTCGGAAGCCAAATTTCTGCGGGCATTGTGTTTGTTTTATGCCGTACAGCAATGGGGCGATATTCCAATGCCGTTAGTGGAGGTTACTACTCCTAGCAAAGATTTTCCAAGAGTAGCTTCGGCAGAAGTGTATAAACAAATCATCGCTGACTTACTGGAGTGCGAGGCAAAACTGCCCGTTACGGCCTCAAACTATGGCCGTATCACAAAAGGTACTGCTCAATTTTTGTTGTCGAGAGTCTATTTAACTAGAGGCTGGAACTACAATAATGCTTTGGGCGGTACCACGGCCGATTTTGATCAGGCACTTCAATATGCAGACAAAGTAATTGATATGTATCCGTTGGCCGCCAACTACAGCGATTTGTTTCCTAAACGTTCAAACAACCCATTGACCCAATACACTGGTGCTCAAAATGATAAAAATGCCGAAATCATCTTTGCGGTTCAGTACAATTCTGACGTATTGACCAACAAGACGGATGCGGCTTTCACTCAGGATGCGGCAGGGGGTAATGACCTGCACTCGAAGTTTGGACCCAGCGGTGAAGGGTTTGTCGGTACAAAAGGCCGTACAAGCGACTACAATCGTTGTTTGGGAATTCATCAAGTTACGCCCGCGGGCTACCGCTTTTTTGATCCAGACAACGACACCCGTTATGCCCACAATTTTGTGAGTGTCGGGTACGCGCTTGCGGCCGTAAAGGATTACCGACCGCTACCGCTGAGCAATCCTGCTTTGAGAATCAACTTCAATGTAGGCGATACCGTGATGATTGCCAGACCGTGGAATAAGCCGGCCACTACATTGGCCGAAAGAGGCATTGATTTGGGTGGAAAGAAAAACTATGCCGTAGTAAATGCTGATGAATATGGCGGTGGGTATCCCATTGATAATTCGGGATTGAATATTCAACCACCGTTGATGTGGAAATTCTGGCAGCCGGGTATTCCTTACGGTGATGCTTTTGGGACGTTTAACGAATGTGTGTTCAGAGCGGCAGAAGCTTATTTGATAGCCGCAGAAGCCATTGTCAAAGGTGCAAAAAATGGTAAATTGGGCGGTGCAGAGGTTTATTACAACCGAGTATTGGACCGCGCCTTAGGAAGCAAAAAAGGAACGGACCCCAAATGTGCCGCTGCTCCGGAAGACCAAAAATCATTGGCTACCGCCTCCTACCGAGCCACTGCCGCCAACATCACTATTGACTTGATTTTGGACGAAAGAGCCAGAGAATTGATGGGTGAATACAGCCGATGGTTTGATTTGAAACGCACTGGCAAATTGGTCGAACGCGTCAAAAAATACAATCCTTGGGTAAAAGGACAGTCGATTTCAGCGATTCATAATTTAAGGCCGATACCACAAAGTGAAATTGATTTGTCGTTCCCTAAAATGACCCAAAATCCGGGCTATTAAAAGTTGACTTATTTTCAAAAAAAGAGAAGAAGAAGCCATTTTTCTTCTCTTTTTTTTACTTTTTTGCAAAGTACCACTCATTTTTTATTCAAAAACACAATGAAATTCATTTTTTCAATTTGCGCAATTACCCTTCTTAACCTCAACTCCTTTGCCCAATGGAAAGACCTTTTTAATGGAAAAGATTTGAAAGGTTGGGTAAAGAAAAACGGCAATGCCGAATACAAAATTGTCAACAACACCATTGTGGGCGTATCTCAACTTAATACCCCCAATTCGTTTTTGTGTACCGAGCAAATCTACGGCGATTTTGTGCTGGAACTGGACGTGAAAGTGGAGGCGGGGCTAAACTCAGGCATCCAAATCAGAAGTATCAGTGACCCTGCCGTTATGGAGGGTAAAGTACATGGCTATCAGGTCGAAATCGACCCCGGCGACCGAGCTTGGTCGGGAGGGATTTTCGACGAAGGGCGCAACGGTTGGTTGTATCCATTGTCTGTAAATCCCAAAGGACAAAAGGCATTTAAACTTGGTCAATGGAATAAATACCATATCGAAGCCATCGGCAATAGCCTTAAAACCTGGATAAACGGTATTCCATGTACCAATCTTCTCGACCCTCAAACCGCTCGCGGGTTTATCGCTTTGCAGGTACATCAAATCAAGAAAGAAGAGCAGGTAGGACTGACGGTTCAATGGAAAAACATCAGAATCGCCACCGACAACTTGAAAGACGTTGTGTTTAAAGGAGAAGAAGCGCCTGAAATCAGCTATTTGATCAATCAATTGTCGGAAAATGAAGCAAGAAAAGGCTGGCGTTTGCTTTGGGATGGTAAAACCACTAATGGCTGGCGATTGGCAAATTATGATACATTTCCAACGGTAGGCTGGGCTATTCAAGATGGAGTTTTGAAAGTGCTTGGCACTAAAAAAGATACGCTAGTCAAAAGCGGAGACATTATTACGGACAAAGAATTTTCAAACTTTGAACTCGAAATGGATTTTAAACTCACGACGGGGGCCAACAGCGGGCTGAAATATTTTGTGGTAGAAGACCGTAAAAAAAGAGCGGGTACGGGCCTAGGACCCGAGTTTCAAATTCTTGACGACAAAGAGCATCCCGATGCCAAAGCAGGGGTGGGTGGCAACCGTACCACAGCTTCTTTGTATGACCTTATCACGGCCGAAAATTTATCGGAAGGCAGTACCGCAAAACGGATGAATCCGCCGGGGAAATGGAATAAATTGCGGGTGGTGGTCAAGGGTGGGCACGTCGAACATTGGCTCAATAACCTCAAAATGGTGGAATATGACCGCTATTCGCAGATTTTCCGCAATCTAGTGGCCAAAAGTAAATACAACACCTACCCGAATTTTGCGCAGGCGGTAGCAGGGCATATTCTTTTGCAAGACCACGGCGATGAAGTCCATTTTAGAAGCATTAAAATCCGGGAGTTTTAAGAATAAGCAATCAAGACTGCCATTGGAGTACGCAATAATTACCATATAAAAGAGTAGAAGAGTAGTTTTTGTGCTCTTTCTCCAATACCCTTTTGTCGTATTCAATTAATTAAACTAAGCCCTTAAATCGCCCTTTTCGAATGAATAGAAGAACTTTTGTGACCACAGGAGTCAGTTCGCTCTGTGCCATGCCATTGTTGGGATTTCAACACTTTGATAAATACACCGCCCCCAAACCTGCTTGGTTGCTCGATTGGATTAAAATCTACGACCAAAATTTCCCCAACTACAAAGCGCTGAAAGTCAACGATGTCAATCATAAATATGCCGGTGGCTACATGAATGACATGGAAATTCCGAATCCACATACTACAGCAGGTTTTATTGCCACGGCCTGTATGTTGATGTCATGCCCCGAATCTGCTTTTTATCAATCCAAAGAATTGGTAAAAGAGGTAGAAATGGCAACCCAATGTTTGCTAAAAATGCAGCATTCCGACGGAACGATTGACCTCTTGGAAACCAATTTCCATTCTACGCCCGACACGGGTTTTATCCTGGAAAATATGATTCCTGCCTATAAGTACTTGAAACTCTCAAAGGTCAAAGGTGCGGAACCTTCACTCGAATTAATAAAAACTTTTTTGAAAAATGCGGGCGAAGCCCTGACCGTGGGCGGTATTCATACCCCAAATCACCGTTGGGTAGTCTCGGCAGCCCTGACCAAATTGAATGAACTTTTTCCCGACCCGCGCTACGTTGGTCGTATCGAACAATGGTTGGCTGAGCACATAGATATTGACCCCGATGGCCAATACAACGAAAAAAGCACCAATAGTTATTCGCCCATCGTAAATCGGTCGTTGATTATCATCGCCAAAGGCCTCAATAAGCCCGAGCTGCTTGAACCAGTTCGCAAAAATTTGATGATGACGCTTTATTACGTCCACCCCAACGGGGAGGTGGTGACCGAAGCCTCCAACCGACAAGACAAAGGCACCATCGGCAATATGTCGCGTTATTATTATTGCTATCGCTACATGGCTTTGTTGGACAACAACGGCGAAATGGCCGCTATGTGTCGCCTTATTGAACAAACAAGTACCAAGAATCAATTAGCGGGCTATCTGGATTATTTTCTGGAAGACCCGACCCTTTGGAGAGCCTTACCCGCTGACAAACCCCTGCCGACCAGTTATGCCAAAGCCTTTCCGTATTCGGGTTTGGTGCGGATTCGACGGGAAAACTGGGACGCCACGATTTTGTCCAACAACGCAAGCTGGCTCACGTTTCACAAAGGCAACGCCGTATTGCAGGCCATGCGGGTAGCGGCTTCTTTTTTCGGAAAAGGGCAGTTTCAATCGGCCAAAATCACGCAGGAGGGAACCGCCTGGGTGATGCAAAATGCACTCGAAGGGCCGTACTATCAGCCGATTGCCAAAGAGCAAATTGTACAAGATGGTGATTGGGACAAAATGCCAAGGGCCAATCGTCCGCAGAGTGAAATTCAAAAACTCGAAACAATCGTCAAAATCAGCGAGTCTAATAATGGACTGCAAATAGACATTGAAATGACTGGTACGGAAGGTGTACCCGTATCTTTTGAGTTGATATTTAGGGCGGGAGGAACGTTTTCGGGGGTTACAAAACATCCCAAAAAAGATACTGCGTACCTATTGGCGGGTGAATCGGCCTCTTACACGGTCAATTCCGATACCATTCAATTTGGTCCGGGCAAAGCCGAACACAAAGGTATACAACTGAGAGGAGCACTGCCCGCGATGGACGCCCCGACGGTCTATTTGACGGGCTTTACGCCTTTTCGGCATACGATTAAACTCTCGTAGTGTTCCCCTGGATTTTTTAGCGGATTTAATCATCCGAAGGTTTAACCTCAAGACTAATTTTAAACCAATCAAAAAATGCTTACAAACGTTATTAAACCATTCGTTTGTTTTTTTACACTTACACTCGTTTCTGTGAATTGTTTTTCACAAGAAAAGAGCGCTGTTTTTGATTTAACGTATAAGCAGATTGATACTTTAAAATTAGGCTTAAAGCTTTATTATCCAGCGTCTTTCCAAATAGGTCAAACCTATCCAACCATTGTGTTTTTCTTTGGAGGCGGTTGGAATGGGGGCACTACCAAACAATTTGAGCCTCACGCTTTGCACTACGCCGCCAAGGATTTTATCACGGTTTTGGTAGATTATCGGGTAAAGACAAGACATAACACCACTCCTTTTGAAAGTTTAAAAGATGCGAAATCGGCTATTCGGTATTTGCGAAAAAATGCCCAAAAACTTGGCATTGACGCCAATCGGATTATTGGCTCGGGCGGTTCGGCGGGGGGACATTTGGCGGCGGCTTGTTTTACCAATGAATCGATCAATGAACCAACCGACGATGTGGCGATAAGTGCAAAACCCAATGCCTTAGTCTTGTTTAATCCCGTGATTGACAATGGAAAAGATGGCTATGGCTTTGAACGAATTGGAGAAAGATACGTGGAGTTTTCGCCAATGCACAACATCCAAAAAGGTTTTCCGCCCACCATTTTCTTTTTGGGTACAAACGACAACCTGATCCCGATTGAAACGGCCCGGAAATTCAAGCAAAAAATAGAAGAAGTAGGAAGTCGTTGCGACCTTTTTTTATTTGAAAATCAAGGGCATGGTTTTTTCAATAAAGAGCCTTTCCTTTCAGAAACGATTTTGAAAGCGGACGCTTTTCTCCAGTCAATAGATTATCTCAAACCCTGAAAATCATTCTCTGTGTTTAGTTAATTGCTCAGTCTACTTTATAACCTGTATGATGATGAATATGCGCCATTTCTATCTTTTGCTGGTAATTTTATTGATGCTTGTCAATTGCAAAACAAGTACCAATATCGCATATAATCTTGCTTCAAAAGACCTTCCAATTACCGAAAAGGGCTTAGATCATGCTGGTTTTATTCGCGATTTTGATGATAAAGCATTGGTGCGAGGCGAGCGCATCTACAATGCTACTTGTATCAATTGTCATGGAAATGAAGAAAATGAAGGCTCAATTCCGATGTCGTTGAAGTTTTGGTCTGAGCCATTCAAAGCGGGTGGCGATGCCTATTCGATGTATCAAACTGTGACCAAAGGGTATGGCTCTATGCCCCCGCAAGTGGCACTGAGTCCACAGGAAAAATACGACGTCATTCACTATATTCAACAAGAATTTGTTTCAAAAAATAAAGCCACAACCCTTCCGAAAGTAACGTCCGAATATCTTTCTGCGCTTCCAAAAGGAAAATCGAGAGGCCCTGCCTTAAAGCCTTATCAACCATGGGCTGACATGGATTATGGTAATTTTTTGATAAACACCTACGAATTGGCCGACGAAAAAACGGGTATTCCACGGTTTCACTCGCCGGGCCCTTCGCCGTTCAAAGATGAAGATTACTCAAAAAATAATTTTGCCTACAAAGGCATCGCAGTTCGCCTAGACAAAGGTGCAGGGGGCGTTTCCAAAGGAAAAGCGTGGATGATTTTTGACCATGACCTCATGCGCGTAGCGGGGGCCTACACGGGCGAAGGTTTTATTGATTGGAACGCTATCTTGTTGAACGACAAGCACGAAACCTATCCTCGTACCATTGGAAAACTGCATTTTGAAACCCCCGTAAGTCCCGGCTGGGCTAATCCCACAACGGGGAAATTTGAAGACCCAAGGTTTGTAGCACGGGACGGTAGAGCTTTTGGGCCATTGCCTAAATCTTGGGCAAATTATAAAGGGCTTTACCATTACGAAGACCAAATCATCATTTCGTATACCGTGGGAGAATCGGCCGTTTTAGAGAAATTTGGGTTTGTAGGACCATCCGTTTTTACAAGAACGCTCAATATCTCGCCCTCCAATTCAATTTTGAAAATGCGGGTGGCTAATGCCTCCGCCAAGGTTAGTCTGCTGGGCAAAGGGGCTACGCTGGTAGAAGAAAATGGGCAGATTTTTATGAATGTCAATGCCAAAGAAGCAGTTAAAGTCACTTTGGCCATTGGCGAAAAAGGTTCTAATTTCTCTGAAAAGGATTTGCCAGAGCCAGAATCATTGACAAAATATACCTTGGGTACTGGCCGTGCGCATTATCCCGAAGTGCTCAAAACCTTTACTACCAGAGGAAAAGAGGATGGTCCGTTTGCCGTTGACCAACTAACCCCGCCTTTCGAGAATCCTTGGGCTTGTCGAATGAAATTGAGCGGGATAGACTTTTTTAAAGATGCCAATACTGCCGTGATATGTGCCACCGACGGGGATGTTTGGTTGATAAAAGGAGTACTCAATCCTGATGGCGCATTGACTTGGCAGCGCATTGGCTCGGGGCTTTTTCAGCCTTTGGGCATAAAAGTGGTGGATGAAAAAATATACGTCACATGTAGGGACCAACTCGTATTGTTGAGAGATTTGAATGGCGATATGGAAACTGATTTCTACGAAAGTTTCAATCATGACCACCAAGTTACTGATCATTTCCATGAATTTGCAATGGGTTTGCAAACCGACAAAGAAGGTAATTTTTACTATGCCAAAAGTGGCCGCCACGCCCGTGAGGCGCTTATTCCGCAACACGGCACTTTATTGAAAGTAAGTGCCGACGGCTCAAAAACCGATATTATTGCCACGGGCTTCAGAGCGGCAAATGGCGTTTGTATCAACCCCGATGGTAGTTTTATTGTAACCGACCAACAAGGCTATTGGAATCCAATGAACAGAATTAACTGGGTGAAAGGCATTGGTAAGTTTTATGGCAATATGTGGGGCTATAACCCACCCAAAGACTCATCAAGGGCTGCTATGGAACAACCTTTGGTGTGGGTTGATATGAAATATGACCGCTCGCCTTCCGAAATGGTTTGGGTGGAAAGCAATAAATGGGGGGCATTGAATGGTGGACTTTTGAGCCTTTCGTATGGCTACGGCAAGATTCAATATGTTTTAAACGAAACCGTAAATGGGCAAGAACAAGGCGCCGTGATTGATTTGCCCGGCATCAAATTCCTTACGGGGGTGATGCGTGGCCGATTTAATCCAACCGATGGTCAACTGTATGCTTGCGGTATGTCGGCATGGGGAACCAACCAGATGATGCGTGGGGGAGGGCTGTACAGAGTCCGGTATACGGGTAAGACCATTCCTGTACCCATCAAAATGAAAGTACTTGAAAAAAGTATAGTGCTTGATTTTGATACCCCAATAGACCAAAATTCGGCGGCTGATTTATCCAATTTTGAAGTAAAAACTTGGCAACTAGTGCGTAGTAAAAAATATGGCTCGGAACGTCATAACCAAAAAGTGTTGAAAGTGGGCAAATCTCAGGCAATGGATAAAAGGCTGATTTTGAGCATTGAAAACTTAGAAAAAGTGGATGTAATCACCATTGATTATAAAATCAAAAATACCAAAGGCGAGCCTCTGACGGGGTCTATACAAGGTACGATTCACCAACTGGGGAATTAGAGAAATGTTGAACCGTAAAATAAAATGAATTGAAAATATGCACAGAGTAGTTTGTTTAATACTTATATGTTGTGGAGTACAAGTGTCGCTTTTTGCCCAAAAAAAACAAGCCCTCTGGCTCGACGATCTACCCATCAAATCTTTTTCGGAAGGCATACCGGCAGTATTGCCTAAAACGACGGCGGCCGGCGATTCTATGCTCATCAACGGTAGGTATTTCAACCGTGGAGTAGGGGTGAATGCTACGAGTATTTTGGCGTTTTATCTGGACGGAAAAGCGACCGAATTTTCGGCGTTGGTGGGTGTTGACGACAAAGGCAACAAAGATTTACCCCATACCTTTTATGTGGTGGCAGACCGTAAAGTGCTGTTTGACAGCGGAGAAATGCGCTTGGGCGATGCACCCAAACCCGTGAAGGTTAATTTAGAAGGGGTGAAACGATTGGGATTGTTGGTCAAAGTGAATGACGAAGGACGTACGAAAGTCTATTCCAATTGGGCCGATGCCCAATTGGTCATGTTGGACAACCACCTCCCCAAAAACGTTCCTAATACCGATGAACGCTATATTTTGACCCCTCCAACGGCAAAATTTCCCAAAATCAATTCAGCCAAAGTATTCGGCGCTACACCCAATAATCCTTTTCTGTACACCATCGCCGCCACAGGCGACCGCCCCATGAGTTTCTACGCCAAAGGCTTGCCGAAAGGCCTTTCGTTGGACGAAAAAACGGGCATCATTACTGGCAAAGTGCTAAAAAAAGGTACTTATATCGCAACGTTGAAAGCCAAAAATGCCCTTGGCGAAGCAATCAAAGAACTAAAAATAAAAATTGGTGATACGATTGCCCTCACACCTCCGATTGGTTGGAACGGCTGGAATTCGTGGGCTCGAAATATTGACCAAGAAAAAGTCATTGCCTCCGCCGATGCCATGGTGAAAATGGGACTGAACCAACACGGCTGGACTTACATCAACATTGACGATGCTTGGCAGGGTAAGCGCGGCGGTAAGTTTCATGCCATTCAGCCCAATGCAAAGTTTCCAAAATTTACCGAAATGGTGGACTATATTCATAGTTTAGGCTTAAAAGTAGGCGTCTACTCTACGCCCATGATTACGAGTTATGCGGGTTATATTGGCGGCTCCTCGGATTTTGAAAATGGCCAAATTACTGACTCCATCGTCGCCAATAAACGCGCTTTTCGCTACGTGGGTAAATACCGTTTTGAAACCAATGACGCCAAACAATTTGCAGAATGGGGCATTGATTATCTCAAATACGACTGGCGGATTGAGGTCCCATCAGCGGAGCGGATGTCGGTGGCTTTGAAGCAATCGGGACGCGATATTTTGTACAGTATTTCCAATTCTGCCCCCTTTACCCACGTCAAAGATTGGGAACGCCTGACCAACAGCTACCGTACGGGGCCTGATATTCGCGACAGTTGGAATAGCCTCTTTGTGTCAGCGTTTACGTTGGACAAATGGGCTCCCTACGGCGGTCCAGGCCATTGGAATGACCCCGATATGATGATTGTGGGCAACGTAACTACGGGCACGCAACTGCACCCCACCCGCCTAACGCCCGACGAACAATACAGCCACGTGAGTTTATTCAGTCTTTTGGCAACCCCATTGCTCATCGGTTGTCCTATTGAGCAGCTTGATGCCTTCACGTTGAACTTGTTGACCAATGACGAAGTCATTGAAATTGACCAAGACCCATTGGGCAAATCGGCTCGGCTTGTTTGGAACAAAGATGGTATTCAAATCTGGCTCAGGCCGTTGGAAGATGGCTCTTATGCTGTGGGTTTGTTTAACGTTGGTGATTTCGGCAAAACCCCCGAATCTTATTTTCGGTGGGGTGATGAAACATCTAAATCATTTACCTTTGATTTTGCAAAAGTGGACTTAAAAGGCAAGTTTAAGTTGCGCGATGTGTGGCGTCAAAAAGACATTGGTACCTTTAACGGTTCATTTGTAACGGATATTCGGCATCATGGTGTGGTGATGTTGAGGATGTTTCCTATAAATAAGTGATGAAGCTGTAAAAGTATAATGGTTCTTTATGATTTTACTTGTATTTAGTTTACTAACCGTATAGAATTAAGTGAAAAACCCTCAAGTACTTTGTGTAAAACTCTTTGTGTCTTTTGCGGTTTTTTGTTTTAGATAGTAAGATGTGTATGACAAACGAAATTCGATTAAATAGTAGCACATTACTAAACATTTTGCTTTTCATTCTATTTATGGTGAAAGGAGAAATGCTGTTTGCGCAAAAACCCGAAATGCATTACGGAGATTTGGACATTCCTGCAAGGCCTTATGCCAAAGACCCTTACGTGATTTTTTTTCAGGGAAAGTATTGGATGTATTATTCGGTTCCAGGTGAGCAGTTTAAAGAATGGTACATTGGTATTGCGACCAGCAACGATTTAGTGCATTGGGAAAAACAAGGAAATATCAAGGGCCAAAAAGGAACCGTGGAAGAAAAAGGTATTTGTGCGCCCGGAGCATTGGTAAAAGACGGGGTTTTGCATCTTTTTTATCAAACGTATGGCAATGGGAAATTGGATGCTATTTGCCACGCTTTTTCTACCAACGGCGTTGACTTTGAAAGGGATGCCACCAACCCTATTTTTAGACCCAAAATAAGCGATTGGAGTTGTGGAAGGGCGATTGATGCGGAGGTGATTGCTTACAAAAACAACTATTTTCTGTATTATGCCACCAGAGACCCTGATTACAAAATTCAACAACAAGGCGTAGCCATAGCACCTATTACGACCAATTTTGACCGAAACAGTTGGACCGAAGTGCCCAATATGCCCATGCTCAAACCCGAATTGATATGGGAGAAAAAATGCATTGAAGCGGCATCTTGTATTCAAAAAGGCCAATATTTGTACATGTTCTATGCGGGAGCTTATAATAACGAACCCCAGCAAATTGGGGTTGCCCGCAGTAAGGACGGTATTCATTGGAAACGGCTATCGGAAGAGCCTTTCCTGAAAAACGGCGATGTAGGTACATGGAATGAAAGTGAAAGTGGGCACCCCAACATTTTCAAAGCCCAAGATGGCCGATATTATCTGTTTTTTCAAGGCAATAATGACAAAGGAAAAACATGGTATTTGTCCAAAGTAGAAATCGGTTGGAATAAAAAAGGACCTTATTTAAAGAAGTAAAACCAGCAGTTTAACTATAATGAAAAATCCAAAATTCACCATTAACACCCTTAAATTTAAGATTGCAATTTGTTTAATCTTTACGCTTTCCATCTTTATGGTAAGCTTCAGAATAATCCCCTTTGATGTACCCAAAATTTCACTCGATAGTTATAAAGTAGAAGATGGGTTTGAGCTGAAAGTTATCTCCTCCGAACCGTTTTTGAAAGCACCCGTGAGCATGGACTTTGACAACAAAGGCCGCATGTGGGTGGTAGAGATGATTGGTTATATGCCCAATCTTGAAGGCATCGGTGAAGAAGTGCCCAACGGCAGAATCACCATTTTAGAAGATTTGAATAAAGATGGCGTGACCGATCATTCCAAAGTCTTTTTGGATAAACTCGTTTTGCCTCGCGCATTGGCCCACGTGTATGGTGGACTTCTCTACGTTGATGGCCCAAAACTGTGGTTTGTAGAAATTAAAAATGACAAACCTGGCAAAAAAACGTTGGTTGACCCTGTATACGCCGAAGGCGGAAACGTGGAGCACTCTTCCAACGGACTGATGATGAATATTGACAATTGGATTTACAATGCCAATTACAATTTTAGATACCAATTTAAAAATGGAAAATGGATTAAGGAGCCGACGTCGTATCGGGGGCAGTGGGGGATAACCAAGGACAATTTTGGACGCCTTTATTACAACAATAACAGTACTCAATTGCAGGGAGACTATGTTTTACCCAACAAAGCAATTCGCAACCGTTACTTTAAACCTACCATCGCCGAGAATCAACGTCTGACCAACAATAAAGTATTCCCGATACACCAAACGTCGGTCAATCGGGGGTATCAAAAAGGGGTTTTGGACGAAAATGGATTGCTGAAAGACGTAACCGCAGCATGTGGGCCGTTGGTGTATCGAGGAGGGGCTTTTCCTGCATCTTACCATCAAAATGCCTTTGTGTGTGTGCCTGAAGTCAACCTTATCAAAAGAAATATACTGACGTTTAAAAATACCCAAACCACCGCGACCCAAGCCATTGAAGGCAAAGAGTTTCTTACTTCTACCGACGAAGGTTTCCGTCCCGTAAATTTGTTTAACGGACCCGACGGAGCTATCTACGTGGTCGATATGCACAGGGGTATTATTCAGCACAAGGCGTATATTTCGCAGTACCTAACCGAGCAGCTGGCCGCTAAGAAATTAGACACGTTACAGAATGCGGGGCGTATTTTGAAAATAACGAGCAAAACCGTCAAAACTCATCCTATCCCTGATTTGACAAAGGCGACTACTAAAGAATTGGTGGCACTGCTCAGTCATTCAAATGGTTGGCTCCGCGACCGCGCCCAACAGTTATTGATTCAAAAGAAAGACCTTACGGTGGTCAAAGAGTTGATTAATTTAACCAAAAACAGCAATGAATTTGCAACGGCCATTCACGCACTGTATGTACTAGAAGGCTTAAATGCGCTTTCTTTTACCACTTTGAGCGATGTGGCTAATCAATCAAAACAGCCCGAAACCATCGCCCATGCCTTAGGTCTTTTGGAGCGTTTTGCTTCCATGCCCAATGTGGCTAAAATGAAAACTGTCTGCAACCAGCTATTGGCTCAAAACAATGAAGTGATAGACCTCTATTTGTCTATGTCGCTAAATGCTTGGCTCAAACTATCAGATGTGGCTTTCTTGCCCATTCTCACCGAAATCGACAAAAAATACGCGACTCAGAAAATCTATCAGGAGGCCATTGTAAGCAGCCTTGAAGGGAGGGAAGAAAATTATATCAATGCCATGAATCCCAATGTATTACTAAAAAGTAGTTTGACCGCAGCCCTCAATAACCGGCAGAAAAAAGAAATGAACCCCATTTTTGTTAAGGAAAAAAATACCGTTGACAACCGAACCAAAGGCCTGCAACTGTACCGAACCATTTGTGCTACCTGTCATGGGGCTGATGGCAAAGGAATTCAGGATTTAGCCCCGCCGCTCAAAGGCTCCGAATACATTGATGGTTCCATGAAGCGCTTGGCGGCCATCATTTTGCACGGAGTCAGTGGGCCGATTCATGTCAGTGGGAAATTGTACAAATTGAACAATGAAATGCCCGCACTTGTCAATAATAAAGCCATTAGCGACCAAGACATTGTTGATATTATACGATTTACGCAGAATGCATTTGCAAAAGAAGGGAAGGGGATTTCGGTAGATGACGTAAAAAAAATGAGAGAGAAAAAGCCCGATGGAAGCGGTATTTTTAACGAAAAGCAGCTATTGGACACTGATTTCGAAAAATAATTGGGAGAAAACTGCTTTTGTGTAATTGAGCCTTTATAAAATGAAAAAAAAGACTTACTCAATCTTAACCATCCTCTTTGTTGGACTCGCATCGGTATTTTTAGCCTTCAAACCGACCGTGCAGAAAAATAAAATGCCCAATATCGTCTACATCTTAGCCGATGACATGGGGTATGGCGATGTGTCGATTTACAATCCTCAAGGGAAAATTTCGACGCCTAACATTGATAAACTAGCCATGCAGGGAATGCGGTTTACGGATGCTCATTCGCCTTCATCGGTCTGTACACCAACGCGTTATGCATTGATGACGGGCCGCTACCCATGGCGGAGCCGCTTGCCCGTGGGCGTATTGCGTGGGTACAGTCGAACGTTGATTGAAGACGACCGCCCCACAGTGGCATCTTTGCTCAAAAGCCAAGGTTATCAAACTGGGGTGGTGGGAAAATGGCATTTGGGATTGGATTGGGAAGTGCCACAAGGCAAGCAAGAATTGCTAAAAACAGAAAATTATGGCATCAAAACGGAGATGAATCCTGAAGACATTGATTTCACGAAAAAGCCAACGGGAGGCCCTCAGAGCGTAGGATTTGATTATTCTTATATTTTGCCAGCTTCTCTGGATATGCCGCCGTATTGTTATTTGGAAAACCAACAATTGACCGAACAACCCACGGCGTATACCAAAGGAAATAAACTGGAATCGGGCTATACAGGTCCCTTTTGGCGTGAAGGAAAAATGTCGCCCTCGTTTGATTTTCATGGAGTGTTACCTGAATTTGTTACAAAAGCTAATGCATTTTTGAAAAAGCAAACCAAAGAAAAACCTTTCTTCCTCTATATTCCGCTGGCTGCTCCGCACACGCCTTGGGTGCCTACCAAAAATTATGTAGGCAAATCAAAGGCGGGAGAATACGGCGATTTTGTGCAACAAGTGGATGCGGCAGTAGGCGAAGTATTAAAAACCTTAGAAGCATCAGGGCTTTCTGAAAATACCCTTGTTATTTTTACCAGTGACAATGGCCCATACTGGCGGCCCAATTTTACAGAACAATTTGGCCATGCCGCCGCTGGGCCGTTTAGAGGGATGAAAGGTGATGCCTTTGAAGGTGGGCATCGCATTCCGTTCATCGTTCGTTGGCCGCATAAAGTAAAACCCAATACCGTTAGCAATGCCACCACGACCTTGGCAAATTTGCTTTCCACCTGTGCGGAAATTGTGGGAACAAAAGACGCTAAATACAACACCGAAGACAGCTACAGTATTTTGCCTGTGCTGTTGGGGAAAACGAAGCAGGTTCCCAATCAACCTGCGGTGGTTCATAGTTCGTCCATCGGATACTTTGCCATTCGCAAAGGCAACTGGAAATTGATTGAGGGCCTTGGTTCAGGCGGTTTTACTGAGCCAAAGGAAATAAAACCAAAAGTAGGTGAAGCCGCAGGACAGCTTTATAACCTAGCGGATGATGTTTCGGAAAAAAACAATTTGTACGAACAAAACCCTGAAAAAGTAAGGGAACTTGCGCAGTTGTTGACGGCAATCAGGCAAAGTAAAAAGAAGTTGGTTTTGAACTGATTCTGTGCCTTTTTATTGACATCCTGTAATTTTTGCTTCAAAAACGGTATTGGGGCCACTTTGCCAAAAGCCACCCGCGGCAGGAGAGGTGATGGTGATTGATTTTCCTGCGGTATAGGAGATATTTCCGGAAGTATATTGGATCGTCCCCGTTGTTGTTATGGTTTCCGAGGCTTGATAGGGCGCGGGGAGGGAGGCATGGACGACCAGCGTTTGGGGACAAGGGAACTGCGTTGGTAAAACCGTGATCAGGGCGCTGCCGGCGGCAGTGCCAGCCCCGCATTGCGTATTGCTTACCTGAGTGATCGTGTAAGTTGTCGTTGTTGTGGGAGAAACCGTAATCGTAAAAGGATTATTCATGCTGTTTGTAAACTGTTGACCGGTCGAAAGGGTAAGCTGATACGGAAGAGTTCCAGCGGTCAATGAAACACTCAAATTGGCCGATTGACTGGCATATATACTTGCAGCACCTGACAAATTCACCTGCACTTTGGGATTGATGGTCACTGCGACGGGCCCTGATTCATTGATACACCCATTCTGTGAAATTTCCACCCGGTAATTCTCTGTTTGAGCAGCGGCCAACATCTGACTAGTCGCATTGGGCAGCGTGCCAGTACTGTTTTTCCACGTATAGGTGTAGCCTTCGCCGGTAGCGGCAGTTAATGAGACAGTTGTCGGAGCACAAACCACCGCATTGCCGGAAACCGTGATAGACGCCTCAGGCTTCGAATATACCCGGATACTTTCGCTGTTGGTAGATACGCTGATGTCTGTTGAGATGATCCTCAGTCGGTAGTAGCTGCCCGGGGCTAACAGGGGAGGGAGTGAAATAGTCAAAGGACTGCCAGTCCCGCTGCCGACTTCTGTACCTGCCGCAAAATTTCCGTATGTGTCAGAAAGCTCGGCTTTAAAGGTGTTATTTCCTGAAAATGAGCCTGAGGTTGTAAAGCTTGCCTGATAGTTCCCGCCAGCACACAGGGGGGGGAATGTCGATAAAAGCTGGATTTGGGGTAAGGAACTTCCGTTGCTGATCGTAACGGTATAGTCTTCGGTTTCACCTACGGTGTAGCGACTGCAGGCATTGGTTACACCTCCGCTTGCAAAGTCAGCGGTTCTGACCCGCATCCTGGTAGCGCCGTTGAGGAGCGTTGCAGGTAAAGTCACCAAAACGGATTTTTCAGTTGTGCCGATCATTTCGCCGGATGTAGTGGATTTGGCAATCATTTCCGGGGTTTCAAACGTGCCGTTTTGATTGGCATCGATCCAGATAGCGTAGTGTAGCGAAGTTGACCCCTTTAAGGTGAAAGTATAGCTTTGTCCGGCTACCAAAGCAGCTGGGGGAAGTGCCGTAAAATCGGAGAAATTATTGGCATTACAGGGAGACGGGAAATCCGATGTGTTATCGAGTGCCGTGCCGTTGATTTTTACTTTGGTGATGAATGAACTTACCAAAGCGCATACTTGGTTGGTGTAGACGGGAAAACAATAACCGGTTTGATTCTGAGGAACAGTGATGGAAACGACTCCGGAAAAGTCGGTGGAGTTGGAGGCGCGGATTCGGTAATGATAGGTTCTTCCCGCACTGAATTCTGAATCAATATAGGTGTTGGTACCGGGGCCGACGCCTCCCAAACAAATGTACGGCTCGTTGGTTGATTCGGCTCTTTCGACAAAATACCCTGTTTCAGTGATAGAATTATCGCCCCATTGTAGAATGATTCCGTTGGTGCCCACAACTGCCGTTGGCAAACCGGGCAAGGGTTGATTGGTGGGTGCGCAGTCGAGGGTGTATTGGTTGGAAGGGTCGGTTCGGGCGATGTAACCGATTTTCATACGTTCATACTGGCCGGGAGTCAATTGTCCATGTTGATTAAGACCGCATATTCTGCTCCAATACGACATTACATTTGTGATGCTTGGTTGATAAGGGACGCCGTTGGCATCGATGGGCGTTGCCAAGGCATAGGTACATGCATTATTGACGGTGTTTCTCTGCGTGGAGCTTAGTTGTTCATAAGGATCGGCGGGAGTATCACACACCCGATCGCCTTTGGTAGAGCAGTTGGCTCCTAAGCCTCTTGTAACTACTTCCCGATTTGACACAGTGGCATGATTGCTGTCCTGAAAAGTATGGTATAGACCGAAATAATGGCCGAATTCGTGCAGCAGCGTTTTATTTACTGTGTTTGTAATGGCTAAATAATTCACAAAGACATGGTTAAAACCTGGACTTGGCTGTGTGGCAAATCCTTCAGCACCAATGATGGTACTGCTTATGTACAGATTGATGGCATTGCTGACGTTGTAGGCTGATAAAATACCCGTAAATGTGTTTGCATTGTTGTAATTAATGGTGGTATTATAGGTAGTGCTGTTGATAAAATGCGGAGAGTCGGCGGTGGGATTGGTGCCGCCGATAGAACCGCTCCCGCCGAAATAAAACTGTAATCCTACGGGTAAAAAGGCCCTGTTCAATTCGGCAAATTTGGCATTGAGGGCAATGAGGTCAACCCCGCCGCTACCGTCATCGTTGCGAATAATGTGCACCTTTACCGGGACATAGTTGAGGGGTACGGCACCTGCCCGGGTATTTTTACTTTTCGCGTGCTTATGGATGAATTTGCCAAAGAAAAATTCATCCGCATCCGTGGGAGAGGGTGTGCCGCAGTTTTGTCCAAATAAGGGGATACAGCTTACTATAAGCCAAAAAAGAGAATACAATTGTTTTTTCATTAGTTTACCGCCCGAAGACTTGTCCCTTTTTCTTTTAGTATTTTAAAAATTCCTTCCATAGAAGCCTCAAGGTTTTTATGCTGATTTTGGAGCGTTTTTACCTGCTCAGTCAATTCTTTGATAGCTTCCACCAAAATGGGAGTTAATTGGATATAATTGATTGATTTGTACCCCTGTGCATCGGTATCGACCATTTCGGGGAATATTTTTTCTATTTCCTGGGCGATAAATCCGGTTTGTTTTCTATCTGTAAAATGACGGTCAGGAAATTCATTTTTCCGCCACAGATAGGTCACACCCTGAATGCCGGAGAGTTGAGCCAAGGCATTTTGCAATGGAGCGATGTCTTTTTTTAGGCGGCGATCAGAAGTAAGCACAACGCCGGCTGCTCTTACGCTGCCGGTGGCATTGATATCGCCGCCTACTTTGAGTTTCCATGTCGGGTTGGTGGCCAGCGCACCAATGGGCATATTAATTCCTACGACATCATTGGCAAAATCACCTCCGATGAGCGGCGTGGTGGTGCCGGAGTTTTCGATATAAAGTCGATTGGAACCGGTTTCGGAAGAACCTGCCTGATAACCGATGGCAATATTGTTGAAACCTGTCTTGCAGTTTGCCAAAGAAAAACCTCCGACGGCGACATTATTTTCTGGATAATTGGAGGGGCTTACTCCTCCGAAAGAAGTGCTGCCCATTGCTCCTGCACCAATACAAACATTATATCCTCCACCGTAGATATTCATGCCAGCACCTGTGCCGATGCCAATATTCTGCCAGCCCTCAAACTCTTCCCCCAAGGCCCTGAAACCTAAGGCTGTGTTGCCGTTTCCGCCCGTATTCTTTGACAAAGCTTCTGCGCCGACAGCGGTATTTTCGACATTATCGGTAAGTTTCAGGGCATTGTAGCCCACCGCCGTATTGTCTGAATTGCCGGTTACTTTATTCAGAGAACTATAGCCGACGGCGGTATTTCGCTGTCCTGTTGTATTCAGTTCGAGAACTTTCTCTCCAATGGCAGTATTATACAGTCCGGTATTGATGGGGCGATAACTTCTAAGTCCATCAGGTGTGATGGTAATATTCGATGTGTTATCCTGAATGGTCATGTTGGTCTGTCCCCAAGTCAGGGCAGGAAATAATAGGAATACTGGAAATAGCTTTCTCATGCTGAATAATTATAAAGTTTTTAACTGTTTAATAACTTTTTTCACTTTTGAGGTTCGACGTCTTGAGCAGGTGTGCCATTGACCATTGAGGAGTCGGATGGCATAACCTTCGTTTTTACAGCTTTCAGTGATGTAGGACAGATTGGCAATGATACTTTTGTTGATGCGGATAAAGCCATGTTTGGCAAAGGGTGATTCGAAAATGCCGATGGTTTTGGAAGTAATAACGCGGGAGCCGTCAGTTAAATAAGCGAATGTATAATTGCGGGCACTTTCTAAAAATACGATTTCTGAAATATTGACTGGACGTTTGCCGTCAGAGGTCTGTATCATCAGATTTGGCAACCCAAGGGTGGAAAGCGGAAACGAGTAGGTGTTCATCATTCTTAGTCTGTTTAGTGAATGGATATTTTCGCTTACTGTTTGGCGTTGATATGGTTGATGCACCAAACTTATAAGAATACCCTAAGCCACTAAACCCTTATTGAGTAAGTGTGTGCAGTGATTGAGTAAGTGTGTAGAAAAAGGCAGGAAGTGCGTTTAGGCGAAACGAGCTAAAAAGTCATGTTTTTTACGGAAGGATACCTCAACGGTAGAGCCGTCAGACATTTCCAAATAGCCGCCTTTGCCTTTAAAGTAGCGGCGAATATGTTTGAGATTTACAATGTGGGAATGGTGTACCCGGCAAAATAAGTCTTCTGATAACATCTCCTCAATATCATTGAGGGTCCGGGAAACCAGAAATTTACGGTTATTTGTTAGCGTCAAATGGGTGTAATTACTGTCGCTGCGGCAGGAGATTACTTCTTCGTCATGAATAAAAATCAGCCCGTCGACGGTGGGCAAGGCCATGATGTATTGGTCGCGGGGTGCTCCGTTGATATAGCTATTCAAAATCATATTTTGCCCTTCCAGATGTTTTGTAACTGTACCTAAAGGGGGGAGCTTTTTTACAGCGGCTACCAAATCATCAATGTCCAGGGGTTTGAGCAGGTAGTCGAGTGCAGAGCGTTTGAGGGCTTTCAGGGCGTAGTGCTCGTAGGCTGTAACAAAAATAACGCTGAATGAAAGATGGGGCAGTCGATCCAGTACTTTGAACCCTGAGCCGTCAGGTAGTTCAATGTCTAAAAATACTACATCCGGTTGCAGCGAACTGATGGTCGCCACGGCTGTTTCCAAGGTATCGGCAAGACCGACGATTTCAATCTGCGGGCAATATTTGCCCAGCATGACTTCCAATAATTTACGACTTCGGTCTTCGTCTTCAACAATGACAGCTCGGTATACTTCACGTTGGTCAGGCAAGGCAGTATTCACAGGTTAACCAGTATATAGCTTCATCAAAACACGCGTCCCCCGCAATGAAGGATCGAGATGCTTCTTATCAAAGACGTCAATGCTGTGGCTTTCGTCACTCAACTGATTGATTAATTTTATTCTTTTTTTGACGATGTCCAAACCATGAGAAGCATGTTCTTTTGCGAGGCCCGTTTTGGATTTTTGAGAGAACTCCAAACCTACCCCGTTGTCGTCGATGGTGCAATAAAGATACTTCTCGGCAAACTCAAAGTCTATTTTAAGCAGCCCCTCCGCTTGCATCCGCCCAAGTTGCCCATGTCTGATCGCGTTTTCCACAAAAGGCTGTAACAGAAGAGAAGGAACTTCTATTTCATCGGCTTTCACATTTGGATGGATATTTACCTCAACTTTGAAAGCTTGGAGATACCGTAATTGTTCTAATTTGATATACAGCATCAGGAAGTCGATTTCATCGGTCAAAGAGATCGTGCTGCGTTTAGTAAAATCCAATGATTTACGAATCAACTTGGCAAATTGTGAAAGATATCGATGGGCCTGTTCAGCCTCGTTGTTTATAAGAAACTCCTGAATTGCATTGAGACAATTAAAAATAAAATGAGGGTTCATCTGCGCCCGAAATGCCTGTTTTTCCAACTCATTGAATTCTTCATTGAATGCTCTTGCTTTACGCTCCCGACGATAATAATACATAAACAGAACGGTTAGTAAAGCAAAACAAAAAGAAGTAATGAGGGAGCCCTGTATGATGGGATTGAGATACCAAGGCATCGTCACCTTGAAATTTAAGGATGTTTTTCCTAAGAACAGCCCTCGTTCTTTCGAAATAGCTTCCAGCTCAAACTGATAGCTGCCCGGCAGTAACTTTGTAAAGACAGCGGTATGCTCATCGGTGGTACTCCATTGACTGTAAGACCCATAGGAGCCAAACATATTCCCCGAGAGTCGGAAGCGATACCGTATATTGCCGGCCCACTGACGGCTGACGGCATAAAACTTAAACCTGATTTCATCTTTGCTTTGTAGGGCTATCAGGGGATTGATACGTACAAGGCTGTCGTCGCTCCAAACGTTGGTAATGTGTACCGGTATCGGCAGTGTATGACTGCTCGCTATGTCTTTTAAAAAAGTGACCCCGCCCGTTGTTGCCACCCAGATAGAGTCATGTTTTACAAATACATCATTGACAATATTAGTTGCCAATCCGTTGCTTGTATTATAGATCGTAATGTGCCATTTTTTTTGTGAGATATTTTCGATGCTTATTTTATTCAATCCATTGATTGTGCTTACCCACAGCGTTTTATTTTCGCTTATAAAGAATGACTGAACAAAATTGTTGGATAGGCCCTCTTCGACGGAGAGGTTGTAAAGTTGACGGTTGCTGTAGAAAAAAATGCCCGCAACGGTTGTTCCGATGACCAAACTACCGTCGTGCAAAGTAGCTAACGCGGTGATTCTGTATTTGAAATTTTGCAAAATAGACGGCAATGTATCCGATATTTGTGACCTGAAAACGCTGTTTTTAAGGGTTGTTTCTATTTTGCGGCGGCTGAATGTCATCAGCCCATTGGTTTGTCCTATCCAGAGACGTTTTTCAAGTGAATCATAAGCAATGGCCGTTGTACGCTCCAAAAACAGTTTTCTTTTATCAATAAGATTAGATAACAAATAGTGGCATTTGGATTCAGTAAAGGGAGGTTTTATTTCATTTTCTGCCAGTTGATTTTCTGTAGAGATATAAGCTCCATGATGCGTGGCCAGGAAAATCAATGAATCAGAGAAGGCAATATCTTTAATATTACCGTTGATAAAGTACGAGGTATATATTCGGCCATTATAGCGATAAAGGATGTTTTCATACGACATCCAGGCAGCCCTCGGCCTGATACGAATATTTTTGATACGCGACGTAAGGGGTTTAACACTATACGATTTTTCGAAATCAATACTTTTTCGCGGAATATTATCCACCACAATCTTTATATTTCCGCGATTGAGGCCAATCAATAACTCACGGTTGAGCTTCCCTACGCTTAAAGGCTCCGTATTGTAGATACCGATGTTGGGGATTTGATAGGCCGTCTGGGGAGACATGCAATAAAGCCCATCGTTGTAGGTGGATATCCAGATGTTTCCTTCATTGTCTGAAGCGGTGTAAGTAATGCTTCGCCCCGGCAATTCGTTGGAGACATACGACAGTTTCTCGCCAGTTATTTTAAATAAAAACAACCCACGGTCGGAAGTGCCGACACAGATCGTTTTGGGATGTAAATTGATAAAAATAGTGTTTTTATAAGGGAACCCGGGCACGTTTATGGTGTTGGTTTTGCCCGAATCATAAAAACAAATGGCAGAATTAGAAGGATAAATGTATTTAAGGGAATCAACATGGCAGATGATACGGGGGCGGTTTTTGCTGAAACTTTCGGGCAATGAAAAAAGTAGTTTTCTACTGAAAAGTTCTGTACAATGATTGCCGTCACTGATAAATACCTGATGGGGGGCAGAAACGTGAACAATATTTTTATAGGTATATGCTCTCCCTTTGATCGCCGTAAGTTTTCGTGAAGAAAGGTGAAAGCGAAAGATATCCGCCCTTTGTTTTACAATCCAGACATTGTCAAAATCGTCCTCATAGATTTGCAGCACGGATTGGAAAGATGTACCGAAAAAATCTTTTCCGTTTTGGAATGTAGAGCCGTCGTAGAGCAAAACATCACCTGAGAAAGGGATAAACCATATTCTGCCCTGTTTGCCGATATAAATATCAATAAATTCAACATCGTTCACTAACCCCTTGAGCGAAAAAGTTTCGAAGCGGTGACCGTCAAATCTACAAATACCGTTGCTTGTGGCCAACCATAAAAAGCCCCGCTCATCTTTCACTACTTTGTAAACTGTGTTGCTGGGAAGTCCGTCGGCAGTAGTATAATGCGGGAAATAGCGTTCCTGTCCATAGGCAACGCTGAAAAAAATCAAAATTATTGTACAAAGAATGATTTGTCTTATCATCGAAAAAATGATTGATTCAGCGGTTGGAATAATGGGTAGACTCCTAAAAGGCTGTGCGGGTTACATATTTCAAAAAGTTAATTTGAGCACCTGCTAATTCATAACCCTGACAATCACTAAACACGGTGTTTCAGGCGGTGTTTTTTGGGGAAAATATCGGTGTATGGAGCCCAACACAAGTATAAACTTTTGGTTACGCTGCTTTTGAGAAAATAGCTATATTCAATCTAAATTATCAGATGAAAGAAGAAAATTCAACCCCCATCAACCGCAGAGACTTTGTCGCCAAAGCTGCCACAGCATTGGCAGGAATAATGATTGTTCCGCGTCACGTTTTAGGAGGAACTCGTCCCGACGGAACGAAGTATATTGCGCCAAGTGATATTATATCGCTGGGTTTTATCGGTACTGGAAAGCAGGGGCGTGGGCTAACAAATTCGTTTTTGAGCACCAATGAAGCCCGGATTGTAGCCATCAGCGAAGTATACAAGGCCAAGGCACAATTGACCCTCGATCGTATCAAAACCTATTACGAAAAAAACACACAGGCGGGGACTTATTCGGACATTCCCGTTTACAACGATTTTAGAGAGTTGCTGGCCCGTAAGGATGTAGATGCGGTCGTGATTGCTACTCCCGACCACTGGCACGCGGCTATGGCGGTACGTGCAGCCGAAGCAGGAAAAGATATTTATTGTGAAAAACCATTGGCATTGACGGTCAAAGAGGGTCGGGCCATGGTCAATGCTGCCCGCAAATACAACCGCGTATTTCAGACGGGGAGTATGCAGCGTTCGTGGCCAGAGTTTCGTCAGGCTGCCGAATTGATTCGGAATGGTTACATCGGCGAAGTAAAAAGCATTAAGGTGAATGTAGGTCCGCCGCCCAAGCCCTACGATTTGCCAGCCGAGACCATTCCAGAAGGACTGGATTGGAGTGCATGGTTGGGGCCCAATGCAGCAGTACCTTTCAATTCAGAATTGGCCCCGCCGACATCCAAAGATGTATTTCCCAATTGGCGGAATTACAAAGAATTTGGTGGGGGCATGGTGACCGACTGGGGTGCGCACATGTTTGACATCGTACAATGGGCACTAGATATGGACAATAGTGGTCCCGTAGAAGTGATTGCACCCGACGGAAAAGAGCACCCTTTCCTGACCTACCGTTATGATAATGGCATCGTGATGACCCACGAAAAGTGGGACTGGAACAATGCGATTCTCTTTACAGGAACAGAAGGCGAACTTCGGGTACAACGTAAGAAAATAGAAACTACGCCTGCATCATTGGCTACGCGTGTAATAGGAGAAACCGAAAAACACGTGTATAAGAGCGAAAATCACTATAAAGATTTCTTTGATGCGATGCGTAAACGGAGCAAACCCATCTGTGACGTGGAAGTCGGCCACCGGACGGCGTCGGTTTGTAACATTGGAAACATTGCCTACCAACTCAATCGACCGTTGCAATGGAATCCGAAGAAAGAATCTTTCAAAAATGATAAAGAAGCCAACGCTTTGCTTGGACGTTCAATGAATGATGTGTGGGGGATAAAAATTTAATTGCGTTTTTAATCACGAAAAGTCGCTGAAAAGCAAATAGTTATCAATTGGAGCAGTGGGTGTCAGTTAGATACGCATTGCTCCAATGCTTTTTGTACGGTTTCGGTGGTAGTAATTTTGGAATCGTTACCCCATGTGGTGTACATATACGTCATGATTTCGGCAATTTCCAAATCTTTTAGGGCTGGATTAGCAGGCATGGGTCGATTAAAGGTTTTGCCGTTGACCGTTACCGACTGATTTACTCCGTTTTTAATCCAGCAAATTACCTTTGCTTTGTCTTTGAGATATTCGGGCACAATGGCGGGATATAAATTGCTTAGTCCTTTGCCATCGCGTTGGTGGCAGTTGGCGCAGTGGGTCTGAAACAATGTATAGCCTTCTGCTACGTACTGCGCATGTTTTGTGCTTTCTTCGCTTTGGCAGGAGAAAAAAAAGAGGAATATAAACCCAGAACTAAGCGCCGAATAACGAACGAAACTAACCCTAAAAAAATGTAGCATATACCTTATTTATTTACTCACTCCACACACCTTACTCTTTGTTTTTGTACTCTTCTTGCAAACGTTCGATGTCAGAGATAAGCCGCTTGGTGGCTTCGTCGTCGGTGCCGTTGTACATACCACGCACGTGTTTTTCTTTATCGACCAATACAAACGCACCGCTGTGAATGTAACCTCCTGGGGCGGTGGAATCAGCCCCCGCGACGACCAAGTACTTTTTTTCGCCAATTTCGTAGATTTTTTCGCGATTTCCCGTCACAAAAAGCCATTGGTTGCCCGTTACGCCCAGATCAGTGGCGTATTCTTTCAACACGGCAGGGGTATCGTGGTCGGGGTCAATCGTGTGGGAAAGGATGGCTACGTCGTTTTGACCCTTGATTTTTTCGTAGACCTTCAGCATTTGTTTTTTCATCACGGGGCAAATCGTGGGGCAGGTGGTAAAGAAAAAATCCGCAACGTAAATTTTGTCTTTGAAATTTTGGGCGGTAACAGTGTCGCCGTTTTGACTCACAAACTTAAAATCAGGAATGGTATGGTACAGGGTATCAACGACTTCTTTGCCGTCCACGATTCGGGTGGTGGTTTCGCGCTCGCCTAAGATGGGCAAACGGTCAGAGTTTTTGTTACATCCCCAAATGAGTAAAAATAAAAGGGCAAAAATGGTGTTTTTCATAGCTTGGGTGCTCGTTCACTTTTAGTGGGTTATTTCTTTAAAAACTGCTCAGCTTTGGCCATGCTTTCGAGCATTTTATCACGTACCGCGCTGATTTTGGTCTTCTCGGCATTCATGGCCTTTACGGCTTCCTCGCCAGAGAGCGCTTTTAAAGAATCCCCGTTGTAATTGTGCATCCAGTTCATCATTCCTTGATCGGCTTCGGTCAGGGCAACACTCAGCGCCAACGCTTCATCTTTGCGCTTTTGAAGGCTATCATTGGGGGTGATTTTTACCAAGCTATCAATCGCGCTGATTTCTTTACTCAGCCCAGTTTTTAATTCCATCAGTTGTCCCATTTTGGGCATTACTTCATCGTGGATGACAAATACTTCTTTTTCAGTTTGTTCTACAGAGCCTTTGTCTTCAGAACAGGCACTTATAGACAAAGCAAAACCGAAGGCGACGATTATATTTTTCATTTCTAATTTAGGACTAAATTGAACGTAGTTTATTGATTAACAATTGGTTGGTTCTCTAAAATAAATTTATTTGACTTACCCCAGACTGCGCTTGAAGCATTTCACGGGCGTTTTGGAGGATTGCTTCGCTTGGTTTGCTTCCACCAATCATTTGGGCAATTTCTTTCACGCGTTCTTCAAACGTAAGCTTGCGAATCTTGCTCACCGTTTTTTCGGAGGAGTTGTCTTTGTATACAAAATAATGAGCGGTTCCTTGCGTGGCTATTTGGTGCAAGTGTGTAATGGAAATTACTTGGTGGCTTTTAGAGATTTCTCGCATCATTTGACCCATTTTAATGGCAATTTCGCCCGAAACTCCCGTGTCAATTTCGTCAAAAACGATGGTGGGCAGTTTACGTTTACTGGCCAAAATGTACTTAATCACCATCATCAACCGCGAAAACTCCCCGCCCGACGCCACATTTTTCAGTTGTTGCGGCTTAATTCCCTTATTGGCACTGAACAAAAAGTCTACGTCATCGATGCCCGACTCGCTTGGTTCGATGATTGTGTGTTGGATGCTCAGCGCGGCATTGGGCATACCTAACTCCAACAAGTAAGTCTTGACCTGCTTTTCTACAGATGTCATCACGGCTTTTCGACTATTGGAAAGTTTTTCGGCCGATTTTTGGAGTTTTGCCTGCGCTTTGTCGGCGGCAGCTTTTGCTTTGTTGATGTCTTCATCAAGGTTCAAAACCCGACTTACTTTTGTTTCCAATTCGTTCTGAATCGCAATGAGCTCTTTAAGGGTTTTGACTTGGTGTTTTTGTTGCAAATGATAAAACAAATTAAGTCGCTCACGAATTTCTTCGGCGCGGGTATCGTCGATTTCTACATTGTCTTGTTCGTCGCTGATTTCGCTGGCCAAATCCTTTAATTCAATGTAAACACTCTGGGCTCGTTCGCGAAGTTGCTCATACTGAGGCGCAAACTTACTGATGGCATTCAGGCTAGAAACTGCATTTTTTAAAAACACAATCACCGATTGTTCGGGATTGTCAAGGTATTCGGTGGCCAATTGCAGCCGTTCGCGTACATCGGTGGCATTTTCAAGAATGATTAATTCTTGCTCCAATTGTTCCTGTTCGTCGGCTTGCAGATGGGCTTTTTCGAGTTCGTCGTACAAAAATTGGTTATAATCAAACTCTTTCCGCATTTGGGCCGCTTCCGCTATCAGGCGATTATAGACTTGGTTTGCTTTACGATACGCCTGAAAATCAGTGTGATAGTGCCGAAGGGTTTCTTCGTTTTGGGCATAAGTATCCACAATCTGTAGCTGAAATTCGTTGGAACCGAGCAGCAGGGTATCGTGCTGCGAATGAATATCCATCAATTGGCCCGCAATGCGTCGTAGGGATTCCAGATTGACGGGGGTGTCATTGATAAAAGCCCTTGATTTGCCAGTGGGGCTAATTTCGCGACGAATGAGGCAGGTAGTTGTAAAATCCAGCTCTTCTTCGTCAAATAAGTGTTCAATGAAGTAGCCTGAAAGATCGAACGTTCCTTCAATGATGCATTTTCCGGCAGGATTGTACAGCACTTTTGTATCGGCACGGCTGCCCAACAATAAGCCAATAGCGCCGAGCATGATGGATTTACCCGCCCCCGTTTCGCCCGTGATGATATTAAGCTGTGGGTCAGGAGTAAGCTCCAAATGGTCGATTAATGCGTAATTTTTGATCAGTAGATGCGCAAGCATAAAGCAATCGGTTGAACCGCCGCGAAGTTAGTCAACTATTCAACAAAATGTACAGACTTTGTGTTCGGAACTTGTTAAAATGTAGCCTCAAGGTCATAAACGACGGTGTCAATTTGCGTAAAAGCAAATGTATGTCGGTGCATTCGTTGGTCTTGGAGAAAGAGAAGGTTATTTTCGATTTTTTGACAACGGCCAAAAAACGTCTGATTGCTTTTAAGGATTACGTTTATGTCTCGATTCAGAAGTTCTACTGTACGTGTAGCAAGCGCCGATTGAACGATTCGGATAAGTCTTTTTCCCACTTTGTTAGCTCGGTTATCTTAATAATTTTCGATACAATTCGGTTTTGGAAGGGTCGAGTTGTGACAGCATATTAAAGGCTTTTTGGCGGTCTTCTTTGCTTGCTTCCAGCAGAATCTTGTTGATTTCTTCGCCCTTCGCGTCAAAAAATGAATTGATGTAAACCGAACCAGGCAAGACCCGATTGGTTTGTTGGAGGGTAGTCAGTAGATTCATGACTTGGGTACGGGCGCCAATTGGATTTTCGGTAAAGGTATCGAGCGCCAATCGGTGATAACTGTAAACGCCTTCCCGTACGGGCAGCATCAGCTGATTATTGAGATTATCAACCAACCAAAAACGATTGCGACGGTCGTTGCCAGTGGCATTCCAACCCGCAGGTGCGCCGCCAGGGTTGACCCCTAGTGCTAAGTTGGCCACCTGTTGGGCACGTTGCAGATAATTATTGCCGCCTAGTTTGCTGAAAGAGTCATAATCTACGGCTAAAATAATATATGCATAAAACGCCAAGGTTTGCGTCAATTCATCCGAGTACGTATTTTCATTGTAATACATCGGATTGTTGGGTAGATAATTAAAGTTAAAATTTCGGTCAATGAAATTCAGCAGAATGGTCTCGTAATTGGTGCCGTACACGGGGCGCGTCACAATCAGTTGCGTAGTGCCTTCATACACTCCCTGAGCTGGGGAGCGGATAAGGTTGATGTTCAATTTGCAATTAATACGCTCTTCTGGATTAAAATTATCATTTGTCCACCTGCGGGCATTCATAAAGTCAGTAATGACGTTTTTGAGTTGATTCAGGCTGGCGTTATCTGTGTTTTGCTGCGTGAAAAGTTGGTTGTAATTGAGCGTAACAACGCAATTCAGTTCCTGCGCTTGTGTAGATAAAACAAGGCCAAAGGAAAATAAAAGTAAACGGATTCCTTTCTTTATAACTTTCATGATTTTGCCATTATGCTGAAACAGTCGTGTCTACGTGTGCAATTTCCCTGCCACAAGTTGTAAAATATCCTTGGCAACGTCGGTTTTGGATTTTAACTCAAAGGAGTGCACCGTTCCGTTTGCTTCAATAACGGTAATTTTATTGGTATCGTGTGCAAAACCCGCGCCTTTGTCATTCAAGGAATTCAATACAATCAAATCAAGATTTTTGGACTTCAATTTCCCCAAGGCATTTTCCAACTCATTATCGGTTTCAAGGGCAAAACCAACCATGAGTTGGCCTGCCTGTTTTTGCTGCCCTAACGTAGCCGCAATGTCTACTGTTTTGGTAAGTTCAATGTTAAATTGTGCTTCTTTTTTCTTGATTTTGCGGTCGGCTGGGTAAGCGGGGGTATAATCGGCCACGGCGGCCGAAAGAATAATAACGTCGGCCCCCGCAAATAGCTTTTGCGTGGCTTCGTACATTTCCTTTGCTGAGCGAACGGGTATAACGGTGATTTCTGTATCAGGCGTTGGTTGAGCCGTTGGGCCGCTTACTACCGTTACATCTGCACCTGCCATCGAAAATGCTTTTGCAATCGAAAAACCCATTTTGCCCGTCGAATGGTTGCTGATGTATCGCACTGGATCAATGGCTTCTTGGGTGGGTCCTGCGGTGATTAAAATTTTCTTGTTTTTTAATGTTGGAACAACTGAAAAATACTTTTCAAGGTGAGTGACAATATGTTCTGGCTCGGCCATCCTTCCAGTTCCGACCAATCCACTCGCCAATTCTCCGTGTTCGGCTTCAACGATGAAATTGCTGAAGCGTTTCAGCTTCTGAAGATTTTCAACCGTAGAGCCATGCAGGTACATGTCTAAATCCATGGCGGGGGCAAAAAATACGGGGCAACGGGCAGACAGATAAACGGCGGTTAACAAATCTTCGCAGAGTCCGTTGGCGCACTTTGCAAGCGTATGTGCGGTGGCTGGGGCAATGATGAAGGCATCTGCCCACAACCCTAGCTCTACGTGGTTGTTCCAACTCCCAGTCTCATCGGCGATGTAGGAAGATAGGGCAGGGCGCTTTGATAAAGTAGCTAAAGTTAACGGTGTTATAAAATCTTTCGCCGATTGGGTCATGATTACTTGTACTTCTGCTCCCGCTTTTATGAGCAAACGTATCAATAATGCTGCCTTGTAGGCGGCAATACTACCCGTTACGCCTACGAGGATTTTTTTATGCAGAAGGGTTGAAGGCATGAGTTAAAATAGTGTATAAAGAAAAAATACAGGAGGTATTTAAGGAATATTTACTGCCAAATGTACATAAATGGCACAAAAAAGCCGCACGGTGTTTAATCGTGCGGCTTTTTTTATGGGATAAAAAGACTAAACTTCTTCATCGCTTGAACGCCAGAAAAGTTTATCTTCCATAAATTCTTCAATGGCGATACCCGTTGGTTTAGGTTGACGCTCGTAGAATTTAGAAATTTCGATTTGCTCGCGGTTTTCAAATACTTCTTCGAGGTTGTCAATACCTGAGGCAAACTCGGCAAGCTTGTTGTTAAGCTCTTCTTTGGTTTTGGAGGCAATTTGACGTGAACGGCGAGAAATAATCGCCACCGATTCGTACAAGTTACCGGTTTTCGCGGCCAATTTGTCGGTGTCGCGGGTTATGATTGATGGATTTGCTGCCATTGTATTTGAATAATTTAATGTTCAACTTTTAGTTTTGAGTAGAAGAAGGAGTCGAAAGTTTACCAGCGTCTGAAGGTTTTTTCTCCTTCAATGCCTTTTCAGCTTTCTCTGCTTCTAAAATTACGCCCAATTCTTTCACGGTATTTTCGTAATACCGTTCAGCCTGACGTATGTATTTGCTATTGGGATACTTGTCCAAAAATGCCAAATAATATTTTGAAACGTCCTGATAACGTTCTTTTTGCTTTTCGACAAAGCTCAGTTTCGCTAAGTTGTATTGGGCATCAACGCGTAAAAACGCCAACTCCTCGTTGTATTTAGAATCAGGAAAATCTTTTTGGTAATTATTGATGGCGACTACGGCCGAACGGTAGTTGGCAATGTTGGCTTCACTGGTTTTGTAGTAAAGTTTAGCTTTGTCGTATGCTTTACGTTCGAGTTTGTCCCGCAGTTCCAATATCAGCTGAGTACTCTCTTCGCGGAATGCGCTTTCGGGATAGGTATTGATAAAATCCTGAAGGGCACTGATGGCAGTGAGTGTATTGGTTTGGTCTAGGTTTGAGTTTGGAGAGTCTTTGTACAGCGAATATGCGTGCATGTACAAGGATTCCTGCGCGTATTCGCTCCGCTGAAACGTTTCATAGAAGTTTTTGAACAGGAATTGTGCCATGTTGTAATTTGATTGCTTGAAATTACAGTAGGCATTGTAAAACTGAGCGAGCTCGGCTTGGCGAGCATCTTTGCCATTCAACAAAGGAGTTATTTCTTCAAACAGCAGGCCAGCATGATAATAATCAGCTTTCTTATAATACTGAAGGGCCGCCTCATACTTCTGTTCAAGTGTTCCTTCCTTTTGCAGTTTAGCAAACTTGCTGCACGAACCCAGCACTACGGCGGTGAAAATCAGCAGAAAAAATCCAAATCGGGTGTTACGCATATCGGGCGCAAAAATACAAAAATTGCTTCATATCTCATAACGAAATAGAAGCGTAAAAAGTATTCAGTACGTTTTAAGTGATTGATTTTCGCAAATTAGTGTCTAATCAGCAATTTTTTGGTTGCTACTTTTTTGCCTTCCAATAGTAACTGATAGAAATAAACTCCAGTGGGAATTTCGCGGGTCGAAATGCGGAGTTGACGTTCGTTTCTGTCCAAATCATATTCAGCTACGTTGGCTCCCAAAATGTTATACAATGAGATTTTGGCGTTGCCGACATTACCTGAAATCTGATAATCAATCTCGGCGTAATCATTTGCGGGATTAGGGTACGCATTCAATACGCGTAGTTTTTCGCTCACAAAAAATAAATCTTCAGATTTGGCAACTTCTTCCAAATTCGGACGGGTATCGGAGGCTGTTACCAATTCACCATTGGTACGGTTTTTATTGGCGGTATTTGCACTCGTGGAGGTGCCTGGACTAAGTAAAATAGAACGGTAGTATGCGTTAATGGCCGAGCTTGGACGCAAGTTGATGCTGCGATCTAGTGACCGAGGTATCTTACTAAGGGTAGGTGAAGTAACAGATGTTGTTTTCTTTCCGACGTTCAGGCGGCTTTTGCTTCGGGTTACTTCTGACTGCGCCGAAGCATCAGTCAGGGCAAAAACACTGAAGATGGTAAGAAAGATGTATTTTAGTATAGTTCTTTTCATAGCTGTGGATGGATTGAAAAATCATATTTCTTGTCTATTTCCTGCAAAAATATAGGCTATTTTTTGTAATATCAAAAATTGTGCCTTAAAAGAGTCTTAAAATTTATTAATCGGGATACAATATAAACGAAAAAAAAGCGTAAAAGGTTTTTGTTAGACTAAAGTTTCTTTTTATTGGACTTTACCCTTGTTTTCAAAACTTCTTTCGTCACCGTTTTGACTGCTTTTGATTCTTTCACTTCTGGTGGTTTGACAATTTTAGTTTCGATTGGTTTAAAGCCAGCTTTGGTTAAAATTTCAAGTTTTGTCGGTTTCTCTTTAATTCGCCAATTGAATCCTTCAAGTTGTTTGTCATCCCCTTTAATACTCTGCGGAGGAATAAAACGACCATCGGGTTGGCCCACAAATTGAATTCGATGTACTTGGTTACGACGGAAATTGAGCGTCATTTTGGCACATTCCACACGATTCATTCCCATGGCTTTTTTTTCTTCGTTGGCTGCAAAATAGATACTCTCGCCGTTGCCTTCCACGAATACGCGTTGCAATCGGGTGCTGTCGTCAAAATAAGCCGTAATCCGCCGCCCCTTTACTTGATTAAAATTGAGAAGAGTATCCTGAGAAATAACAAATGATTTTGCTTTCAGGTACATGGTTCTCAACTTTTGTTCGACCATCTGTGCCACGATTGAATCCGCTTCCAACTGATACTTGGACGACCAGATAATGGGCTTCTTTAGAAATGTAATGTTGGAGTCCAACGAGTTGTAAATCAATGAATCACACCGACTTTGAAGGTCTTTTTTGTACAACAATACGTTTTTGTAGCCGATTAGTTTTCGGGGTTTTTGTGCATTGGATGTATCTGCTTTTTGGCTTGCTATCGCGTCTTTGGCGGGCTTTGAAAGCTCTCGCCCCGATGCGGGCAAAGGTAGTATGCTAAGCAATGAATCGGCATTTGCTTTTGTTTTGCCCGCGACACGTTTTGCTAAATTGGCCTGATTGGATGGGGTTATTCCTTTTAAAAAAACGGTGCTTTTCCTTCCTTTGAGCGAAAAACCAATGTTGGGTTTACTCTTAGCCAAAGAATCAGCGTCAACTTTATTTTTGTCAAGTTGCTTACTGGATAAATTTGGCTTGGAGATTGTAGTTGTATCTGGTTGTATATCAATAGAATAAAGGGTGTCAGCTGTCATGAAAAGGGTGTCTTTTGAAATGACAGACCGCGTCAAAGCGTGTCCCCAAACCTTTGAGATGCCCAATTTGCCGTTATAGATTCCGAAATCACCGTTGAGAATCGTGTCATCGTTTTTAGACACAATTTCTACTTTTCCCTTGGCAAACCCTTTTTTATTCAGGTTGTCAAACGAGAGTGAGTCGCCCGTAAGGGTATAGTCTGGATTGTCAATGGTGGTGCGTGTTCTGAACAGCGACTCACCAGTATCGGTGTTGTAAGAGCCGTTCTTGGCAATGACTGTCCCTTCCTTGCTTACTACTTTGGTAGGGCTTTTAAAATCGGCGATTTTGGTTAGCGAGTTATAAATGAGGGTGTCGGTGGTCAGTGTATACTTTTTATTGACCAGTTTGACGTTGGTATAATAAGTGGAAACTTTGGTACGGGTGTCATAGTAACCAATGTTGCTGGTCAGGGTATTTTCGGCATCAATGATTTTGCCTTTGTTGGGGTAAAAAGCAATACCCGTTGCCATGTCGTATTCAATCTTGGTTGACGTAAGGGTTCTTTTGCGGTCTTTGAGATTGACTACTTTGCCCATCACCTTTGCCAAACGGCTATTTCCGTAGTAAAACAGGGTATCCCCCGTTACGGTAATGGTATCTCCCTGCACAATGCGAACATTCCCGTAGGCTTCAATGGCATTGGAGGCCACGTTGTGAATGGCCAAATTGCAATACATCAGCGCACCTTTGTGACGAAAAACGACTTTATTGACTACCCTACGCACTTCACTTCCATCCGTCATTTTCATGACGGTCATGCTGTCGGCACCCAGCAGAAAAACCTTTTCTTCTCCTTGCATGGAGGAAGTAGGGCCTGCGGTAGGGCGTTGGGCATAGGTGAATACGGAACTAAAGACGGTCATAAGAATGATAAGTCGTTTAATCCCATATACGCAGAATATGGCTTTGGGGTTGCAATGGATATGGCTAATTTTTGAAAAAATCATAAAATCAATGAAAAGTGTCGTTCACACAGGCGACGGGGCGCACGCTGTCATTTTTTTTAATTTTTGTGTAGTATTAACGCACAAAATTAGCTAAAAACCGACGTTAGTGTGATTCTTAACATACATTAACGGTTTTTTTAAATGAAAGGATGCAATTAGATGAGTTGAGGGATTCTCTAACGGGTATTTGTGGCGATGGTGCAAATGGCAGGAAAAGGGTTGAGTTGTCTTTAAAATAGGGGAAATTTAAAATTAAGTAATTTTCTGATTACCCATATTTCGAGGTGGCTTATCAGCTACATTATGAGTAGTTTTTCCCTTTTTTGTGATTTGATAGGTTATGAAAATACTTCCCAATCTTCTACTGG
The DNA here is from genome assembly GCF_003325355.1 of Runella rosea. Taxonomy (GTDB): domain Bacteria; phylum Bacteroidota; class Bacteroidia; order Cytophagales; family Spirosomataceae; genus Runella; species Runella rosea. Next base: position 549,169 of record NZ_CP030850.1, read on the forward strand.
TAGGATTGCTTGTGTTAGGGCTAAAAACGCAGGCGCAATACGACATTGTCAAGACCGAAAATGGGGCTATATCAGGCCTAAAAAGTGGCGATATTCATATTTATAAAGGGATTCCATTTGCCGCCCCACCCGTTGGCAACTGGCGCTGGAAAGCCCCTCAGCCAGCCAAAAACTGGCAAGGCGTTCGCAAATGTGAATCTTTTTCGGCCAGTCCAATTCAGTCCAAACCTGCACCTTTTTACTGCTGGACCGAAGAGTTTATTGCCCCACCGGAGCCGTTGAGCGAAGATTGCCTGTACCTCAATGTCTGGACGGGTGCTAAGTTGGCCTACGAAAATCGTCCCGTTTTTGTGTGGATTTATGGTGGAGGTTTTTCGTCGGGTTCGGCCGCTTGCGCCATTTACGATGGTGAAGAAATGGCCAAAAAAGGCGTTGTTTTTGTCAGCATCAATTATCGGGTTGGGGCGTTGGGTTTCATGGCGCATCCTGAGTTGAGTAAAGAACAAAACAACGCGTCGGGAAATTATGGTTTGTTGGACCAAGTTGCGGCCCTTAAATGGGTTCAAAACAACATTGCCGCTTTTGGCGGTGACCCCAACAACGTTACCATCGCAGGGCAGTCGGCGGGGTCGATGAGTGTTAATTGTTTGGTCGCTTCGCCTCTGGCCAAACGCCTTTTCCACCGTGCCATTGCCCAAAGCGGCGGGATGCTTTCCAACCGAATTCCGACTTCGCTGGCTGATGCCGAGAAAATGGGAGAAGCGTTTCAGAAGAAAGCCAATGCGGCCAACTTGGCGGAATTACGCAAAAAAACACCCGAAGAAATTTTGGCGGCGACGCAGGGCGGCATTCGTTTTGGCGTTACACTAGATGGCCACGTATTGCCAACTGATATTTTCAATCATTTTAAAGAAGGCAAACACAACGACGTGCCGCTGATGGCAGGCTGGGTTACGGGCGACGGCAGTATCACAGGCGGACAGGCGCTTTCGGCCGAAAAATTCAAACAACAATTGCGGGAAAAATACGGTGAAAAGGCCGACGAATTTTTGAAACTGTTTCCCGCCGCTACCGACGATGAGGCCAAAGCTACCCAGTTGAAATTGGGCTTGCTTTCGTTTGCGGCCCGTTCAGCGCATTTGTGGGCGGGTTTCAATAAAAGCAGGGCCTATCTTTATCAGTTTACGCACGTGCCGCCCGATAAGCCCAACTTCCCCAATTACGGTGCTTTTCACACCTCAGAAGTACCCTATGCGTTGCATACTTTGCACCGCTGGAATCGGCCTTGGCAGGAAGTTGACCGTCAATTGGAAAACAACATGGCCGATTATTGGGTGAATTTTGCCAAAACAGGCAACCCCAACGCCAAGGGCCTTCCCGAGTGGAAAGGCCACGATAAAAAGTCGGGCGTAGTGCTAGAATTGGGTGATAACGTGCAGGAACGCCCCGCGTTGTTTAAGGCCGAATTTGAGCTGTTGGATAGCGTGCAAATAAAGTAAGCAAAACAGAAGAAACCCTTAAAAATGAACGGAAAATCCTCTGCTTCCCGCCGCAAATTTATTAAAACTTCAGCAAGTATGGCGGCTTCTTTTGCGGTACTGCCCGATGCAATGAATGTATCGTTAGGGAATCATGTTCTTACCACCAACATAGAGACAATGGCAACTCAAAAAAGCCTGATTGGCACTTACGGCGAATGGGCCGCTTCATTGGTAAAAAATATCCCTGCGTTATCGTTCCGACACGCTAAATGGAACAACGTAAAAACGTGGCAAAAAGAAGCCCTTGCCAAAACCAATGAGTTGATTTTTAAACCCGATTTGGGCAAAACTCCCACGGTTAAGGTCGAGAAAAAATACGCGTATGATGGGTTGGATATTGAAGAGCTGTCGTGGCAATTGCCCTACGGCCGCCCGACCAAAGCCTACCTTTTGAAGCCCCAAGGAGCAACAAAACCCCTCCCTGCAATTCTGGCGCTTCACGACCACGGCGGCAATAAATACTTTGGTAAACGTAAAATTGTGCGCCTTTCCGACGAAATGCACCCGTTGTTGGTTGAGCATCAGGAGCACTATTATGGAGGTAAGGCTTGGGCCAATGAGCTTGCCAAGCGTGGTTATGTGGTGTTGGTTCACGATACTTTTGCGTTTGAAAGTCGTCGGGTATTGTACGATGAAGTCGCTGGGTATTCGTGGGGGCCACTCAAAACGGAAGGCAAATCGGACGCTGACCCCGAAAAAACCGAAAATATCCAAGCCTACAATGCCTGGGCGGGTGAGCATGAGCACGTTATGTCGAAATCATTGTTTTGCGGCGGTACCACGTGGCCGGGCGTAGTTTTGGCCGAAGACCAAATCGCCTTGGATATTTTAAGTATGCGTCCCGAAGTAGACAAGAACCGCATCGGTTGCGCAGGACTGTCGGGTGGTGGATTGCGGACGGCGTACTTGGGTGGGTTGGATGCGCGCATCAAATGCGCGGTTTGCGTGGGTTTTATGTCGACCTGGGATGATTTTATTTTGTACAAATCGTACACGCACACGTGGATGCTGTACGTGCCGTTGTTGCCCAATTATTTAGACTTCCCCGAGATTTTAGGGATACGGGCGCCGTTGCCAACGATGGTGCAAAACAACAACGACGATGACTTATTTACGTTGCCCGAAATGAAAAAAGCCGACACCCAACTCCGTGAAATCTTTGCCAAAGCGGGAGCCATTGAAAAATACCAAGGGAAGTTTTATGATGGTGAACATAAGTTTGACCAACCGATGCAAAAAGACGCGTTTGAGTGGTTTGATAGATGGCTATCCTAAAAAAACGTAGACTTGCCAATAACCTTCTACTTCCCTAAAACCTATCATGAAAATTGTCTTTTCTTTCTTCTGCGCGTTCATCGTTCACTTCGCGTCTTTGGCGCAAACTCTGGCGTTGTTACCCCAAAACCCGCATTATTTTACGTACAAGGGCAAACCAACGGTCATTGTGGGTTCGGGTGAACACTACGGCGCCGTGATGAACCTTGATTTTAACTACGATACTTACCTCAAAACCCAGCAAGCCGACGGACTCAACACAACCCGGTTGTTTACAGGGGCGTACTACGAAAAGCCGGGGGCGTTTGGCATTCAAAAAAACACCATGGCACCCGCCGACGACCGTTTGCTATTGCCGTGGAAAAAAGTAAATGATAAATACGACCTTAATGTGTGGGACGAAGCGTTTTTTGCGCGTTTGCATGACTTCATGAAAAAAGCCGAGCAGAGCGGGGTGATTGTAGAAATATGCCTTTTTTCGTCGTATTACGGGGCGGGTTGGGCGTATCATCCTTTCAATGGCCGAAATAACGTTAATCAAACGCCTAACGACCTCGCGCCCAATAAAGTCAATACGCTCGACAATGGTACAATCCTGAAATATCAGGAAGCTTATACCCGCAAATTGGTGCAGGAATTGAATCAATACGACCATTTTTACTTCGAAATCCAGAACGAACCTTGGGCCGAAGGCAAAGATACGGTGCTGGTTTGGAACGATTACATGGGTGCAGATGATTTAAAACAACCTGGAAATAACTGGAAAAATACGCTCGAAGTTGCTTCTGCTAAATCGCGCGAGTGGCACAAAAACGTTTCGGGATGGATTGTAAACCAAGAGAAAAATCTTGCAAAAAAACACCTGATTTCGCACAATGTCGCCAATTTTAAATTGCCCGTTTTTGTCTCAGACCCCAACATCTCCGTCTATACATTTCATTATGCACACCCCGAGGCAGCGGCCCTGAATTATCGCCTCAACAAAGTTATAGGTTTTAATGAAACGGGCTTTGCGGGAAAAAGTGACGATACGTATCGCCGACAGGCTTGGCGATTTATGATGAGCGGGGGAGGACTGTTTGGTCATTTAGACTACTCGTTTTCGGTAGGTTCGGAAGATGGAAAAGATTTGACCAACAACGCCCCCGGCGGCGGAAGCCCAACGCTGAGAAGGCAGTTCAGAATGCTGAAAAATCAACTGGAACGGATGGATTTGGCCACGCTCAAGCCCGATGCTTCATTTTTGGGGCACGCCGAAGGTGCGTTTGTGTATGCGATGAAAGACCGTCAGCAATATTTGGTTTATGCTGAGCCGCTTTTGGCGCAACCTTGTCGGATAAATCTACAACTACCCAAAGGAAACTATTCAACTACATGGACGGATGTTGTAACGGGGAAAATCCTTAAAACCGAAAATGTAAACGTTATTGCACCTTCTATGATGCTTCAAAGCCCTGCGGGTGTAAATGATAAAACGTTGGTTTTGAAAAAGTTGTAATAAATTTGTCGGAGCGGGAGTTTTGATAAATCCTAAGTTTATGCGTCTTCCGTTGAATCACCTTCTACCTGCGTCACCAATACCTTGTCAATTCGGGCACCGTCCATGTCAAAAATTTCGAATTTAAAACCATGCCAGAGTATAATCTCTCCCGTTTTGGGTACGTGCCCAAAATGTTCGAGCAAGAGACCTCCAATGGTGTTAAAAGGCATATTTTCGTTGTATAAATCTAACTGGTCAAAATAGCTTAGAAAATCATAGAAGGGCATCTGGGCATCGGTGATATAGGTGCCATCTTCCCGTTGGACGATGCTGGTTTCGTCATCATAATTGGTGTCGCTAACGTCGCCTACGAGGGCGTCCATTAGGTCATTGAGTGTTACGATTCCTTGTAAAGCCCCGTATTCATCAATGACCATACTGTAATGCTGACGGTTTTCTTGAAGGCGTTCGAGCGCAATGTAGGCCGAACTGCTATCTGGTAGGTATTGGGGTTCTTTAATCAACTCCTCCAAATCAAGAGGGCGGTTTTCCATGACCTGCTGGAAAATATCTTTCATCAACACGACCCCGACCACCTCGTCGACGGTGTTTCTACAAACGGGATAAACGGAGTGGATTTCGCCCTTTATTTTTTCGCGTATTTCGTCGGGGCTATCGGTTAAATCCAGCCAAACCAACTGCATCCGGTGCGTCATGAGGGAGCCTACTTTGCGGTCGCCCAAATGAAACACGCGCTCCATAATTTCTTGCTCGATTTCTTGCACTTCGCCGCCGTCGGTTCCCTCCTGAATAAACGCTTTGATTTCTTCTTCCGTCACCCGGCTGTCGGCGGAGGGTTTTATACGCAAAATTTTGAGTAAAAGATCAGACGTATGGGTCAAAAGCCACACGAATGGCGCCGTAACTTTTGAAAGAATTTGCATCGGCAATGCCACTGCTTTGGCGATGCCTTCAGGATTGGTTAGACCGATGCGTTTGGGGACCAGTTCACCAATGACCAAAGAAATAAACGTAATCATCACCAACACGCCCCCCACCGACAGCGGGCGACTGTAAGGTTTCAAAACCTCAAATTGGTTTAAATAGTCTTGCCAATCGTTGGTCAGGTTTTCACCTCCAAAAATACCCAATAAAATTCCGATGAGGGTGATGCCGATTTGAACAGTAGAAAGAAATTGATTGGGCGAATTGATAAGTTCTAAGGCTAGTTTGGCTGACTTGCTGCCTCTTTTGGCCGAATTTTCAAGTTTTACTTTGCGAGAAGAGACTACCGCGATTTCGGACATGGAGAAGATGCCGTTGATAATCGTAAGCAGAAATATGATAAATAATTCCATGTAAGAGTTAAAAATTGAGAAAGATATTGCGATGAAGCCTCCGTGATTGGTAAATCATTCTTTAAAGATGAGATTTGCCGCGTTTTTAAAGGAGCCACAAAGGGGTATTTAATAGAAAAAACATGCCTGTTTCAAAGCATGAAGCGTCATTCTAAAAAATCACATGTTCATGGGGCGTTAGGTGGGGTGGATTGAGTTTTCAAATAAAACGATAATCGGGCATATCACTAATGGAATCAAAGATAATTAGTGACAAAAGATACCCTGTGTGTTTTGTGACAAGTTTTTCAACCAAGGTTGGTTTTATACAAATATGGTTCAAATTGGCTAAAAATCATACATAAACCAAAAAAATGGTGGAAAGAAAGCATAAAATTAGTTTAAGAACGAGATACTTTCAGTTGACCAATGGCTCAAAGATTAGCGTCAAAATAGAGTAAGTAAGACACATATTGAACTTGTGAAAAAAGAAGATAACGGTAGTTTGGTGCCATCCGAATGGCCTATTGTGAATTTGAAGTACTCTAAACCCCTGACTATTTTTCTATGAAGTTTCTGTTTCAAAAGTATCCCTTTTTTGCCTTTTCAACCTTCTCATTGTCGAGCGTATTTCTGGTAAATTTTGCGGTTTGTTTTTCTATTTGGTTGCTACTATGTTCACCGATAGGACTACCCGCCAGCTATGCACAAAGTCCTTCAGTTACTCCCCATCTCAAACTTTGGTATACTCAACCAGCCCAAATTTGGGAAGAAGCCCTGCCTTTGGGCAACGGCAAAACGGGAGCGATGGTGTTTGGGCGGGTCAATCAAGAGCGCTTTCAGCTAAACGACAATACGCTATGGTCGGGCTACCCCATTGAAGGCAATAATCCCAACGGCCCGACAGTTTTACCGCAGGTGCGCAAAGCCATTTCTGAAGGTGAGTACGATAAAGCCGACGCACTTTGGAAGAAAATGCAGGGGCCGTACTGTGCTCGTTATTTGCCAATGGGCGATTTATACCTGGATTTTGGGTTCCGTGATTCTTCCGCGACCAATTATCACCGGGAGTTGGATTTAAATACGGCCGTTTCTGCCGTGAAATACACCGTTGACGGAGTGACTTACACCCGCGAAACCTTTATCAGTCACCCCGCATCGGTAATGGTAGTACGGATTAGTGCCAACAAAAAGAACCGCATCAACGTCGATGCAAAATTGAGTAGTAAGTTGAAATTCAATGTTTTAAATATTGCCTTAAATCAACTTGTTTTAAAAGGCAAAGCCCCCAAGCACGTAGCTCACCGCGCCTCTGAGCCGCAACAGATTCTGTACGATGAGGACCCAAAGGGAGAAGGAACGAACTTTGAAATTCATTTGGCGGCCCAATCCGAAGGGGGAAAAGTGGCAAACCAAAATGGCAAATTGACCATTTATGGAGCTAATACGGTAACGTTTTATGTGGTCGGTGCAACAAGTTTTAACGGATTTGATAAATCTCCGGGATTGGCTGGAAAAGACCCTTCGGTGGAGGCGAACGCGATTCTACGAAAGGCGTTATCATCTACTTATGCCCAACTCAAAGCCGCGCACATCGCTGATTATCAAAAGCTGTTTAATCGGGTGGCGCTGGATTTGGGAGAAGATGCGGAAGCCCTTAAATTACCCACCGACGAGCGACTGATTCGTCAGCAAAACGGCCCTTCCGATACGCAACTACAAACGCTCTATTATCAGTTTGGTCGGTACTTATTGATTTCAAGTTCGCGCAATGGCGCTTCGGGAGCAGCGGGGGTTCCTGCCAATTTGCAGGGGATTTGGAACGACCACATTCAGCCGCCTTGGGGTAGTAATTATACCACCAATATCAACGTAGAAATGAATTATTGGCTTGCCGAAAATGCCAACTTGCCTGAATGTCATTTGCCATTACTGCATTTTATCGGTAATCTGGCCGTCAACGGAGCCAAAACGGCCAAGGTAAATTATGGAATTAATGAAGGCTGGATTACGCACCATGGTACCGATATTTGGGCCAAAACTTCTGCGGGTGGTGGCTATGAGTGGGATTCGCGCAGCCGGGGTAGTTGGTCGAGTTGGTTGATGGCGGGAGCGTGGTTGAGCACCCACCTGTGGGAACATTATCAATTTACGGGCGATAAAACCTTTCTGCGAGCGCAAGGTTATCCACTCATGAAAAGTGCCGCGCAGTTTATGCTACATTGGTTGGTGGAAGATGGCCAAGGGCACTTGATTACCAACCCGTCCACTTCGCCCGAAAACACCATCAAAATCAACGGTAAAGAATACCAGATTACGATGGCTTCCACCATGGACATGGCCATCATTCGGGAGCTTTTTAATGATTGCATTCAGGCGGCTAAAATTCTCGAAACCGATGCGCCTTTCATGGCCCAACTGGAGAAAACCAAAGCGCGTTTGTATCCCTATCAAATAGGTCAATTCGGACAATTACAAGAGTGGTATAAAGATTGGGATGATCCTAACGACAAACATCGCCATATTTCGCACTTATTCGGGCTCCACCCGGGTCATCAAATCAATCCCCGTAAGACCCCCGAACTGGCGGCAGCGGCCAAAAAGACGCTGATTCAGCGGGGTGATGTTAGTACGGGTTGGTCGATGGCCTGGAAAATCAACTGGTGGGCGCGCCTCGAAGATGGCAACCACGCCTACAAAATACTGCGGGACGGACTTTCGTACGTAGGCCCAAAAAGCGCTTCGCGAAACGGCACAAGCCTGTCGACGCAGTCGGGAGGCGGAACTTATCCCAACTTATTTGATGCTCACCCGCCGTTTCAGATTGACGGAAATTTTGGGGGTACTGCTGGTATTACCGAAATGTTGCTGCAAAGCCACACGGGCGAAATCAGCCTGCTGCCGGCCTTGCCTGATGCATGGCCTAAAGGCACCGTAAAGGGCATCAAGGCGCGGGGGAATTTTGACATAAGCATTGCATGGGAACAGGGGAAACTGACCCAAGCGAGTGTGTTGTCCAACCTCGGCGGTGTGTGTAGGCTACGTACAAAGGTGCCCGTTAAAGTGGTTGAAATACCTTCATTACCCAACCAGTCTGTGGTCTTCAACCCACTCAATCCCGAAGTCGAAACTTTGCCATTTAGCAAAAAAACTGAGGCGGTGTTTGTAGATGTACCGTTGGAGGGAAGTTATCTCATTGAATTTCAGACCGAAAAAGGAAAACGTTATACCATTGTTCCCCAAAAATGAAAAAATCTAATTGTACAATAATGCTCATGCTGGGTTTGCTATTGGCAAATTTTGGCACTTTTGCCCAATTAATGCAATGGAAAGAAATTGCTTCGGGCGTCTGGAAAGTATCCGTAGGCAAGCCTGAAGCGTATAATCTGCTGACGGCTGCGGGGGTTCAGCCCAATACCAATGCCTTGAAAAACATGGGTACGACGCGATTTCCGTTGGACCAAAACGAGATTTCGGTGCAGATTCGAGATGGTAAAACCTATTTACGATTCCCTTTGGAACGCGGTGAACAGCTCTTTGGCTTCGGCCTCAACTTTCAGACCGTACATCAACGGGGGAAAATCCTGCAACTTCACATGGACCATTACGGCAACAAAGACAACGGACGTACCCACGCGCCCGTTCCTTTTTATGTTTCTTCCAAGGGTTACGGGGTGTTTGTGAATTCAGCGCGCTACATCAATGTATATGCGGGCACTGCCGTCCGAACCAACAGCAAAAATCCGCCGTTGTTGCTGGACCGCAACACCGATAAAAATTGGCAGGCGCAACCTTACTCCGATGCCGTTGAAATACTCGTACCAGCGGGCGGGGTGGAGCTGTACGTTTTCGGCGGTCCATCGACCATGGAAGCGGTGCGTCGATTTAATTTGTTCAACGGCGGGGGCTGTCTGCCGCCACGTTGGGGACTGGGCTTTACGCAGCGCGTCAATCGTTTGTATTCCGACAAAGATGTGCAAAAAGAAGCCGCTGAATTTGAAGAAAAGGGCTATCCACTGGATTTTATCGGACTCGAACCCGGATGGCAGAGCAAATCCTATCCCTGCACGTTTGAGTGGGACAAAACGCGTTTTCCGCAGCCTGCTGCTTTTGTGAAAGACATGCTCAACAAGGGCGTTCGTATCAATCTTTGGACTAACCCGTACGTGTCTCCTGAGGCCTCAATCTACCCTAAAATTGCTCCTTTTACAGGCTCTCATTCGGTATGGGTGGGGGCGGTGCCCGATTTAACGATTCCCAAAGCGCAAGCCATTTACTGGGGTCAATTTGACAAAGACCACGTTAGTATCGGTGTTAGTGGGTATAAAATCGACGAAGTGGATGGCTTTGATTCGTGGTTGTGGCCCGATGTGGCTACGTTTCCGTCGGGCGTCAGCGCCGAGCAGATGCGTCAAACCTACGGGGTGTTGGTCATGAAACAAAGCACCGATATGTTTCGTAAACACAACCGACGCACCTACGGGTTGGTACGTGCGTCCAACGCAGGTGGGGTGTCGTTGCCTTACGTGATTTACAACGACAATTACAGCCACGAAGATTTCATTACGGGCTTGATTAACAGCGGTTTTTCGGGAACCCTGTGGACACCCGAAGTACGGGCTTCCAAGACGGGTGAAGAATGGTTGAGACGGTTTCAGTCGGTGTGTTTTTCGCCGATGGCCATGATAAACGCATGGGCCAGCAGCACCAAACCTTGGACCTTTCCCGAAGTAGCAGCACAAATCAAAGAAATTTCGCAACTGCGGATGCGGATGATGCCGTACTGGTACACCGAATTTGCCAAGTATCATTTTGAAGGTACGCCGCCGTTTCGGGCCGTTAATCTTGAACCTGATTTTAAGACGGAGTTAAAAAAGGAGCTTCTGAATGCTAATTTGGAAGAAAATCCCTACGCCGTGGCCGTCAACAAAGAAATCAAAGACCAGTACATGGCGGGGGAATACCTGTTGGTGGCGCCGATGTTTACGGGCCAAACCTCCCGTAAGGTGGTGTTGCCCAAAGGGAAATGGTACGATTTTTACACGGGTCAATTGGTGGGAGAGGGCGAGGTGATTACCGTCACGCCGGGGTTGGATAAAATTCCCGTTTTTGTCAAAGACGGGGGCATTATCCCGATGATGCCAGTGATGTTGCACGCCCCTCAACCCAACCAAAAAGTAGACCTTGAAATACGTCATTACGGTCAAAAAAACGCCCAATATAAGCTCTACGACGACGATGGTGAAACCTTTGATTATGAAAAAGGCCAGTTCAGTTGGCGAACTCTCACCGCCGAGCGCCAAACTAACGGCGAATGGAAGGGTACTATCTCCAACCCCGAAAACGGCAAACCCAACACCGTTGGGAACGTGACTTGGAAATTTATGACGCCTTAGAAGGAAGTATTTTTCTGATTAATTTTATTGAAGAAGTAAGAATTAATAGAGGTATAAAAGCCACCGTTGGTGTTATTTCACCAACGGCGTTGCTTCAGCTTTTCCCATTTCATACCTCTTATTTCATACCTCCTACTTCTAAACTTCTACTTCTTCAAATACGCATTAAACCACTTAATATAGCGTTCAAAACGGTCTTTTTGGAAGCTTGGGTTGGTGATACCGTGGAATTGGCCTGGGTAAATAATCAATTCCGTGGGTGTGCCAAGTGAGCGTAAGGCCTGATACATCTGCTCGCTCCCTACCGAGGGAACGTTAAAGTCACTTTCGCCCACCATAAATTGGGTAGGTGTTTTGATGCGATCGGCTTTGAGGAAAGGGTATGACAGGGCCACGTATTTATCAAAATTCTTCCAAGGAGAGCCTAGTTCGTTTTCGTACTGCAAAATGTACTGATCTACGCCGTACAGCGACGAAATCATTGCCACGCCTGCCCCGCTGGAGGCCGCTTTAAAACGCGTATCGGAAGCGATGGTGTAATTGGTCAAAATACCGCCGTAGCTCCAGCCACCTATGCCCAATTTCTCGGGGTCGGCAATGCCGTTTTGGACCAAGTAATCCGTTGCGCCCAAAATATCCAATACTTCTTTGTTGCCCCAATCGGCCGAAATAATTTTGCTATACTCCAAGCCGCGACCATTGGAACCGCGATAATTGACCGCCACAACGGCATAGCCCGCCGCTGACAGCATTTGGCGACTCAAATCAAAACTAAATTCATCCTGCGCTACGGGGCCACCGTGAATAAACAGAATCGTGGGCAACTTGACGTCTTTTACCGCGTTGGCGGGGCGGTACAAAAGGTTGGAAACACTAGCTCCATCTTTGCTTTTTGAAGTAAACCCTTCGACGGTGGCCAGTGCCAGCGGCGCAAGAAAAGCCTCCTGGTGGGTGGTAAGGCGGCGAAGGTTGCCGCTTTCCAAAGCGTATAGTTCACTAGGCGTTTGTGGGTCGCTTATGACCGTGAGTATGGAGCCTGAGGGGTGCCGTTCGAGGGTCGAAACGCTTCGGTTACCTGTCAATGTTTTGGTCATTTTTCCGTCGGCTGCGGTAAATTGTGCAACGTAACGGGTGCGGTCATCCGTAACCAATGCGTGGAGAGATGCCCCGTCTTTGGTCCAAAGTGGCGAGCCTACTGGGCGGTCGAGTGTTTTGCTCAACAGTTTGGGTTCGCCGCCATCCTTTGATACCACACACAAAATCGTTTGATCATACATAAAGTAGTTATCAGAAGACGTAGAGCGCACGTAAGCGATTTGTTTTCCGTCGGGGCTCCATTCGGGGCCTGAATCGCGGCCCGTCCAAGTGGTGACCTGCTTCATGACGGCGTTGGGTTTGGCATCTATGATCCAAATATCGGTATTGGCATTGCGGTCGGGGTCGGCGGTGCGGTTGCTCACAAAGGCAATCTGCGTACCATCTGGCGACCATTTGGGCGACGATTCGTTGTAGATACCTTTGGTCAGGGTATCAATTTTCTTTGAAACGAGGTCATATAGGTACAAATGCGTGGTTTTTTTTGTCAGGTAGCCTTCTACGTCCTGTTTGAATTTAAAACGGTCAATAACGATGGGCTTAGCGGTTTTTGATTTTGAAGTGTCTGGGTCGTTGCTAATCACTAAGGCGATTTTTTTACCATCGGGCGACCACGCATAGTCCGACAAACTTCCTTTTTTCAAATCGGTCAATTGTCTTGCTTCTCCACCGCGAACATCCATCAGCCAAATCTGACTGCCCGTTAGGCCATTACGGGAAGAGGTAAACGACAAATATTTGCCGTCAGGGCTCCAGCGCGGTTGTGATTCTCCATCGGGGCTATAGGTGAGTTGAATCGACTCTTTACCATCCCATGAGTTCATCCAAATGTCAGCGTTGCGTTTATTTTTGACCGAATCTACCGACGACAGGGTGTAAGCTACCCACTTCCCGTCGGGCGAGATTTGAGGGTCGCTTAGCGTTTGCAATCGATATACATCTGAGGGTTTTAAGGGGCGTTTGGTGGTGGTTTGGGCGTAAGTGCCCAAACCACATAGTACTATAAATACAATAGAAAAGTAGGTGTTTTTCATTTGTTATGGATTGATTTATTGAGAGTGTATTGTGTTTATTAAGCGTTTTTATTCATCAATTGTTTTAAACAAACCTCATCAGGCATATAAATAAGTTAGTTAAATTATTGTTAGACAATTCAGACAATAGTTAAATGACCGAGATACTACAATCCTCCGAAATAGATGTCGAAAATCCCCTATATCAATATTTTATAAAGCTGACCTTTCTCATTCGTCACCCTGCTCAAAATCATTGAATGTAGGTGGGCTTTTAGCCTATTTACACATTCAGTCTAAATATGCTATTAGGAAACACATCTGGGTATGTGAACCGTATTTTGTCTGTTTGTTGCGGTGATTTAAACGGCTAAAATAGCCATTAACTTCCAATAAAAATGAAAATATCACCTTGTAGAAAGCAGAACAAAAGTAATGGACTGAAGCTCTTATGCTTGTTTCTGCTTACATTTGTTTTGTTTGACTTGCTTTCATTCAGGGCAAATGCTACTGTTTTCTTTGTAAAACCTACTGCTACTGGCACAGGCGACGGAAGCAGTTGGTCTAATGCTTCGGGCAACTTACAGGTGATGATAGATGGGGCTTCGGCCAATGATGAAATTTGGGTTGCGGCGGGGACTTACCTACCAATGGCCTATCCAACGGGCTGTACCGATTGCAGTTCCCCGCGTGATTATGCCTTTATACTCAAAAACCAGGTCAAAGTTTATGGAGGTTTTGCGGGCACCGAAACTTCGCTGAGTGAACGAACCCTCATGGTCATTGCGGCGAATCCAAGTATTTTGAGTGGCGATATTGGGATTACTAACGACAACAGCGATAACACTTTTCACGTCATTATCTCAGTAAAGGACGACAGTACGACGGTGTTAGATGGTTTTACAGTCACCCATGGCAATGCATCCAATGGTGGAGAGATTACGGTAGAATCATTTAATGTTAATAAAAATAAGGGAGGTGGAATGAAAAACGTATTCTCCACTCTCACCATCTCAAATTGTAGCTTTATACATAACAATGCAGTTTATGGTGGTGGAATGTTTAATAGAGAATGCTCGCTAACCATCAATAATTCTATTTTTTCTGCCAATACTGCGACTTCTAATGGCGGTGGAATTAATAATGATTTGTGTACTTTAATCCTTTCAAGCTGTCAATTTATCAGCAATACAGCACTTTTTGGCGGGGGACTTTGGATTTGGGGACGCTCCACAAGTATTACCAACACCTATTTTTTAAACAACGAAGCAGACTTTGGTGGAGGTATTTATAATGATGCCGCCTCTACTCTGACAATCACGAAGTGTAACTTTTCGGCCAACGTGGGAAATGCGAAAGGGGGCGGTATTTACAATCATATAACTTCATCCACCATTAAGCAATCTAATTTCTATGCCAATACTTCAGCAGCAGGGGGAGGATTATACAATTTGGAGGCTTCACCAAATATTAGTAATTGTAGCTTTTCTTTCAATACGGCCACCAATGGCGGTGGAGTAATGAACCAGTTGGGTTTCGACTCGACTTTTATCAATTGTACCTTTTATGGCAACAATGCCACCGAACACGGCGGAGGAATTTACAACGAAGGGGGACAAGGAGGAAGTGGGCGGACGATGGCCCTCTTAACAAATTGTATTTTTTGGGGCAATGCAAAAAATTCTGACCCTACTGTCCCTGGGGCTGACATTGAGAATTTAATTACTGCATTTTCAGGAACTGGGATTAATTATTCAATCTTACAATTGACGAATAATACCACCAACTATCCGGTAGCCACTTCTTCGGGGTTAAGGTCTGGAAATGGAATGAAATTTGCCATTGACCCGCTCTTTGTCAACGCAAACGACCCAGATGGGGCAGATAATGTTTTGAGTACTGCCGATGATGGTTTAACGCTACAAAATAGCAGTCCCGCCGCCGAAGAAGGCTCAAATGTAGGTATCACGGCTACGGCTGACATTACAGGTGCCCCTCGCATTCAGAACCCAAGAATTGACATGGGGGCTTATGAAAATCAATATATCCCTCCTGCGCCACCCTTTAGACGATTATACGTGAAACCTACTGCCACGGGCACTGGCGATGGAAGCAGCTGGGCGAATGCCTCCGACAACTTACAGGCCATGATTGACTCCTCGTACCTCAAAGACGAAGTCTGGGTAGCGGCGGGTACGTATAAGCCGAATGCCTATCCTCCTGGTTGTACGGGGTGCACTTCCAGTAGTAGTTATGCTTTTATGCTCAAAAACCAAGTGAAGGTCTATGGAAGTTTTGCGGGAATAGAAACTTCGCTCTCTGAACGAACCCCTGCCGTAATAGCTGCCAATCCGAGTATTTTGAGCGGAGATATAGGAACGATTAATGATAATAATGACAATACTTCTCATGTAGTTCTCTCTGCGGACGACGACAGCACCACGGTTCTTGATGGCTTCACCATTACTCAAGCAAATGATGGTGGAATGGTAATTCTTACCTCTTTTACCACCATTACCAATTGCAGATTTTCTGTAAATAGAGGAGTAAGTGGTGGGGGTGGGATGTCCCTACTTGACGGAGCTTCGCCAATCATTTCCTATTGCGTCTTTTCTAGTAATACAGTAAGTAATGGCGGTGGTGGTGGAATGTTTATCAGTAATTCAGCTTCGTTCACCATTACCCATTGTACTTTTAAAAATAATGCTGCGATATTAGGTGGAGCGATGAGTGCTTCTAGTGTGTCGTCACTAAAAATATCCAATTGTACTTTTTCTGATAACATTGCCACTGGGGATTTTTTAGGCGGGGGAGGTATATTTATGAGTTCGAGCGGCTCAGATACCATTACCAACTGCACTTTTATCAGAAATTATGCCACTGGGTATTATAGTTCGGGCGGTGCTATCAATACTTACAACTACGCTTTAGCTATAAAAAATAGTATTTTTTGGGGAAACAAAAAGAGAGGGTTTTTCGTAAGTAACATTGAAGGGCAAGGTTCTGCTATTGTGAGTTACTCTGATGTAGAAGGAGGTTTTTCGGGCATCAATAATATCAATCAAGACCCGTTGTTTGTGAATCAAAATGACCTAGACGGCGCAGATAATATTTTTGGTACTGCCGATGATGGCTTGGCTCTTCAAAATTGTAGCCCTGCCATGAACGTAGGTAACAACGCTGATATTCCCTTAGGTATCAGTACGGATATTACCGGGGCGGCGCGTATTCATAATATAACGGTGGATATGGGGGCGTATGAGAATCAAGCGGGAGTTATGTCTGTCAGTATTGCGGTTACGCCAAGCGATACCGTTTGTGCTGGTACGAGCGTAACCTTTACTGCTACGCCTATCCATGTGGGGCTTGCGCCGTTTTATACTTTTAAAGTCAATGGTACCAGTATTCAAAATGGCACCTCTGCTACTTTTACTACTACTAATTTGGCAAACGGTGATAAGGTTGTTGTGGTATTAACCTCGGGTGCATGTGTGGTTGCTTCAGACACGATTACGATGATAGTCAATCCTTTACCCATACCAACCGCTGGAAGTAACTCTCCCATTTGTGCTGGAGACAGTCTAAAATTAACAAGTTCTGGCGGTATTTCGTATGCTTGGACAGGACCGAATAGTTATTCATCTTCCGTCCAAAATCCAACTTTTTTGCATGCTACTCCTTCATTATCGGGTACATACAGTGTAACAGTTACGGCGGGAAACGGCTGCTCAGCCACGGACTCGACAATAGTATTGGTACACCCCTTACCTATTCCATCGGTAAGCAGCAACTCTCCGATTTGCGCAGGAAGCTATTTATCACTCACTGCTTCTGGGGGTATTTCGTACGCTTGGACAGGCCCCAATAATTTTACATCAGTCACTCCAAACTTAGGCTTTCTTAATGCATCTACTTTATTGTCAGGAATGTATACTGTAAAGGTAACCAATGCAAATGGTTGTATGGCAGCCGATTCAATAGTAGTAGCCGTAAATGCTTTACCCACTCCAACCGCAGGAAGCAATTCCCCGATTTGTGCAGGCAATACCTTACAACTGACTTCTTCTGGAGGAGTTGTTTATGCCTGGACGGGGCCTAATAACTTTTCATCTTCATTACAAAATCCCGATATTGTAAATGCAAGCACTTCATCATCAGGTACATATATAGTGTTGGTGACAAATGGAAATGCTTGTACCGCCACGGCAAGTGTCGAGGTAGTAGTGAATCAAATCGCACCCAGTATTAGTGCTAATCCCACCACCGTCAATTTTGGAGGAAACACGACACTGACTGCCACAGGGTGTGGCGGTACGATTCATTGGTCGGTGGCCAATCTGATTACCAATCCCTTGACAATCAAGTTGGATAATACGACTACATTTACCGCTACCTGTACCGTAAATGGCTGTACGAGTGTCGCATCAAATGCCGTAACTGTTATCGTCAATGGAAATCCATGCCAAGGCCAAGTCACGCTTGTCAGTCCCAACAATGATTATTCGTCGGGCGCTTATCAAAAAATGGCATCGGCCACCACTGGCAAGATTACGGCTTCAAACAAAATAAATGGGACCTCTCAAGTAATTTACACGGCCAAATCGGTAGAGTTAAAAGCAGGTTTTAGAGCAGACAATGGGGTGCTTTTTGTAGCCCAGGTTGGGGGATGTCATTAAAAAATCGGCATTAAAATTTCCCTTAAATGGGGTGCATATGGGCGGAATAAATAGTTCAGACCCATTGAGTAGCCCGCCAATACTCATACCGACTAACATTTGTTCCGTTTGCGAAGTACGGGGTTGTGGGCTTTATTCAACCTTTCTTTGATAGCAATATTCCTCACAAAATAACCCAATTCCTTCATCTTGGGGAATTATTTTTAAATTTTTATAAACAATTTCAATGTAAATTGATTATAATAGTACAATTTCGTACTAATTACGAGGGTACTCATTTATGATTGCAGAATTAAAAGGGGCAAGTAAAGAATACAAGACGGGTGACCAAACGATTGTAGCACTACAACCTACGGATTTTCAGTTGAACGAAGGTGAGCTGACGCTCATTATCGGGCCTTCTGGTTCGGGCAAAACCACCCTGCTCTCTATGTTGGGGTGTGTAATATACCCCACTCATGGCGATTTGTGGGTAGATGGTAATCATATTAATGAGATGAAACAAAGTCAATTGGCCCGATTGAGGCTGGAAAAAATAGGATTTGTATTTCAGAGCTTCAATTTACTTTCTCCCCTCAGCGCCCAAGATAACGTTGAACTGCCCCTAAAACTGCTGGGAGTGGGTGCTGATGAACGCAAACGACGCGTTCAGAAAGCCCTCGAAACGGTTGGTATGACCGACAGAAGAAAAAATTTACCCAAGACCCTGTCGGGAGGGCAACAGCAGCGAATTGCAATTGCCCGTGCTTTGGTAACTGAGCCTAAGTTGGTGCTCTGTGATGAACCCACGGCTTCATTAGATAAAGATTCAATGGTTGTAGTAATGAAAGAATTACAAACATTGGCCCGGCAGGGTAAAGCCGTGGCTGTGGTGACCCACGACCCACGTTTACAACAATACGCAGACCGTGCCGTAGAAGTGAAAAACGGGTTTGTAACACCCATTGATTTGACAAAATTAGGATAATAAAAGCCTTAAAACGCGATGAATATAACTGCACTTATAAAAAATGGATGCTGTATCCTTGGAATGATATTGACCTTCATAAGCTGTAGCGACAAAAAAGCCAAAGAAGAAACGGCCGCCAAGACCGACTCGATTTCAAAGCCCACGACCAAAAATCAAATTTTGGGAGTGGCACGTATCGAACCCGAAGATGGTATTATGAGCCTTACCGCAGGCACCAGCGGGCGGGTGTTGAGTGTAATGATAGACGATAATCAAGCAGTGAAAAAAGGGCAAGTGCTGCTAGATGTTGAAGTAGTATTGGAAAATGCCCAATTGCGCCAAGCTCAGAGTAAAGTTGGCACCCAACAGGCCACTATCGCCGCCAATCAAGCAACGCTCGAAGCGTTGAAAGTAAGTCAAAATAATGCGCGAGATAATTATGAACGTAATCTTGACCTATACAAAGGGAATGCCCAAACCAAACAAGCTTTGGACGATAGCAAAGCAACGTTTGAGAAACTCACCAAAGACCTCCTGACCGCCGAGGCCAACATCCGTCAGGCACAAGCTAAGGTTGGAGAGATACAAGCTGATATTAATTACTATAAAACAGTCGTCGAAAAAAAGAGAGTAGCGGCTTTGGTAGGAGGAAAAGTGTTGAAGGTATTGGTAAAAACGGGTGATTTTGTGAATAATGACACCAAAATCGCCGATTTTGCTCCCGACGGGGCATTGTTTGCCAAAACGGAAGTAGATGAACTCTACGCCGAGCGAGTACAGGTAGGACAAAAAGCATTTATTCTCTCACAAACATCAGGGGATACTTTAGCTACGGGCACAGTGAGCTACGCCGCTGATTATCTAAAACAAAAATCACTTTTTAAAGATCAATCAACCGAACAAGAAGACCGTAGGGTGCGGGATGTGTCTATTCGCCTCGAATCAGGCAAAATGCCGCTGATTGGTAGCCGTGTAGATTGTATTATTGTTTTGAAGTAACAGCTAACGGAAAAACGTCTAACGAACTAATAAAAAATGTTCAAAGAAGCCTTCAAATTTATGTGGTACGACAAGGCCAAGATGTTTGGAATCTTGTTTGGTATCATTTTGTCCGTGTTTTTGATTGGACAACAACTCGGTATCTGCTTTGCTCTTTTGGGGGGAACGATTTCGTTGGCGGAAAACAACAAGCAGTATGTGTGGGTAGTGAGCGATAAAAGTCAGCAAGTCAGTGATTTACCTTTGTTGGATATGCGTATATCGCGGGAATTGATGACGGTGGCGGGGGTGTTGAGGGTCAATACGATGGTGGTAGGAGCGGGGAGTGCTAAGTTTAAAGACGACACTAAAACCCCCATCACGCTCATTGGGACACAATCGCCGAGGCATATTGGCGGACCTTGGAATTTTGTGAAGGGGAGTTTGGAAGATTTACAACAAGAAGGAGCGATTATTACCGATGAATACGACCAGATTTCCTCCAAAAAAATTAAAATAGGCGACCATTTTGAATTTAACGGCAACCGCGTTTTTTTGAGTGGAAACACCAGAGGAGCCAAAGGACTGGGAGTAGCGTATGGGTTCACGACCGTTGAACGTGTACGTAAACTTTGTAAGATTCCTACTACCCAGGCGTCGGCTTTCTTGATTGAAATTGAAAAAGGCTACACCAATCAAGAAGTGGTGGACAATATTAACAAGGAAATAAAAGGTGTAAAAGCCCGCGATGGACAGGTGTATACCGACGAAAGTTTAAAGTATTTTGCGCTCAATAGCGGCATTGTTGCTTCGTTTGGGTTGTTGGTCATTTTTGCCATTATTACGGGTTTTGCCATTGTGGGCTTAACGATGTTTTCGGCAGTTAACGACCGCCTTAAAGATTACGGCACGCTCAAAGCCATTGGGGGTACAAACGGCATCATCCGTCAACTGATTTTATGGCAAGCGGTACTCTATTCGGTGGTGGGTTTTGGGGTGGCCTATGTGCTACTCAGGGGCTTTGTGAATGTTACGAAAACCAGCCTCAATATTAAAATTACGCCTTATTTGACGCTCTTCTTGATTGGCGTTACGCTTTTTATTGCCATCCTAGGGAGTTTGTTTGCCATGCGTAAAATCATCAAAATGGAGCCTGCACAAGTATTTAGAACTTAAAGATTTAGCGATGAAAAAGGCATTCGTTTGCATCTACATAATTTTATTCTGTTTTCAAATGGCATCGGCTCAACGCTTAACGCTCAATGATGCCATTAAAATGGCGTTGGAAAATCGTTGGGAACTCAAAAACCAACAATTGCAGGTTCAGTTGGCCGAAGGAGAAAATGACAAATTGAAAGCCAAGTGGCTTCCCCAAGTTAATGCTTCGGCCGATATGCGCTGGAATACGCAGTTGCAAACCTCCGTTTTTAAAAATGCGCCTTTTGCCAACGGGCAAGATGTAAAATTGGTTTTGGGAGTACCATTTAATAATAATCTGGGGCTCAGTGCCGAGCAAAAAGTCTATGATGCCGCCACGAAATACGACCGACAGCTCAACCAAGCGACGGTACAAAGTCAAACCATAACGCTTGAAAAATTAAAGTCAGACTTAAAATTGGCTGTAACAGAGGCGTATTTTGCGGCATTGTTTCAGAGGGAGAAGTTGGTTTTAGCAGAGAAAACCGTTGAGCGAACAAAGGCATATTGGGAAGCTGGAAAAACCAAGTTTGAAAAAGGAGCATTGCTCAAAAACGATTTAGATCGCCTAGTATTGGAGTTCAATAATGCGCAATCTAACCTCAATAAATCTCGGCAAGATGAGGCGCTGAGTGTAGAAAACCTGAAGTACCAAATTGGTCTAAAAAGCGAAGTAGTTGTCGAACTGACAGAAAACTTAACCTCTTTATTTCTGCAAAACCAGTCATTGTCGCTAGAAAGTACGATTGACCAACGCCCCGAAATTTTACAAGAACAGGCTGCCCTGAAAATAAATGAGTTGACCGAGCAAAAACAAAAAGCGCGGCTAGCCCCAGTGGTATCGGCTTATGGAAATTATACGGCCTTGCAGCTGAATGATACATTCAATCCTTTTGCTTCGGGAACGTGGTTTCCGTTCAATTACATCGGTATGAAACTCAACGTCCCCGTTTTTGACGGAAAACAAACGGCACTTTTGAAACGCGATTATGCAATTAAGGCCCAAGTAAATCGTAATAACGTAGAGAAACTGAAGGCTGATTTTGGGTACGAAGTGCGCAATACTACTAACATTCTGAACCAAGAAAAAATCAACTTAGAGGACACAAAAGCCAATTTGGTATTGGCCCAGCAAATTCTAGAAACCGACCGCTTTCGTTACGAAAAAGGCACAATCTTGCTTTCTGATTTAAAAAATACCGAATATAGCCTACAAAGTGCTGAAAACAATTACCTCACGAGCGTTTATAACTTCTTAGTGGCCGCGGTCCGATACAAAAAAGCCGTGGGAGGATTATGATTTTTTGCGTAAAGTGCTTCTCTATAGGCGTCAGAAAGGGCATAAAACAAAAAAAACTCAGATTTCTCTGAGCTTGGGGGTATGAATAAAACCAGAAATAGCCATTTCTGGCAAACAAGATCATCGCTTTTAGCGTAACAACTTTTGTATATTAGAACTCGCGCTCACCAAATTCGCTCGATGGTAACTTGGTTTTTCGATCAGTTTTGTTGAAGCTATACGATAGGTTTAACAGGAAAATATTGGTCTCTTGGATGTAATTGGTGGTGGTGTAAAAATTACTACCCCAAGTTGAAATTCGTTGTTCATTGACTTTCATTTTCCCGAATGAGGTATTTTGCCAAAGCAGTGAAACACTCATTTTGTTGTTCATAAATGATTTTTTGACCGAAAAATTAGGCTGATAAAACCGCGAGTCCTCGCCCTGCGCGGTGTTTCTCGCCGATAAATACGATAAATTGAACTGCGTACTCAAGGTTGGCGAAATTTGATAGTTGAGATTGGAATTTATGGAATATACCCAGCCTTGGCTATTGACTACCACCGACTTATCAAACAGTGTGCCCTTGATTTTTAGATTATAAACGTTTCCACCGACAAAGATTTTCAGCTTTTTAACTAACGAAATCGTCACCCCAATTTCCGAACCCATCAACCGCGCCTTGCCTGCGTTGGTGTAAATTCGGTTCAAAATGGTGTCGTTATATACGCTGTTAACGCGGTTGACGATGTCCGTTATTTGCTGCCGATACACATTCCAGTACAACGACACTTTCTTAAAATCCTTGGTCAACCCCAACTCGTAAATTCCCACAAATTCAGGACGGATGTTGGGATCGCCTTGTTCGAGGGTTTCGCTGTGTTCGCGTTCGGGATAAGGGTTCAGTTCATTATTGGTCGAACGTTGCACGCGGCGACTGTAGGCGGCTTTGAGTCGCAGGTCTTTTCCCATATCGTACAGCAAATTGGCCGATGGGAACAAATTTGATAATTTCAAATCATTGGGTTGGCCGCCACGGTCATCCGTAAATTCCCGAAGGGCATTCTCATACCGCATTCCTGACGAAAATTCCAGCTTTTTGTACTTCCCTGCGTACTGCGCATACAGGCCATGAATGCGATTATAAATGGCGACGTTGGCCGTAAAAGCAGGATTGACTACCAACGGTTGATTGTTGCCGTTTTTGTCTGAATAAACAAACACACCCTCTTGGTTTTGTTGACGGTACTGGTAGCCCAGAGATAGTTTTCCAATGCCTATTTGCTTTTCATAATCTGCTTTAAGGCGAAGGGCCTGGAGCGGATTAGAGCCAGTGTTGAGGGTGTATTGAAGCGTGTCTCTGAGGTTATTGATGTTGATATTGCTATTTTTAGTAAAGCCATCAATCAGCGCATTTTCGTACAATCCCGAAACGCTCAAGGTCGAGGCGTTTTTGAATTTGTGGGTATAGTCGAGGTTTAACACTTTAAATTCGCCCGATTTTAGTACCAAGTTGGGATTAAAATACTGCGTTCTGCCCACTACCTGATTGGTAAGAAGATTGGTTTTGGTGTTGTTTCGGTAATAAATATCGGCCGTGCGATACTGGTCGCGGGCACCAAGATACACCCCCGCAGAAAGCTCATCCGATTTTGAAATGGTATAAATGACCGATGCCCGGGCGCCGTAGTTATCTCGTTTTAGGCTCCGCTCTCCATCGCTTGGGAACTGGGTCAATACGTTGTTAATAATGGTATAAACATCTCCTTCTCTTCTTCCAGCAATGTCGTTTTTGAGGTAATTTCCCGAAACCGTCACGTCCCACTTTCCTTTTCGGTAATTGAGCGTGGCATCGGCCCCGTAGCGAAGCGGTTCAGTCGCGTTTTCGTAGGCTTTCAGGCGCGGCAGGCCGTATTGGACGTTGGTTGTCAGCGACAAACCGTCGTTGGTGCCTGTTTTCGTAACAATGTTGATGATTCCTGCTTTGCCGTCGGCGTCGTATTTGGCCGAGGGAGCCGTTATCATTTCTATCTTTTCAATGGTATTGGCTGGAATTTGCGACAAAATCGTGGCGGCATCAATCTGGGAAGGTTTGCCATTGACCAAAATCAAAAAGCCTTTTGACCCTCTAACCGTAATTTCTCCTTCGGCATTGACCATTACGGAGGGGATGTTTTTCAGGACGTCGGTGGCCGTACCACCACGCGCCACTTCAAACTGTTCGGCTTTAAACACCTGTTTTTCGAGGGTAGCTACCACGTTGGGTTTGATTCCCGTAACCGTCACCACGTCGAGTTGTTGACTCGATGGACTGAGCGCAATCGAACCCAAATCAAGCCGTTGGCTGGCTTTGTCATAACTTACCTCAATGTACCTGGTTTTATAGCCTACATATTCGACCTTAATAACGTATTTATCGTCTTTCAAGCCCACAAACTGAAATGAACCTTTGTCGTCGGCTACTTCTCCCTTGACCATACTTCCCTGACTTTTGGATTCCAGTCGAATCGTGGCAAACGCCAGCGGCTCGGTCGTCAGCGAGTCAACGAGTTTTCCTTTGATAAAACTACCTGATTGGGTAAAAGCAGCCAGCGAAATGTGCAGCAGCAAAGGGAGAAGCAAAATTTTTCTTAACATGTAAATGGGGTGAGATAAACAAACACCCAAAAATACGACAAAATGCGTTCAAAGGTTTCGCCTTTTGAATCAATCTCAAAATTGAGGTTTGGGAATTTGAACAAATTTGTGATTCTAATAGGTGAAGTTTTTGATACCCTTACAATTTTAATCAAAACGGGTATCAAAATTAAAAGGTTTGATTTTTTAAAAAAGTGCCCTAGAAGCGCCAGAAAGGGCATAAAACAAAAAAAGCTCAGATTTCTCTGAGCTTCTAAGCGGTCCGGACGGGACTGAAAATTAGTGTTGATTATCAGTTAGTTAGGCCAGTTTTTGAAGTTGGGTATCATACAGGGTATCAAAAATTGAATTTAGATTATTTTTCCACTAGGGAGCTGGTGTTTACTCCCAATATAAAGTAATGCGGATGTGAAATGAGGTAACTAAATAAGAAGAATACGATTTAGGTTGCGATGGATACATAAAATCTTAGTTGGATGAAATTCTTAAATTAATACTCCCATCTTGAATTAAGTATATCATAAATGTAATAACCTTCATTCACTGGATGTGAGATTGTTTTTAATCTATCTCCATCTTTGTAATTATAATAATTGATGTTAAACCAATCTACTGAGCTTTTTGGTTTAATGAAAGAAAGACCTAAAGCTACAGCTAAAATAGGAAAATCACTTTTCCAGGTTTCATTAGAAGGTAATATATTAATTATGGATGTGAATTTATGTATTTCCTGCTTTTCTAAATAGGTTAAAGGTATTTTTAAACTTGTAGAATTGCCATTGTCATGAATTAAAACTCTATCACTATTAATAATTGGTAAACGAGAACCGCCTCCATATAAAATAATAGGCTTATTAGAATAATTTCTTGTCATTTCTTTGTTAAACCAATAAACTCTTTTATTAAATAACTTATAAATAATCGCATTTAATTGCTTATTTATTTTCTCTAAAGTGTCATTTAAGCTCTTGTTATTTTTCCATTGTCCAGTATTAATTTTAGATATAACTTCTATCTCAGCATCTTTTAGATTGGCTAATGACGGCGTTTGGTTAGCATAATTTATATAAACATTGTTGGCAGCTAATAGATAACTTTCAGAAGCTAAATATCGAATTTCGCCACCAATTTGAATTGAAAAAAAAGATATATCAGTGCTCCCTCCACCGATATCCATAATTGCATAGTATCCAGGCTCAAGTTGTCTGGTTTTTACAATGAATGTTAATCCAGCAGCAGTTTCAGGGTAAACTGAAATGCCAAAATTATTGATATAACTATCAAAGCTTATTTCATCAAAATGCTTGTATGAATTATATATATTTAAGACATCTGCTTTAAGGTCTTGTGTTGATGCATTTAGAAAATCATCCTTTGAATTATACTTTTTTTGAAGCATTTCTGATATTAAAAGTATATTTTCAAACTTTCTTTTTCTCTTGATATTCTTCTTCTGAGACCATTCTGTAGGGATGCCGAGTTGAACGGTGAACTCTATGTCATCATTTTCAGATTTATTTTGAGTGTATTTAGAAAGTAATCCACCAATTCTTGTTGCCTTCTGTGCTAAGGATTTATAATGTTCTTTTATTGAAAAGAGTACATAAGTAATATATACAACAGATAAAAATTCTGGAGTATAGTTTCTAAATCTATTGTAAATATAAAAACTAGAATCATTGATAGGTTTCCCATAAGTTTCAACATGGAATTCATAGTCCTCAGCTGCGGCTATCTTAAAATATACGTATTCTTCTTTTATATTTAATGACTTATCATTCCCATATTCAAACCTACCATCTAAGTTTTCAGTAATTTGTGAGAGCAAAAAATAACTCCCATTGGAAAAAATAAAAAATTCATGAGTATCATTTTCAATACTATATACACAAGATTTAGTCTGAAATGTACCAAAATCAAGGCCAATATTATATTTTTTCATATTATTTTTAATAAATTGATAGAGATAATAGAATGTGAAACCTCAATTCTTGCATTAGTATTAATTTTTTCCAAGTCTATCTGTTTTTGAAGGAAATTCTTTTTTTCTTTAATGAGGATGGCTTCAATACCATTGTTATTTATAATCATTTCACTAATCCTATTAATACGACTATTGATATATTTAAGCTCTTGTTCTGTTCGACGTTTAATAGATGAGAAAAACTTTATTTCTTCATCATCTCTAATGTCTTTTTCTCTGTTTTTTATTTCCATCATTATAGAAGGTCTGATGGCTTGAACAATTTCAGTGTTTAGTTTAACATTATCATCATATAGCTGCTCACAATTTAATTGTAAAATACCATAAATGTAGTCGCTTATATTTTCATCTAATATTTCTATAGACTCTTCTTTGTTTAAATCGGCTAACGATGACTTTAAATAATGTATGGTATTTATTTTGCCATTTCCAGAATTCTTCAAGACACTTATCTTATAAACTGTAAAAATATAGAACCCACTATTAATATCAAATTTGGGGGATATTTTATTTGTATTTATGGCAATTTTATAAGCCAAATTTTGATTATATTTTTGTTGAGAAAAATAATTAGTTATTGCATTAATAAAGGGGTGGAATGCGGATATATATTCGATTTTTTTGTGTTTAAAAGCATATAATTGATCGAAAGTAATTGTAATCTCTCTTGATTTTATATATTGATTTTTAAATTTTCTATATAAATTTTCCAACTCAGGGTTCTTGCTAGAGGAGTCTTTATATTGTTCAATAAAATCAATAAGTATTGATGTATTATTTGATGGAAGTTCAAGAATTGAAATATTGGGATCTTCGTTTTTTAATTTAATAGAACTTAATTCTATTCGCAAAATATTTTCAATATATTTAATTATTTCTTCTTTTGTTAAGTATCTGTTATTTTTTTCAATTAAGTCTATTTCATTTTGGAAATGGAAATCATTTGCAAAGGCGTCTGCAAGCTCACTTCTTACATTTTCTAATGTTTGTTTATTGTTTTCGATTGCTCTACTTAATCGCTCTAATTCATTATTTTGTTCAATTAAACTTAATTTAGTTTTATAGAGAGATTCTATACCTTTGGTAATAAGTTCTCCAAGGGGCTCATTTTCCCCTAATATTTCTTCTAAATCTCCTAACGATTCTCGAAAAAGATTGATTCGTGTATATAGTTTTGAATAAATTCGTTCCTCAATTGTGTCTTTTAAAATTAAATTATATATATTAATTATGGGTGATTGCTGTCCAACTCTATCAATGCGGCCAATTCGTTGTTCAATAACCATTGGATTCCATGGTAAATCATAGTTAACTATTGCATCACAAAATTGGAAGTCAAGACCTTCACTCCCTACTTCGGAGGAAAGTAAAATCTTTATATTTTCGTTGTATTGAAATCTTTCGATACGTTCGGTTCTATCTGTAATAGCGCCATAAATTATTTCAGTTTCAATATTTAACTCTTTTAGTTTGATTTTAAGATACAATAGTGTATTAGTGAAAAAAGCGAATATTATAAGTTTTTTATTATTATTTATTACTACTTCTCTGATAATACTTTTAAGTCCATCAAATTTACTATCCGTTAAAGTGGTAGTATAATTACCTTTTTTTAAATCTTCTGTACTAGTCAAATATGTAATTATACAACTTGCTATTTGTCTTTTTCGCTGTATTAAACCTATATTATGTTCATCGTATTCATTGATTACAGAGTTGTAAATCAGTGTTTCGTCGGAAGTTAGAGTGATTGTAATTGTTTTTGGATTACGCTTAACAACTTCGTTATCATTCATAACGTCCTTTTTCCTTGTACGACTATATAAATGATTTAATGAATTTAATTCAACGAGGTCTTGCTGTATTTTAATTCGATTTTCTGTGGAATTTTCTCCGTCAATCATATTTTTTATTGCCCGTTGATATAATTTGTCATTTTGATAAATTTCATTTATCGTAGACTGTTGGGTGAAATAAATCTGATCGTCTACACTCATTTCAGAAACCACCAATGAATTGTTTAGTTCTGTCGCAATTTCATTTAGAGGTGAGTTTGAGTTTAGTTTAGTAAGTGCTTTGATAAATGGCCGATTTTGATTTATAGCATTATTAAAAACACCATAATTACTATATCCTTCTTTATCAAGTATTCGAATAAGGTTATAGAGGTTCCTAAGCTCTGTCATTATAGGTGTTGCAGTAAGGAAAATTACCGCCTCTGAATTGTCTACTATTTTTGCTACTCCTTTATGTTGAGCTGTATCACTATTGCGAATTTTATGCGCTTCATCACAAATAAGTAAATCAAATTTGTAATTATTTTCTGCTATTATATTTTGCAGTTCCTCTTGTCGACATTTTTCATAATTAATAACTCCAAAGATGGTTTTTCTTGCTGCATTTATATCATTCTGGATGTCTTGTATAAGCTCATTTGAATTTAAATATTTTTTTAATGTAAAATTAAATTTTTCTTGAAGTTCAGTTTTCCATTTATCACAGAGTGAGTTTGTACAAATTATTAGTGCGTTATTTAAATTTCCCCTCGCTGCTAATTCAAGCATTATATGGCCTGCTTCAATTGTCTTTCCTAATCCAACCTCATCTGCAATTAATATTCTCTTTAAATCAGATTTTAAAAATTTAATTAAAGGCTTATACTGATAAGCTTTGAATATAGTACGTGATGACTTTAGACTGGAGATTGTATTTGTAGTCGTATTTTTTACTTTATATAGAGTATTTGCAATTGAAAAATCACGAAAGTCGCCCAAAGAATTATTTGATAAGAGATCCCATGAAGTAGAAATTTTTATTTCTTCTTGTATCTCATGCTCAGCCAGAACTTCTAGTGAACCATCATCCCATAGAATATCATAGTATTGATAGCCCGCATAGAAGTCTGATACATTATCAATGTATCCTTTCTTTGTTAGATTTTTGCTTAATGAAACTCTTTGTCCCTTGCTATATTTAAGGCTGTTTGAGAGCATAACAATTATTTTTATCCTTTATGAAATACATTTATAGCCATTTAAAGAACAAATTTTAGAATTATTTATCTTTTTAATTCCTCTATTCCTCCTCAAAATTCAACCCCAGCTGCTTTGCCGCTTCCTTAGCTGATTTGTACTGTGGCTTACTTTCGTCAATGGGGTTACTCTCAGATGATTTGATTTTGAATTTTACTTCTATTTCAATCTTGTTGCCATTCATTGCGAATGGAGTGATGAAGTAATTAAACAATTCAGTATAGCGCTCTAAAGGAACTTTGCCAGAAATAATGATTGATTTGAGCTGTTTAATGATTTCTGTGTCACCAATTGCCTGAGGTGAAACAAAAGGCTCATTAACGATGGATATAGGCGTTGTAACATTCCCTGAATCAGGGATGTTGACAGGGACGGGAGCTAGTGGCTGAGGTTTTAAGCTCTTATCAACTAACCAATAGGTAATATCATCCACATCAAAAAATGGAATACTTTCCTGAAAAAAGTATCGGGTAAAACTTGACCCATCGCCGGTGGCTATGCAGTATTCCCCGTTAGAACAGTATTTCTGAATACTTCTTGATACCGCATCTTTACCCGTAACCATGGGCTTGTCATCAAATCGAATGAAGGCTTCATATATGTCTTTGACTTTAACCGAATGCTCCGGAGTTGGCAGTAATTGATTCGTTCGCAGGGTTCCTAACCCTACCGATTCCAAAAGCCATTCCTGTTCTTTTAATTCAGCAATGATCGTTTGATTAATTTGACTGTCAAGGCTTTCTTTGAATTGCTTAATGACAATTTTATCAACTCCGCTCTTCACTGCGTATTTCACCACAATCGAATAGGCTACCACCAATGCAGTTTCGGTTTGTTTGGAAGCTTCATCCATTCGTCTTCGGAGATCGTCTTTTTGATCGCGTTCCAGCTGGTTTTGGTATTCCTGGTTTATTTTCTGACACGCTAGATACTCCCTGACACAAGAGTGTAATTTGCCGATTCCTGCTTCTGAGCACAACAAAAACAGCATCGTATTTCTGTAAATCCTTTCGCTGTTACCTTTTTTTGTCGCAATTCGCTCAATCAATGGTTTGGTTTGACCATTGACTTGGGTTGGATTTGCTACGTGGTGAGGCCCCAAAATAATCAGCGTAGGTCTGGTTTGTTCAGGTATGTCCTCAGGCGGATTGACCAGCACATTGAAAAACTGAACATTCTTCCTTTTATCGTCGATACGTTTCAGGATTTCAGCCGTTACATCGTGGTCCTTTATATCTCCCTTGGCTTGATTGATCAGAATGTTAATGTTGGGTTTGGTGTGGAACCAATACCGCTTACCTGCACCGCCGGTTTGGGCATAGTATAAGTAATGGGCTACGCCTTCCAATTCGTTTAAGGCTCCGTTGATATTGTTATGATTGAATCCATCGGGGTTCAATAAGTGAAGTTTCAGTTCGGCCACCGAAACCCCTTTGTTGGCTCCATCGCTGCCAAAAGAAGACATCAATATGACCGACGAAATAGATTGCGTTAAATCCCATTGTCCGTACTCCCGCTTGGTACTGTCTATTTTGAACGCATTGGAAGCGGCACCGGCTACATCGGCTGTAATTACGGCATCGTAGCCGTTTCCGTAGAGCTTTTTGAGTTGTCCGCTCATGGAATCCAAGGTAGCAAAGTTGACTACGCCTGAATGGATAAGACGGTTGGCACCCGCTAAAGAATGCTGTCGTTGCCATAAATCGCTGACAATAGAGGCCAAAAGACGCAGCACCCCTCTGGTACGCTGAAAATCATGGTGACTTGCCCATCGTACCCGGAAAATATCAATCAACTCCGGATGAAATGGATAGGCTTTCAGCATCCGCTGTTTGTATTCTGATTTGGCAGCGTGTGAAGGAAGCTCGGTCCAATATTGCTGGTACAGACCTAAGTAATTGGATACTACGGCTTCAATGGTGCGGGGGTCGCCTATATTTTCAAATAATCGGCGTCGGATCACTTCAAATATCTCATCATCCGCTACGGGTTGCGTATCGGCTCCGACCCGGCTTACCCGTTTTTGTAAACTGTTCAATATCGCTTGGGCCTCGGGGGTGTTGCCTACTTCCTGCGGGCTTGCCGGCAGCGTAATGACCGCTACACAGTGATTGGTACCGGCCACGGCTTCCGTAAGCTCCTGCATAAAGCTGATAGTTTGATCGGCCAGACTGCTGCTTCCTGCTTTGCGGGCGGAGGCTTTTACGCAATAATCGGCTAACTCATCGACTAAAATCAGCGCAGGTTTGCATTTTTCAAGTACCGACTTAAACAGTCCGGCGGGAGCAATGAGTTGTTCGTCATTTTTTCGGACAATTTCATAAGCTTCTTTTCCGCCCAATTGATAGGCTAGTTCGCCCCAAATGGTTTGAATATGAACTCCATCGGCCGTTTTTCGACCGTTGGCTGCGTCGTTAGTGGTGTTGGTAAAAACCGCAATATTGGCCGAGTCAAATTCGGGGATGCCGGTATAGCGAAGGAGTTCTTCAGTATAGGGGGATTCAATGACCGATTTACCTCCTTTGCACAAATGGAATAACGAAATGAGCGTGTGGGTTTTACCGCCACCAAATCCGGTTTGAAGCGATATTACCCTATTTTCGGCGTCTTCTTTGCCGTTTAACCCTTTCAGTACGGTTTTGGCTATGTTCTTGAGACCTGCCGTAAAGTAGGTTTTTGAGAAGAAAGTAGACGCATCTTTGTATACCTCACGACCATTCCCAAGTGCTACTTCAGCCAAGTTGGCCGCGAAAACGGACTCGTCCAAACGACCCAAACGGATGTCAAAGTGAGGTTGTACTACCCTGAACCATGCTTGGGAGCCGGAGGGAAGGGCTTCGGTCACTTTTGGTTCCGGTTTGGGTTCCGAACCGGTACTTTCTTCCAGTTTTTTAAGCTCCTCTTCCAGTTCAGTCATTTTCAGGATTCGGGCGATGGTTCGCATGTGAATCCACGTCTTGGTAGCTTCGTCGGTTTCGATTTGCTCATTGTAATGGGCGATTCGGTTACGGGTTTCATAAATCTCACCCAGCCAGTTGGGTAAATCACCCGTTTTTTTCTCGAAGTCGGACCGAATTAAATGTTTGTATTTAATGGCAAAATGCTTGAAATGAGGATAATCCAAC
Organism: Runella rosea; assembly: GCF_003325355.1. Classification (GTDB taxonomy): domain Bacteria; phylum Bacteroidota; class Bacteroidia; order Cytophagales; family Spirosomataceae; genus Runella; species Runella rosea. The sequence goes on from NZ_CP030850.1 coordinate 582,164, forward strand.
AAGCCCATGGCCGTGCTTCCGCTGCGCAAGCCTTCGTTCCATTTGGTTCGTTGGTCGGGAAGCAGTACGGTATTGGCGTATTCGGCGGGCCAAGTTTCGCCGTATTCCTGAAGGAGAACCGATACAATATAGGGACGAAAAGCCTCAATAAAGACCACCAAGGCTTTGGTTAAGTTTTCTCGTTGGAGTTGAGTAATATTCATTATAATCTCTAATTTAAAATCAATATGTTTACCAATGTTGCCAATTAATATTTTACCACTTTCATCGGAAGATTCCTATCTCATAGTTCAAAATGTTCATACGAGTAATGCATTGTATAAATATTCTTATTGTACATTAACTATCATTTTTCCTGTGTTGCTAAAGTTCTATATCATGATTGCCTGCGGTATCTGCATCATCTACCTTTTCTCCTTTGAAATTATATTCTCCTTTGTGTTTTCCATTTCTATCATGTAATTCAAATGTTCCATGCATCGTATCAATAGCTAAATAAGCTGATTGATTCAACGCTTTGAAAATAGCTCTATTATTTTTCTTAGATAGAGAGTTATTCTCCTGCCATCCGTTCATCTCAGCAATATATTTTCCTACACTACGGTAAATGCTAATTTTCTGATTATCGTTAATGTTATTAGTTATTTCATCGTATTTTATATCAACAAGATATTGCTGCATTCTAACAATCATTCTAAAAGGGGTTTGAAGTGCATTCCATCTAGCTTTTAGCAGTAATTGTTCTTGTTGCTTACTATTGAGAAACGCATTGTGAGTTGCAAAATGGGTTAAATCACTTAGATTATTAATTGCTGCATCAGTATTTATCGTATTAGTATTATTATCTAATTCTACTTTACTCACATTAATTCTATGATGCTCAAAATCAGGATGAGTCTTAAAACTTATAACAGGTGCCGTATGATTATGTGCTTGTGTTAAAAAATCTGATGAAATATTATTCCATTCAACCCAAAACATTTCTTGATTAGCAATATTCGATGTTGAATAGAATTGATTAGCCATCAAGCTTTTAATTCTATCAAGAATCAAATGTCCAGTATTTGAATTATGAATAGTATAAAAATAAGCAGCAAAAGATAAGCCTTGTGTAATTTCTTTATTTCGATAATCCTCAGGAACAATGAGTCTCTCAAACGAATATTTTTGTGTTCTTTCACAAACATCAATGAAATCTTTTAGCAAAGGCTCAATAGGTGATGTATTTTGTGGGTTGTATGACAAATCGTTAATATATAAATTCATGGTTACGAATCTTTTAACAGTTCTGTTAACATGTTATCCCATTCATCAAAAAAACCTTTAGGCCAGCGTTCGAGGCTTCCATCTTCTTCTATGGCAAAAGACTGTTTATTTGTATCCTTAAACTCCTCCGTAAAGAAATGAATCTGTGTTTTGTTAGAACCTAATTTTTTTTGCTTAATAGCAACTCTAATTCCATTCAATAAATGGTCGCTATGTGTTTCTACGATTATTTGTAAACCACTTTCAGCAGCCAATGCTAACAAATGCCCCATTCTTGATTGCCCTCTCGGATGCAAATGGGCTTCGGGGTTTTCAACAAGTAGAAGTGATCCTGGCTTTGAAGTAAGTATCGCCAGAATTACGGGTAATACGTAAGAAAAGCCAAATCCGATGTTTAAGGGATTAAATTTTTTGGTTGGCTGATTTTTAAAAGTATATTCTAAATCAATTTTGGAAGCGTCGCTACTTCCCAAAACTACTTTAGAGTCAGGATAAAGGATTTCACTCATCCAATATGATAACAAATCATATACTTTTGAACTTTGGCCTTCAATCTTGACTTTTTCAAGCTGTACTTCTTCCAATTGGTTTGCTGCTTCTAAGATCCTATTAGCCACGAATTCGCCACTGTAACCAATAGGACTATGCCGCCGAGTAACAGTCAGTCTATCATAAGTTGCCCGGGGACCGATACGCTCTGCTTTTAAGTATTGAAATGTAGTGGAGAAGAGAGAAATAACATACATCTCATTTTGAACATTATCTACTAGAGGTAAAGTGTTTGATTTGCCTTCCGCTCTGACTTTCCAAGTGGCACTCCCTATGTTATCATCTTCGATTGTAATACTTACGTCAGTACTCTCAGCGTCTGCATTAAGCATGTCATCAGGACTAATTAAGTTCGTAAGTTCTTTGTCCTCTATAACCAAGTTCCTGTTGTTTTGAAGTTCACCCCTGTCAAAACTCTGTCTAAGTACCAGCAATGCTTGTATCACAGATGATTTTCCCATGCCGTTAATCCCTGTTAAAAGTGTTAGAGGGAATAACTCTATGGACTCATCCTTAAATTTCTTAAATTGAAACAATCTTAAATCAGTGAGCATCTTTATTTATATTGTTTTATTAAGCTTTCAATTGACATAAACCGAGTTATTACCGCTTTTTTACCGGATGTGCTCGCAGATATGGATTTATAAAAATCAATATCTTGAAGTAATTTGATAAAATCAAAAACTATTAAACTCTTATTGGATAAGACATTTTTTGCTTCACAGTCGCTTAACTTTGCTAAGTTTACACTCCACGTTTCAAATAAAGCAATATTCACATTAGAGCCCAGTTTTTCCCCTTTTACATTTAAAGTGTAAAATGCTGTATCTCCAAAAAGTTCTCCACATAAATTCATGCTTTTTATAAAGTCACTTTTAATTACAGACAATTCATGATCAAAATTGGGAATTATCTCCATTGTTTTATCAAGAAACTTTTCTAAAGGTGGAGCATATAATTCAATAAATTTATAAAATGCCACAAAACGCAAAACCCATTCTTTATCTTTCATTCTATGGGTTGATATTTTGTAATTAGTAGCATTTAAAAACTCAGGGGCTTTTGATAATTCATTAATAAAGTCTGTGGCTAATCCGCCATAATAAGCATTTCTAATTTCTTGTCGACTCAGCGAGGTTCCTCCTGTATTTATCCTTTGAAAAATATTGAACTTGACTTGTTTTGGAGTACCCGGATTAATAATATATGCTTCAATAGTTGACTGTTGTATCGCTCTTTGATAACGAAATGGCAATTCAGAATACTTAAATCCTTCATATTCAGTCAAAAACTCTAAATCTTTCAACTCCCATTGGTCTTCTTCAATGAAAGTGTATAGAGTTGTAAGGCGATGTAAACCATCAATGATTTTCCAAGGACTTTCACTACCATCAAAATAAAATATAGGGAGCGGTATGCGCATAATTAATGACTCAATAAGTCTGCTTCTTTGGGTTAGAGTCCAAGCATTACTTCTTCGTTGGTATACGTCTTCCCTCCAAAGCTCTACTTCGTTATACTTAATCTTCCAAAGTATGTCACCCACAATAAAAGTTTGTTGTCTTATATCAACATCGCCGGGGTTATAAGGCAGTTGTTTGTCCGTTAAATTCCAGCCTTCCATATTTTATCCAAATAAATTTCCTTGTATCACTTTATTCTCAGAGGCCTGCTTGCTTTCTCGAATGAGACTGTCGCGGTTGCTCAGTAAGCCGGTAGCCTGTTTGTGGTCATTGCAACCGGCGGGCAGTAATTCCAATAAGGAAGTGACAACGCGCCAAAAAGCCGATTCGGGGCTGTCAGCTACGGCGGCAATATGAGCCAGTAAAGGACTGCGATTGGCCCCGGCATACAGGTGCATGGCGCGGTGTACCTGGTCGATGAGAGTATCGGTTTTATTTTCCCCCAGGCGTTTGTTGATGGCTATCCGTTCCTGATAATTACCAAGGGTTTGCTTGTTGCCTTTTTTGATCAATAAATGCTCGGTAAAGAGCTCATTGACATTGATAGTCAAGCCCACCCGGCTGAATTTGGCGGCATCGTCAAACTCACTTTCGGCAAAGCCATAGAGTTGGAGCCAACCAATGTAAAATTTGGTAAAATCATCCCCATCAAAACCTTTAAGAAGGGCATTAAAAGCACTTTCACGGGCTAATTCCAACAATTCGGCTACTGTTACTTCGGTCCCATCGGCTTTTTCTACTTTATTGTATTGGCCAAACTCACTGACTGCTTGCCCAAAACATGCAGTGAGCAAATCAGCACCTCGAAAACCCAACTTATATAACTCCGTGACTTCTTTAGCTACAGTTTTTTCTACTGCTTTTTTCACTTCTTTGTAATCTCCGTATCCTCTGCTTTGAGCGGGTTTACATGAAACAGTTACGGATGAACCTAATGCAGAACTTGATAATCCTAAACTTCTATTCGCCATTTCTGTATCCATTGGCCAACTTCCCGTAATATTCATTCTGGCACCAAGTATAGAATTACAGAGGGTTGTCCAAGCTTCCGTACTTTGATGAGCAAACATGATACTGACAATTTCTGAAGTTTGGTGTTCAATAGCATCAAATATTTGTGTCAATTTATCTTCAAAATGTTGTTTAGCCTCATTTTTGTTATTATTATGATGATGTTTTAAAGCTGTGCATTCTTCACTTTTAGGGGTCTGAGGGGTCGCAAAATTCAAGGGATAAATATCATTTAACATACGTTTTAACCATACATAGAAAAAATCAGATAAATCAGCGTATGCGATTGCGTCGTAATAGGGTGGATCAGTAATAACTGCCGTTAAATGTTTGTCAGAAAACTGAGATTTGTCACCACTACTGGCATTTTTTAATTCGACAGAAAATGGATAATCATTTTCAGATTCAATATATCTGGTTATCCAATCCAATTGATTTAATAAACTCCCCATATTATTGCCCAAAAGATAGCCTTCTGGATAATCGAACATCATTGGAATAGCTTGTTTAGAAAATGGGCTTTGAATCCCCTCCCTTGATACGTCCCATCTACCAAAGGAAGTGGAAATTGCAGTCCCTCTATCTATTAAAATTGCTAAATATGTAATAATAGCTTTTCTATAGCTTTCTTCAATGTATAATAATTCCTGTTTAAGTAAGTTTAGGTTTTGAATAAGGGTTTGTAAAGCATATAGTTGGCGAGAAGTGAACATCTCTCCCCAAGTTTTATAGCCCCAAGACATGATTGATCCACCTGTCAATGCTTTTGGTAAAAGTTCAGAAGGTAATGGTATCTCTGGAGTAATTATATTTTGTTCTAACTCAGTTGGTAATCTATATCTTTTACCTTCAGGTGTATCATATATTACAGCAATCAATCTGACTTTTCGACTTCCATTTTCAATTTCTGCTCTTATTGATTTAACATCTGTAATACTTTTACAACATGGGCACAATAAATTACCTTTAGATACAAAGCCTTCTACCTCACAACTTCCTTCAGCTATTTCAAAATCAATTTTTTTATCTAATATAGTTGGAGACAAATAGTACTTTTTATCTGGTTTATTAACTAAATAAAATTGTCTAAGTAATGGTACTTCTGCCCTACAAGATGGGTTGCTGCAAGTGGCGATACGAGTCCAATAATAAGCAATGGGCTTATTACCTTTTTCATCAGCAGGGTAAAGGTGGCCTATTTCGTTTTCAGTATTGTTTATTAATTTCTTTGCATAAAATTCTACATCAAAGCTTAAACGGTTAGGTATTTCTATTTTTAAGTTCTCAGTATCAGGGTGTTTGCCGTTTTCTTTGCACCATTTTTTTAATTCATCCCTCCCATATAAATTTTCAAATTCACTTTTACTGTATGTGATTGGTTTGCCGTATTTCTGAGGGAATTCCAAACTGCCTTTTTGGATGATATGCGCTACGGGATTGATGTCGTTGCCGTATGTTCGGCAACCCAATCGAGCCGCTTCAAGCGGAATGGCCCCGCCACCCGCAAAAGGGTCGAAAACCTTAGGCATCCGGTCGAGGAAAGATTCAATGGCTTGATTGAGGGCAACCGTTAATTGTTTGGAGGTGTCGGTTTCAAGATGGCGGTCAGACAGGCTGTAAAGTTCTGTTTCAGTATTTTTAACGGCGCTGTATAATTCCTCAAACTCTTTTAGCAATTCATCAGCGCTTTTTGGGTTACTGCCGGCAGATGCCTGTAAACTGTTATGAGCGACAAAAATGAGTTTTCGGGCTTTGTTGATGATGGCTTCGTTGTTTTTGTTATCCCATTTGATGAGACTGGCGTCGCTGAGTTGTTTACCGGCCGCAGGCGAGGGTCGGCTATGAAGCAACGCCTGCTGCATATCTTCCGTAAACTTCCCAATGAACATTTGCAGGCGGTTTCGGAGGCTGTCTTCCATGGGGTCAAAAACGGCCGTCCACGGGATGTCTTTGTAAGGCGCATACGGGTCGCCGGGGTTGTTTTCTTTTCCAAGCAGTATTTCTACCGAATCACGGAACGCCTGTGGGCAATTAGGGTCAAGCGGATCAGGTACCAAGCTGGCAAACACTACCGCCCGACACACCGGCAGCGGTCGGCGTGCCCACCACAGGTGCAGCGTACTGATATGCCCATGCCGAATTGATTTATCTCTTACACTTTCCGCCGATATTTCTTTGATCGGCATGGCTACTTCTATGAGTTTTTTAGGGGCGGTCATTGGTATATTTTCTCTCAATAGGATACGTTTATGTTTTTTGGTTGTTTACGTTTTCGTAAACGGTACTGTTTTGTAAACAGAATTACTTCGGGCAAACTTTTACTGATTCAGATAGTCAAATTTTCCCCAATCCTGCTTGTTGAGTTTTAGAGCTAAATCTTGGGCAGTATCCGCTTTCAACACAGCCGCAATCTCTCTGAAATATTTTTTCGATTGCAGCATTCCCCCGCTTGTTTGTTTATAAAAATAAGTTTCAAAGCCTTCTGACAGGAGAAATACCTGCAAATCGTAGGCGTTTATTTCCTCTATTCTGTTCTCCCATTGGTTTATCTTATTGAGAGCTTCCAGCTTCAATAGTTCTTCGCTTTCTCCACTGTTATTCCACGAAACACTTACACTTTTTAAACCCTTTTCGACTACCAACACAGCTCTGATCTCATGGATTGTACGTACGGCTTTGTCGGAATAGGCACCAAAATATTTAGCACGTTGATGGGTATAAGCACCTCCTGAATTTGGACACATATAAACGCCATCGTTCACTTCGTGTAACGTGCCCGATGAGCTTACTACGTCCAAAAGATATTTCCATTTTGGCAGGTAGTTGTTTCGGTCAAGAAAACTCCGAAACTCCTCCACAAGGTAGTAAAGTGAAGTGTTTTGGTAAGCGTTTTCGAGGGCATCAACGAAATTCTCAAGGGAAAGCGGTTGTAGAATGACGCCGGCTTCTTTCGCTTTATGAACGCTTTCTTTGAGTTGAGAAGAGATGTTATCTTCCTCAAAATTACTTAACAGAAACAGGATTTTTGTCTGAATAGAATCATTAAAGCCCTTGATGTGGTTGATTAATTGCTCGTCATAAAACCAATTTGTTCTTTTTACTTCAAAGAAGACAGAAAAGGAGTTCTGAACAATCGTCAGGTCCGGAATACTGTTTTTGCCTTTACTTTGCTGGTTAAACACCGGTCCCACGACCAAATCGGTACCTGATCCTGCGATAGTGACCAAAAATTCCTGAAAACGTTTGGGACTTTCTTCATAAAGCAGCTTCATAACCAATCCACAGTGATTGGTCAGTATGTTTTCGGGCTGGTGATAATCGGCAAATAAGGATATAGGTTTGCTCATACAATGGTTGAGGTATAAGAGTGTAACTTTGATTTCCACTCGTTCATGGGTAAAAAGTACTGTACACCCTTAGATTTTAGTTCAAAAGTCAACGCCTTGGCAGGATTCTGAATGCGGTATAGTTTGGGTTCGCTTTTACAATTCATCACGATATACAGCCAAGCCGCATCACCGAGTTGGGCCAACCGGTTCATTTCATTTTCTGAAAGCATCACACTGCCATCCGAGCCACTTCGCCCTTTTACTTCGATGTATCGTTTGAGTTCTTCGGAGCTGATGCTTTTTATGTCGTAGCCTTCGTTATTGGCACTCACATCCACCGGTTTCCAGCCTACGCTGCTTTCGTAGTCCATAGCCGTTTTCATCGCAATTGCCTCGGCTTCATCATCCCGGCTCATCCCGTAATGGCCCTTGTATTCCAGTTGGGTAAGCGGTACCACATAAGCACAGCCCAATACTTCCGGAGCCTTGGGGCTGAGTTGGGCCATCAGTTCCAGACTTGCCAAACGGCTTTCCTTCTTATGAATGAGTTCATTAATGCGCTCCTGTTTTTTCAAGATCTTTTCCTGCACTTTGGTATCACCCAACAATACCTTCGTTTGCAGCTCCTGAATGGCAATCTGCAAGTCCATGATGACCCTCGTAAAAGCCGATTCAAGGTATTTTTTACGGTCGGCTGCGTCTTTCAACACATGGTCTTTGGTATCGTCAAATTGTGGGACCGTAATTTTTTCAAAACTCCATTGAATCACTTCATCCGTACTGATGACAGTAGGAGGCTCAATGGGTTTGGTAAAATCGGTCGGTGCGTGCAAATCAAGAAATTTTGCCGGCGAAGTGATTTGAAATTCACCATTATTGGCTTGATGTACCATTACTAATCGTTCATCGGCAATACTGTCTTCCTGATAACCGGGCCGATTATCTACAATTTGGCTTTTTACAAAAAAGGCAAAGTAATCTTCTTTGTCATCGGGAGAAACAAGGATGGTCCCTTTGATCATATCTTCCCGGTACAGATTACGAACTGCTTTGACCAAACTGTCAAAAACAGGGTTGCCGGGGTTTATATAATGGACCTTTCCCAAGTCTCCAAGATTCTGATAATCAAGAAATACCTGTTTATCGAAGCAAAATTGAATGGATTTAAGCGCATCAAAGTGAATTTTATGCCTGTCCCGCAGTTCAGTAACGACGGCATCCGGCATTTTGTCAATCCGGTAAATGGACGGTCTCAATTCCGTAAAAACTCCGCCCAGGCTTTTGAAGGCTTTTTCAAAAAACAGACGAATGTAAATGGGCTGGAGACGCTTTTCGTCTGAATTTTCTTTCAAAATTCGGGCATCTTTAAAGTCAATGGTGCTGTGGGCCAACTTGGCTTTTTGTTCCTTTATTTTTTCAGTAAACCTGATTTTCAACACTTCATCTTCCTGAGCCAAAAACCTATCCAAGTCGGTTTCTTTGCCGTTGAAAACGGAGTTGATAATATCATCCAAGCCAACGCCTTCCAGTACATCCTGAATGACGTCATACACGCGGTCGTCACCGATACCTTCCCGAATAATGTCCAATTTGGTTAACAGGCGTTCCAGTACTTTTCCTTCTTTGGTATTGCTTGCCACCATGTTAAAAACCAGTACATCCTGTTTTTGGCCATAGCGATGAATTCTACCCATGCGCTGCTCCAATCGGTTGGGGTTCCATGGAATGTCCCAATTGATCAGCAAACGGCAGAATTGCAGGTTGATCCCTTCACCGGCGGCATCGGTCGCGATCAGAATTTGGGTATCAGGCTTAGCAAAGCTCCACTGAGCTTCCCGGCGTTCGTCCACCATTTTACCTCCGTGAATGGTAACGACTTTATAGCCACCGCTTTTGGTAAGACGTTCTTCCAAATACAGCAACGTATCTTTGTGTTCGGTGAAGATGACCAGCTTTTCTCCTTTATCCAGTACACCGTTGGATTTAAGCAGCTCCTGTAATTCCTGAAATTTCTTCTCTTCCTGCTTTCGATTATAAAGCGTCTGAGCCATCTCAAACAACTTTTTAACTTCGATGGCTTCCAGTTGTATCTCTCCCAGGCTCTTAGCAGTAGTAAAGAGCTTAAATTTACGAGGGTCGGAGAGGATATTTTCCAGCGCGTCTCTTTCATCATCCTCCAGTTCTTCAAATTCTTCAATGTTGCCCACATCAAAGCCCTCCAGCTTGTGGCGTTGATTCCAAAGGTTGGGGTTTTTATTGACCTCATCTACAATGCCCTGTAAGGCTTTCCATCTTCTTTCCAGCGTATTTTTAATGGCGTAGATAGAACTTACCAATCGGCGCTGCATGACTGTTAAAGCCAAAGAAACGTGGATGTTTTTGGTCTCGGTGGCTTCTTCTTTTTTCTTGCTCAGGTATCGGGTTACGGCTTCGTAGAGCTCTTTTTCTTCAGCAGTAAGTTGGTAGGCAACCGTTTTTGTATAACGACTCTTGAACAGAGGATTACCCTGCCAATCCTTCATATCTTCTTTTAAACGACGAATGAAGAACTTGTTTATCCCATTGTGTTCCAGCTCTTTGATTCGGGTAGAAGCTATTTCATCTGTGGCAAAAATATCTTCATCCAAAAGTTGCAAAAGCTTTTTGAAAGTATCCTTTCTGCCCCGGTGAGGTGTAGCGGTGAGCAGCAAAATGTGCTCACATTGCTGTGATAAAACCTGCGCTGCCTTATAGCGCTGCGAGAGGTATATTTTACTGCCATAGTCGTAGGCAGAGAGTTTATGGCACTCATCAAATACCACCAAATCCCAATGAGAGTTGCCGGCAACATTGAGGACATCTTCGCGGCACATAAAATCAATGGAACTGACTACCCTCTGCGCGGTATGGAAAATGGTAGGGTCAGAAGAAAAAAGACTTCTGTTTACCAGCGTAAAAGGAATATTGAATTTTACGCCCATTTCATCTTCCTGCCATTGTTTGGTAAGACCACCGGGGGTAATAATTAAAATCCTTTCTGCCAACCCTCTCATCATCAATTCTTTGATAAGAAGTCCTGTCATAATCGTTTTCCCTGCACCGGTATCATCGGCCAACAGAAAACGAATTTTGGGCATAGGCAGGAGAAACTTGTAAACAGCTTCCACCTGATGCGGCAAAGGGTCCACAATACTGCAATTAACGGCAAATAAAGGGTCAAATTGATAAGCGGAATTAATTCGTTCTGCTTCCGCGAACAGGGCAAACTTTGTGGGATCGCCCTTAAAATTGAAGGTTCCTTCTTCCGCTAAAACCTCTAATGCTTCAAATTCCCCTTTTGAAATAACTTTGGTATTGGCACGCTTGGAGTTGACACCCGTAAATTTCAGGGAAACCATCGAACCCAGTGGCTGTATTTGATTAACCGTAACTGCTTCGGAAGGAATCAGATTTTTAACAATTTGTCCGGGTTGTATAGGCATGGATTCGGAATGAATAGCTAAGAGGTTAAATTCTTAGGTTTTTTTGAAAAATTTGAAGTCGGGTGTTGATGAATTAATCAGGCGTCAGTCTTATTTAACAAGTACCTTTATCATATCTCCTTTATCGGTACCCGAGAATATCTCCACCATCTCGTACGTATAACCTAAGTCTCGGAATACCCCTGATTTCATACGTCGGTAAAAAGTTGCGTAACTTACTGATTCGGTGAGCCCTTCCTGTTTGCGTAGTTCGCCATACAGACCATGTAATATTTTACAATTAGTCACGCCTATCACTGTGCCTGACCTGACATTGCGAACGATATACCTATGGTGATTTTTCAACGTGTAATGGATTTTTTGTAAATATATAGAATTACGGTTATTCTCAAGGCTTGATACTATTCTCACATATATTTCAAATTAACTTTATTTTCAGCATAGTCACAGCGATAAATAGTAGTAAAACGGGATGTTTAGTGTAAGCCTTTATTCAGGACAATCTGAAAAAGCCAATGTTAGTCAATTGTATACGGTTGATTCTAAATGTTTTATGTTAAAATATGAGATTGATGATAAAAAATATCATTTAAGCTTTAACATAGTATGGCAAGCTAAAGAGTGGAGTAGTTAACTCAATTTATGCTGTTTGCCAACTGGTTGATTTTTAGGGCCAAGACCGTTTGATAACTTTTTAATTACACGAAGAAAAAAAATGATCATTAAGATGGATAGACCGGTGCTGTTAGTATCGCTCATTCATTTTTTTTTGTCCTAAAAGCTGCTTTTTACCTGCTTGAGGTAGCCTATACCTGTATCAATTTTACTTCTGCGGCATTACCCACTATGGTCTAAAGGTTTCGTATCACATTTGTATGTACATGGTGTGTATACATTTGTGTTTGGAGAGGATTAAAGTGGCTTGTAGGGGTTATACCAAAACCAAAAACTACATTATAAGCCTGTAACGTGGGTTTTTAAGGAATATAACATATACCCCTACACGCTGGGGCATGTATATACATTTGTATAGACAATCAGCCAAAAAGCGACGTTTAGGTATCATCTGTAAAATGCCTGTTCTGGTTTTTCTTCGGTGAATTTCATACGTTAGAGTCTATTTCAATCGTCCATTTTATGGTTGTGAGTCGTTCGCTGATCATTTTCAGCGTGTTGAGCACGGCTTCGGCGGCCGGCAACTTGCCATATACTAAGTTTTTGAACTCACCCTGATATACTTCGCTTAGTTTAACCCATACTTTGTCTGGTTCACTGAATATCAAGCTCTCCCGGGGATGGTGCGCCAGCCATCGGTTATTGTTGCGGAAACTTTTTACATCATCCGTGGCTACTTTCAGCAACATTTCATAAAAGGCCGGTGACTGAAAAAAACGGCTAAACTCTGCCTGTTGTAGTAATTGGTGCAAATCGTAAGTATGCCTGATTTTTTGTTTCAAATCTTCAATGGGGTTCTCTCCGTACGAAAATCGAACCAGGCTCATGATTTTTTCGCAAAGCGTGCGGGTAGGTTCCAATACCCGTACCTCAAAAGGCAAAAGTCCATACTGCTCGGCTAAAGCAGCCTGATTGTTGGCCAACAGCATTTCCCCAATCATGGAGTTCATAGGGCGGGTAGTAAACGGCTCGTAGTAGCCCAGCCAAGTAGCCTCGATGATAATGGAATCTCTGACTTGTCCATATCCACCCTCAAATTCTTTTGCGTAGGTGTGCGCTGTTTTTCGGTTCATCCCCATTTTTTGTGTGATGTTCGGAACTTCTATTTCGGGGAGCCCTTCGCTCACCACTTTTCCAATGGTTTTCAACTTGGTTTTGAGCTTGTTATCGCTTTCCCCTTCGTGCCGCATCACCACCAAGTCAATGTCTTCCGAAAAACGTTCTATCATTTGATAGCATTTTGACAGGGCCGTACCGCCTTTAAAGACGGTATCTTGGCCAATGACATGACTGAAAACCGCTCGCAGCGCATAGGTTACCCAATAGTCTTTTTCAACATAAATGGCAGGAATGCGCAGCACATCGGCCATTTGCTGGGCCAAATTCCTAAACAGTCTTTTGTTTTCGTGAAGGTTCATTCGATATTCCATTTTTCGGTGGTCGATAGTGCTTTTTTCGCTCCGGTCAATGGGTATTTGGTCAAGGGATTCAGCGATTTATACAAAGGCTCGGCGAGGTTTGTCCATTGTAATTCATCCGTCATAGCACCCAAAAGTGCCCGGGTAGCCGGAGGATATTTGAGGGCCAATCGAATGATGGTCGTGGTGTCTCTTTCGGAGAGGGATTTAAGAATGGACAAAAACCGTCGACAAGACTGCTCTATGCGGGCATCAGGTATTTTTTTGATGTATCGAATCGCATCCAGAATTTGTAACAGCGGGATGTTGTCCTTAGTAATGATATTCTTTTGCGTGATAAAGGTTATGGTATAACGCTCACGCTGAAAAGCGGCACGAGGGTGATTTTGGCCAATTTGGATGGTGTTACTCACTTGGGTGGTCAAACCCAGCTGATTGTAGATGCTGTAGCCTGTCAGGTACCCGATGACCTTACCGTCTTCTTCCAACAGATCTTTCACTACCTGTCTTTGGGAAGGTTGCACCGGCCCCAAGGGCGTAGTCTCCGGCTTGAAGTATTTGCCTTTGGATAACTTGGCAATTTTGCCCTTTACCACCATCCGATTTAGGGATTTGATAACGGCTTCTTTTTTATTGACTTCTACACCTAAATCCATATAGGTGAATACATACCCTTTAGGCAGTCGGTCTATCACAAACGATATATATTCAGATACTTTCATTTATTTTTTTTATTAACAAAGATAAAGGTTTGTCCAGTTTTTTATGTAAAAAACTGGACAAAGTTAGACCAAGTTTTATAGCCGCTCATAATAAGTGTTGAATTCAATTATAAAACGCTACTTTTCGCCTAGTTCCGTTGCCATTCCATTAATTTTTGCATTCTATGCCTTCTCATCAGCTACCGGTTGAAATGTACTGTCCAATGGCCCGCTCCGCTATGTTCCTTTTAATGGCATAGTGGTTTGGAGATTTTTCAATGCCTGATCTACAATCTGTATTTCTGTCACGTTTACATATATTTTTTGTTTATGAAACCGTAAACGCAGCCTTTTCGTAAACAAAGGGGATGCATTCTCTTTAATTTCTTTGCATCCATCGGCAAAAAGTACAGTATTCTACTGTATACAGTTACAACCACTTTCAATACACACCTTTGTACATACAATTGTCCATACATTTGTATATACATCGCTTTTTTAACCCGGAAACATACTGTTCTGAAAACCAAAAAACCACGTTACAGGCCTGTAACGTGGGTTTTTAAGAAAATAACATATATCTCTACACGTCAGGACATGTACACACATTTGTGTATACAATCAGGCTGCCAGCAGGGGTTCTTCTGATTTTGAAGGAGAATATTGGATGATTTTTGGCCGAAACTTCATTGTTGCGGTCCATCTCCAGAAGACAAAGGCAGCAACTGCCAAACCCATTCCCACTAACCAAAGCCAATTTCGTTTTAAGAAATTTATGATGTGTTGGCGGGTGATGGGCTCTTCAACGGTTTCGGGCGTTACATGCGCCTGTAATACAACGGGAGAGAGTGAAAGCGTTGATTCTTCTGTTTCCGAAGTTGCTTCCACTATTTCCACCGCAGCATTCTTGGCCAGCAACTCAATCAGATCGGACTTGGAAGAGATTTTTTTACCCTCAATGGTATGACCCTTGATATTTTTGAAGAGTGTAGTAAAGGTTTCATTTTTTTCATACGCTTCCAGCAGGTAACGGAGCTGCTTTAGTTGTGCTTCCTGCTCCTGAATTATTTCTCTGTCCTGGGCAGCGGCCTGTACTTGGCCGGTCAACTCTTTAAAGCTGACAATGGCTTTGCGAATGAACTCGCTTTCTTTAAGGTGTAACTCCTGAGCGAAATCTTTAAGGAGTTGTCTGGTGGGCTCATCTAAGCGAAAATTGATGGTTTGGTCTTTGGTTTTCATGCTGTTAAAGATTTAAAGAAAATATATGCAAAATTAATTAAATAAGGCTAATTATGGCTTAGATACGTGGTTTATCTGCCGTTTTTGCCTTTTTAGGGTGTTTTTATAATCACCCAAAGCCGATACTTCAGTTCTTTAAAAAATGACAATGTTTCAGGGTTGAAAATTGTACATATTTCAGATGAGGTAAAAAGAAAATGACGATAAAAAAAAGTTGCGATAGGGCATAATTGGCTGTTGTATTACAACACAACAACACCGAGCTTAAAAATTTGATAATCAATTAGTTGTAAAATTATTTTTGTTGTAAATCTGTTGTAAATGCCTACAACAGTTACAACAGCATCCAAAAAAAAATTTACAACACTACAACAGATTTACAACAACTTTACAACAACAATATTTAATATAAAATATTAATAATCAATTACTTATATACTGTTGTTGTAATGTTGTAAGAAAAATGGTCATTTTTTTTAAATTAAAAATTTTTTGGTTGTCTGTTGATAAGGTCTAAATCGTATTTTGATTTTACATATTCGTAAGTTATTGAAAGAGAGTTTGTTATTGCCTGAGTTGGGGCCTTGTTTTCGTTTTTTTCGGGTTGACGAAAACGAATTGTCTTTATGACCTCTTTTTCGGTTCTTGGAGCCTCCATTTGCAGAATTTCCTGAAAAATACTGTCTCTATCCGGTGCTTCTTTGTAATAAATTCGACGATATTTCTCCATGAAAATTGTATAAATCAAAGGTGTGCGCAGATAAAGAAGCGGGCCGTCAAACCTAAAATGAATTCCTTCGTGAATTAGATGTTGGTCAAACATCACTTGTAGCGTACCAAAAAATTCAGATAGCAGTGAAGTGTCATTCTGAATGCTGTGTTGGCGGCTTATGTATTTTCTTCCTATTTCGGTAAACTCGTCCAATATGTCTTCCCGGTCAGTGTACTCACAAAGCGCTATATGGCCTTCGCAGGCCAAAACAAAAGCACAGGCCATCGTCAACGCCATATTGGCAAACAGGCGTTCAGGCAGTCGTTCATTGATAAAACATGCCTTCAGTCGATTATACAGGGTTGTATAGGCAGCGGAATAAGATTCTTTAATCAATGCCCGGTGTTTCAGTAATTCAACCGTAATCATTCCCAGTCCATTTTCCTGAAGCTCTGATAACCGCGTGAAAGCGATAATTTGCTCCTTTGTTTTTTGCTGTGATTCAATGGGGATAAAAAGGCAGCGTGAAAAAAAGATAGGATTTTGAGGGAGGTAGTTGCTGGTCAGCATTAAGGCTGAATGAATATCAATACTCTCTGTTTCTGTTTTATTACGACTACTTTCTGCCGTTTTATGATAGCCTGTATTGTCATAAGCTGCCTGTAATAATCCTTCCTGAGGCAAGTTATTCACAAATTCGTCCATCCATAGGCAGGTGTTGGACGATTGGCTCATGAGTTTTATCAGTGCGGCATCGGTATTTTTAGATTTAAGATTGATGTCGTCCTGCTTAAAACCAAAAAGATACGTCAGGCTTCGGATGATGCTGCTCTTACCTGTACCGGCGGGACCCTTCGCATAAAGTATAGGGGAGAAACCGTTTTGATACACTGCAATGTCCCTAAAAAGCGACATGATGTAAAAACATGCCGGTAGAAACGCATTCTCCTTTAAGTGTGCGCCCTGGAATAGATTAAACCAATCATTGAACTTAATCGGATGGGCCGACAGCGTAAAACGGTGCCTTTTGTTGGTATTGGTGCGTGGGATCGAAATACACCAATCCTGATATGAAACAATACCAAACTCGTCAGGACTGATGATCTGTCCAAGTGGCGTTACGGCATGGTTTGCAAACAAAAACAATTCTGATTCAGGATGAAGGCCAAACCGATTAATTTTAACCGCTTTAGAAAAGTCTTTTAAGGCGAAGAGATGGGCATGAATTTCTGATAAATGATCGTCATTGGCTTTAAAGCTGAGCTGTTTGGCCGTAATCAGGTTTTTCATCCGTTTTGATGAACAAAAATCATCGTGCTCCACTTCCAAAAAAACGGTATCCCCATTTTTGGGGCGCAGCTCCAGTACCCACGTTATGAGTTGATTCTCATCCTCAGTGCAGTATTTAATGAACAAGTGAAAATTGGCAACATTCTCCCAATTTTTCTTTCCTAACACCCAAATACTTCCATCTTTTCGATAATCAACCGTACTGTATTGGGACCGATTTAGTGCATAGGAATCCTTTTTTTGCTTTGGTGAATCCAAATGTACCCCTAAATTTACCATTCGTACCCCATAATGAATGTCGGGCAGCTGTTTGTCACCAATCGCGTCGGCAATGTCATAACCGTCATTGCGTTCGGGAAATAGGTCAATGACTTCAAAATCAATTCCGTGTTTCTCTAAGTTTTTTATACTTGACGCATCCTGTCTGCCAGCCTTATCAGCATCGCATAGCCATATTACTTTTCGGCCTTTCAATGGAGTAATTTTGGCATCTGTCAAACCGTTGGCGGAACCGCAGGCCACCCAATCAAATTGAGGGTAGGAAAACGATGCAATCACCTTCGTTTTCTCGGATTCCACCACTATGACCGTCCTTTGCTTATCAGGGTCCAATAAATCTTCTCCATAAAGGCACATTCCATACTTTTTGCCATCGGGAGGCTGTTTTAACGAATGACTGTTAAAGGATTTGTCACGGTGTCCATCGGATTTGTAGAGTATCCATTTGGCATTTACAATTTCCTTTTTCTCATTTTTAAGAATAAAAACAGTCCTTCCTTTTTGATCGGTGCCTACACTGTGTTTTGATAGGTGTTTTTTGGTAATTCCCAGTGATTGGCAGTAGACATGGAATGCACTTTCTTGGTTCTCATTCCAGGTCTTGAATTGCTCCTGTTTGTAAACATCGGGTAGTAGGGTTGCGTTTTCGGAGCCTGTGCTAACATTTACTGATAATATGGTAGTTGAAATCGACGGTGAATTAGGCTTGGAATGGTGCCCACAGCTATTGGTTCTTTCACATTTTCCGAATTCTTCACTGAGTCTAACTCCGTCTTTTTCGTAATATCTAAAACTTTTAGGGTCACCGCAGGAAGGGCATCTACCTTTCTTTTTAGGGTGTTTTTCAAATTGATAGGGCATTGTTGACATCGCTTTATGGGGTAAAATTTAGGCAATAGTGTAGCCACCGTAGGCTTTCTACAGTTGGGCACTGGTTAGAAGAAAAGATGATTAATTGATTGGGGAGTGGTGTTCCCTGATTTGAGAAGGATTAAAAGAAGTCTTCAGGAAATAGCTTGTTTAAATCAGAAGCATATACGAATACCATCCCGCCGATTTTAACGGTTCTGAACATGCCGGATCTTTTGAACTGCTCAAATTTGGACCTCGACCAGCCCATCCTTTTACAAACTTCGGCAGGGCGTAATTTTTCAGGTGCGACAGGTGTTTCCTGTCGATTTTCGAGTAAACGGGTAATACGGTCAAAGTGTTGAGTCATTTCCGACATCAAAGTGGAGTAGTCTACTGCCTTGGGACCTGGGTCGTGTTTTTGGTTTTCTTTCATGGTAAATGAGTGTTGAAAAAATCTGTTATTATTTACTATGCAATACTATGAAAAATAGTTGACATCATTCAAACGTAACATTAAAAAAAAAGGGTTCCCTCCGAAATTTTATGAAAACGATTAATTGAAATTAAAATTAAAAGGGTAGGGATGCTCACTCATTAACGCCTGAATATCATCTATAATTTTGATATACAGTGATTTGTGTGTTGGATTTGACTCAATGAAGGCTTTTTTGAAATCTCCAAGTGTTAAATCAAGAATTGAAGCTCCCAAACGATTGTATTCAGTATTAGTATTCTTGAAGTTGATATAATGTGCTTTCCACGTCCAAATTTCGTCAGCATATTTTTCTTTAAATTTACTTAATGAAGGAATGGTTTTGGAATAATAGGTAAGCAACTCCAATGGGCTTATTTTGTGAATACCCTGAATGGCTTCGTTAAGCAGGGAGGTATCTTGATCAGGGAATTCCTTAGCCAAGTATGTTATCATACTTTGGTTTAACAGTTTGTTTACCATATTATCCAATTCATAATCTTCGTATTTAAACCCTTCCAACAATTTATTAATATCAAATTCTTCCATAGTTGTCCAGGGCCTGTTTTCCTTCATAAAGCTTGTATAGGCACGGCTTATATGATCCATCAGAAACATTGTCTCTCGATCAAGCAATTTTTGGAGGTCTTCGCTGAGCGTATTCAACTCATTGACAGTACACCATAAGTTAGTGGCACTTTTAATTTTAGCGGTCAGCCGGTTAAAGGTGATACGAACGTATAGCGCATGTCGCCACAAATTTGGGTCTTTCTCTGTTTCATCATTGTCGACAACGGGCCGTATATACAAATTCAGGTAATGTTTAACGGTAATTTTTTTATCCGTAAAATTTACCAGATTAATCTTGTCCTGACTCAGCTCCTCCGTCATTGGCAGGTGGGCTGTTTTGTTTAAAGATTTTTTTGAGGGCTTCATTTTGAACTTGTTCTATTGCATGAACATACTTATCTGTTTGCTCCCGTTTGCTGTGCTGAAGTTGTAACTGAACCAGTTTAGCATCTCCCGACAGCATGTAAAGATTTGTGCCAAAGGTATCTCTTGATGCTTTAAAATACAATCTTGGGTCAACATCCGCCATAACTGCAATAATTTTTAATAGCTTATTTACTTTTTGGCTGGACATTCCTTTGAAAATCCTTACTTTATTTCTTTGAGGTAGGTATTTATTGAGAATCCTAGCTGGAGCCCCGTCAAATAACAGGAAAAGCGGCTTATAATCCCATTTACCTGTTTTTATTGATTGGTATTTTAAGCCTTCACCCTCTTCAGTAAAAACAACTTTTTCCCGGGTAAGAGCATAACTGTCACAATGTCTCAAGCCCGTGTAACAACTGAAAAGAAACATATCCCTTGCCATTTCCAGCTCTTTTTGTTCAGGTGTAAACTCAAGCATTTCTATTCGTTTTCTCTGTTCAGGCAGAAGAAAAAGCGCATCTGTTGGCTCGGTGACCAGTTTGAATTTCCGATAAGGGTTTTTGTCTTCTGCCAGTAAATCATGAAGGATGGCCAGATTAATGTATTTACGAAGGTGACGATGATACTTCTCTATGGTATTGATGTGTTTTCCTTTCTTACGCAGAAAAATATCAAAGTCCTGTAAAAACGAATAAGTCAAGTCTTCAAACTCTACTTGTTTTTTAAATGCACACAGGTTATTGAAGGTAACAGTGTGAGTAACGATTGTAGCTTTAGCCAATTGGGGTTGTTTTGCGAGCTGCTGGCGATAGAATTCAGTAAAACTCAAGGCGTCAACCTTTTTTGCTGGCTTTAAGGATTTGAGGAAATGCTTAAAATCGTCTAAGCTAAACTTCTTATGTGTAGCTCGGTAATGAATTTCGAAATTTTCAAATTCTCCGATTTTTTCCCGCAGCATCCTGGCAGTATATGGGTCTTTTGCGGTGTTCTTTTTATCATCCCACTCTTTTTGTGTCAAGTGTAGTCGGGTTGAAAAATAGCGCCTGGCTCCGTCTAAGTAAGCTTGAATCTGCACCAATCCTTTGCCTTTTTTCTGAATTTCTTTCTTACGATCGAAAACTAACTCATACTTTACTTTCATTGTGCTTGTGTTTTTAAGTTCGCACAAACATAAGTATTGGAAAACAGGAAAAACAGGTATCAAAAAAGTAGCAAAAAATCTGCTATGATATGGTAAAACATAGTAAGAAAAATGCCAAAAGGGATGGCAACAGAAATTCGACCATTGCTCAATTTTCAGCCTTTTTTAAATGGTATGATAGAAGAAGTTTAAATAAAACAGTGTGGTAGGTATCAAAAAAGTATCAAAACTGTTAGTAGATAATTTTCAAAAAAAGTGCCCTAGGAGCGCCAGAAAGGGCATAAAACAAAAAAAGCTCAGATTTCTCTGAGCTTCTAAGCGGTCCGGACGGGACTCGAACCCGCGACCCCCTGCGTGACAGGCAGGTATTCTAACCAGCTGAACTACCGAACCATTTTTACTTTGAAAGAACGTTACTAAAACACTGTTGGCGGTCCGGACGGGACTCGAACCCGCGACCCCCTGCGTGACAGGCAGGTATTCTAACCAACTGAACTACCGAACCATTTTTACTTTTTGCGTTTTGGTTTCTGCTAAAAGTGGTGCAAAAGTAGTATTTTTAGCGTTCAATGCAATACATTTACCAAATAAAAACACGCTTTTTTTATAAAAAATGTGCTTTTATGATCGAAAATTCTCATTTCTAAAGAGTTACAAAATTAAATAAATGACGGTTGTCAAAGAAATTGCCCATTATTTAGAACAACTGGCCCCCCTTGCTTACCAAGAGTCGTATGATAATGCGGGTTTGATTGTCGGAAATCCCCAAACTGATGTGACAGGAGTACTGCTTACACTGGACTCTACGGAAGCCGTAGTGGATGAGGCCATCGCGAAAGGTTGTAATCTGATTGTGGCGCACCATCCGATCGTGTTCAAAGGACTCAAAAAATTAAACGGGCGCAATTACGTTGAGCGAACTATCATCAAAGCTATTAAAAATGACATTGCGATTTACGCCATTCATACCAATCTGGATCATGTAATGGGAGGGGTAAACTCAATGATTGCTGAGCGACTTCAACTTCAAAATGTCAGGATTTTAGCACCCAAATCGGATACCCTACTAAAATTAGTTAGTTTTGTCCCTGCGGAGTTTACCCAAGCAGTCTTGGACGCACTGTATGAAGCGGGTGTGGGGGCCATTGGAAATTATGACCATTGTAGCTTTCGGGTAAATGGTACGGGAACATTCCGACCCAATGAAATGGCAAAGCCCTTTATCGGGAGCGCTCAGAAAGACGAAGAAGTAACCGAAAATCGCATTGAAGTAATCTTTCCAGCCCATTTGCAGGGAAAAGTACTGAATGCGCTAAAACAGGCTCATCCATATGAAGAAGTAGCGTACTATCTTTCCGCGTTACAAAATCTAAACCAAGAAGTGGGGGCGGGGGCCGTCGGCGAATTGCCGAATGCGATGACGGGAGATGAATTTTTAACGCATTTGAAAGACACAATGGGCTTGCAGATGATTCGCCATACCGCTTTGGTGAGTGATTCTATCAAAAAAGTAGCGGTTTGCGGGGGGGCAGGCGGCTTTCTCCTCAACGATGCCATCGGAGCCAACGCCGACGTTTTTGTGACGGCCGATTACAAGTACCACGAGTTTTTTGATGCCGATGGACGTATTCTTATTTGTGATGTCGGACATTATGAAAGTGAAGTTTACACAAAAGAATTATTACAACGATATTTGTCGAAAAAATTCGTTAATTTTGCGACAATTTTGTCGGATACTAATACAAATCCAGTCTTTTACCGCTCTTGAGTAAAAGGTTGAAAATCGAAAATTGTAAATCGTAAATACTGAATGGAACTGACAGTCGCGCAGAAACTGGACTTGCTCCTTAAATTGCAAGAAATTGACTCTCAATTAGATGACATCAAAAAAATCCGTGGCGACTTGCCCGAAGAAGTAAGAGATTTAGAAGATGACATTGCAGGATTTGAAACCCGCATCGGGAAGTTCAACAGCGAAATCAGCGCTCTTGAAGATGAAATCAGTCGTTACAAAGCCGCAAAGAAAGACGCGGAAAAACTGATTGCCCGCTATAAGGAGCAACAGATGAACGTTCGTAACAACCGTGAATACGACGCCATCACCAAAGAAATGGAGCTTCAATCGCTTGAAATTGAGCTTGCCGAAAAAAAATCTCGGGAGGCTGATTACAAAGTGAAGGCCAAAAAAGAAGAAATCGCTGCTACTGACGGTTTGCTCAAAGAACGTCGCGAGGATTTGAAAGCTAAAAAACAGGAGTTGGATGTTATCACTTCTGAAAGCCACGAAGACGAGAAAAAGCTTTTAGAAAAACGCGATCTTCAGGCCACCAAAGTGGAAGACCGCTTGTATAAATCCTACACGAAGATTCGTAACAACTCAGGCAACGGCCTTGGCGTAGTAACGGTTCGTCGCGGGGCTTGCGGAGGCTGTTTCAACGTTGTTCCTCCCCAACGTCAGGCCGATATTCGTGAGAAAAAGAAAATCATCGTTTGTGAACACTGTGGCCGTATTTTTGCCGACGTCGACACTGAATATAAGTAATCAATGTTAGTCGTGCTTTTCCTTTGAGAAGTAATGCTATTGAGACCAACAAAAAAGCTGCACAACGACTGTGCAGCTTTTTTGTTGGTATACAGTATCGGTTGAGCGCAACCAAAGGCAATGGGGTGAAAGTTTTAGGCTTTATCGGGGGCTTTTTCGACCATAAACTGCCAGAGCCATGCAAACAAAATGACCAGAAGACAGCCTACGACGTTGAGCCACAAAAATGCCATAACGTCAGATAGCCAACATACCACTACGCCAATTTCGGCCAGTACTGCCCCCCAAAATGTGGCTTTCCCACCGAGGTTTTTAAAGTAAAAAGCCACCAAAAATATTCCCAAAATAACCCCGTAAAACAATGAACCTAAGATGTTTACGGCTTCAATCATGCTCCCCAATTTGCTGGCGTATTGCGCCACTGCTACACAAAATACCCCCCAACCAATGGTAGCCACGCGAGAGGCGGTAAGGTAATGGTTTTCGGAGGCATCTTTACGGTACAGGCGTTTGTAAATGTCTACAATACTCGTGGATGCCAATGAACTGTAAGCCGCTGCAATAGAACCCATGGAGGCGCTGAAAATGACCGCAATGAGTAGACCAATGAGCCCGATGGGTAGGCGGTCCAGAACAAACCGCAAAAAAACGTAATTTACATCACTGGTGTCGGCGGTAGGATTGTTCTTTTTGATGAGGGCCACGGTTTCATTACGTATCTCTTTGGCAATGCCTTCATTGGTTTGTAGCATTGTTTTTTGACGGGTTACTTCAGCTTCATCGTCACTATCCATGGCTTTTGCCAAGGCGTTGACGGTTTGTTGACGCTCAAAAGTTAGCTTCTGGTGTTTTTGTTCAAGTTGCTGATAGTCAGTTGCATATATGCTCGTTTTGAGTTTGTCGGTTTCTACTTTGTTGAAAAACAAAGGGGCGGGATTGTATTGGTAATACACAAAAACCAAGACGCCCACCAATAAAATCAGGAACTGCATCGGGATTTTGAGCAAACCATTCATCATCAGACCCAAGCGGCTTTGGCCGATGGATTCTCCCGTCAGATAACGCCCTACCTGCGATTGGTCGGTTCCGAAATAGGAAAGCTGCAAGAAAAAACCGCCGATAATCCCTGACCAAATATTGTAACGGCTATTGGGGTCAAAATGAAAATCAATGGTGTTGAGTCGGCCCGCTTTACCGGCTATTTTGAGGGCATCTACAAAACCTACATCGGCGGGCAGTAAATGCACCACCATGTAGCCTGCCACGCACATCGCAACGGTCACAATCATCATCTGTTGGACGTGCGTATGGGATATGGCCTTCGTACCGCCCGACACGGTGTAGATTAACACCACGGTTCCCATAAAAATATTGGTCCACATGATGTCCCAACCCAAAATAGTAGCTAAAATGATGGAAGGGGCATAAATGGATAGTCCAGTAGAAAGGCCTCGGGAAAGCAAAAATAGCGTTACGGTAAACATCCGGACGCGCATATCAAACCGTTTTTCTAAAAACTCGTAGGCGGTAAATACCTTGAGGCGGTGAAAAATAGGAATGAAAGTAATACTCAAAACGACCATAGCAAGCGGTAGGCCGAAGTAAAATTGAACGAAGCGCATTCCATCCGAAAACCCTTGCCCTGGCGCCGACAAAAAGGTAATGGCGCTGGCTTGGGTTGCCATCACCGAAAAACATACGTGATACCACGGAAGCGACTGATTGGCAATGAGGTAATCTTCCATGTTTTGTTTGCCTCGGCTGCGATAAACTCCGTACAAAACTATAAAGCCAAGCGTACCAATCAGTACAATCCAGTCAATAGAACTCATTGAGAAAGTGGTGTTAGGACATGGCCCGAAGGCCCGTGCGGTTAAGAGTTAGGAACTATAAATGTTGGAATTATATTAGGTGGGAAAATCAGTCAAAATAGTGCATCATTGCGTAAAATAATACAATAAGAACGATTAAAGTCCCAATCACAATCCCGTACATTTGGGACCAAGTTTTTATAAAAGGCGGAAGGCCTTCGCACTCATTTTCGGGAGGGGGAGAGGATTGCGGTGTTTGGTCAGGTATTTTCATAGGGGGTGGTTAGAGGTAATAGTCTATCAACTTTCGGGTATATTTGTTTTACAACGGAAAATTAACCAAAATGCGTGCCGTAAAATTAGTTCTAATCTACTGGTTTCGATTTTTTATGGTGTAGAAAGTCAAAAAATTAGATTAAATCGTAGTAAAAATGGATTCAATTGCATTTTTTTAGTTTTGAATATTCGCATTCATTCATTTTCAACCCTCATGATGTTTAAAGACCAAGTAGTAATTATTACCGGTGGTTGCTCTGGAATCGGGCGGGCGGCGGCTTTTCGTTTTGCACAAGAAGGAGCAAAGTTGTTCATTGCCGACCTGTCTGAAAAAGCGGGCGATGTTTTGATGGAAGAACTAGAAAAAGTGGGGGCGGAAGCGGCTTTTGCCCGCATTGACGTGACGGACTCCGAAGATGTTGAGCGCATGGTTGCGGATTGTATTCAGCATTTTGGCGGTATTCATGTGCTTATCAACAGTGCGGGGATTTTGGGCCCGCGCGCCCGGACCGAACGGTACCCCGTCGAAGACTTTAAAAAAGTAATGGAAATCAATGTTTTTGGCCTGTTTAATTGTATGCAGGCGGTTTTACCGCACTTTTTGGCCAAGAAAAGTGGGAATATTGTCAATCTTGCATCGGTAGCGGGCTTGGGAGGCTTTGCAGGTCATGTGGGTTATTCGGCGAGTAAACACGCCGTGGTGGGCATGACCCGCACCGCCGCGCTCGAATACGCCAAACATGGGATTCGCATCAATGCCGTTTGCCCCTCGTTTACGATGACGCCCATGCTCGAAAACGCGATGACCCACGACGATACCAATTACCTTGATGCGCTTCAAAATGCCATTCCCATGAAACGATTCGGAAAGCCCGAAGAAATTGCCGACGCCATTATTTACGCGGCTTCTTCGGCGGCTTCTTTTATGACTGGGCATACCCTGGTGATGGACGGAGGGCTGATGATAGCGTAGCGCTGTTGTAATGTGCCGTAGGGGGCTCAAACCCAACGACAGCGATTTCTTTAAACCGAGAAATACAAATAGTCACTTTTTTTGCACAATCCTATTTTAATAAAATGCACCCAAATCAAGCCCTAATCGAGCGTTTTTATACGGCTTTTCAGCAGAAAGATTTTCGTACCATGCAAGCCTGTTATCATCCCGATCTTCGTTTTTCTGACCCTGTTTTTCCTAAATTAAAGGGTGCAGAAGCAGGACTTATGTGGGAAATGCTCCTGACTAGAAGCGCTGATTTAACGATTACGTTTGGGAATGTTCAGGCCGATTATCGAAGCGGAAGTTGTGATTGGGAAGCTACATACACTTTTTCGGGGACGGGACGTACGGTTCATAACGTAATACACGCCGAATTTTTGTTCAAAAATGACCTAATCTCGCGCCATGACGACCGCTTTAGCTTTTATGAATGGTCGTCGCAGGCGTTGGGACTGACGGGGAAAATATTGGGCTGGAGCCGATTTTTGGAGAAAAAAATTCAACGAAAAGCGGCAGATGGTCTCCGAAATTTTATCCAGAAAAAAGCTAAAAACTGAAAGTCGGATTTTATACCTTCATCTTACCTAAACCAAAGTCATGAATAGCGAATCAGCAAAAAATCTTTTTGATTTAACGGGCAAAGTTGCCGTTATCACGGGGGCCAGCAAAGGCATTGGAGAGCAAATTGCACGTTATTTTGCCCAATTTGGCGCAAAAGTCATCATCAGTAGTCGTAAACTCGCTGATTTGGAACTTCTCGCTGAAGAAATTCGCCAAACGGGTGCCGACGTCACGGCCGTTGAGGCAAACATGGGCGACGAAGCCCACATCAAACATCTGTGTGACAAGGCCGTTGAAATCTACGGAGGAATTGATATTTTGGTGAATAATGCCGCTTCCAATCCCTATTACGGGCCCACCGTTGATTGTCCAGATGCGGCCTTCGACAAAATCATGGACATTAACGTAAAAGCGCCATTTCAACTCAGCAAATGGGTGCATCCCGTCATGAAACTACGGGGTGGAGGCAGTATCATCAACATCAGTAGTATTGCGGGAGAGACGCCTGACCCAGGTTTGGGGATATACAGTGTCAGTAAGTCAGCCTTGAATATGTTGACCAAAGTTTTTGCCAAAGAGTGGGGTGACGACGGCATACGGGTCAACGCGGTATGTCCAGGACTGATTAAAACGAAATTCAGTAAAGCCCTATGGGAAAACGAAAAGACGCTGAATCATTTTACCAAACGGATTCCTATTTCGCGCATGGGAACGGTCGAAGAAGTAGCCTCTTTGGTGCTTTATCTTGCTTCTGACGCCTCGGGTTATTGCACGGGCGGAATCTACACCGTAGACGGTGGCACGACCATTTGATTGAACTCTGACGTGTTTTTGTAAGGCTAAGAAAATCAACACATCTGGATTTTATTGATTATTCGTTTTTTCGTACACTAAAAAAGAATATGCGTAGGCATGTTGCTCGTCGGTGGGGAAATCCTGCCGACTTTTTAATTTAAATTCAGATTCGGAAAATGCTGGGAAAAAGGCGTCTCCTTCAAACGTGCCGTGTACAACGGTTAAATGGATGATGTCGGCCAGTGGCAATGCCTGACGGTAGATTTCAGCGCCGCCGATGACAAACACTTCTTTGTCATTTTTGCAGGCTTCGAGCGCTTCTTCCAGACTTCCTGCCCGGGTAAAACCTTCTTCCAATGCATAATCTTCTTGACGCGTAATGACAAAGTTGCCCACTTCTGATGCTAAACGGTCGGGGGTATCGTAGCTTTTTCGACCCATTATCATTCGGCAACCTTTCGTAACCTTAAAAAAATTGGCCCAGTCGTTGGGTAAATGAGGCCAGGGCAAGCGCCCCTTCAAGCCAATGGCCCGATTTTCCGACATGGCGCTGATTAATGAAATTTGCATAAGTTGTTAGATTAAGACATTGCTTAAACCTCAAAGTTAAAAATAGGTTTTAAAAAGGCCCGTTTGTTACCCCAAAAACAAAACAGCGAAGCCTTATGGCCTCGCCGTTTGTTTCCTATCCTTACTATACTGCTATTACTTTTACTTTCCAGTGAGGGCTTCACCCACTCCTCCTTTGACCGACAGAATCTTGAATTCTGTTCGGCGGTTGAGGCGGTGTTCGGCATCTTCACAATTTGCCCCATCAACACAATCGTTGACTAATTCTGACTCTCCATAACCTCGGGCTACCAATCGTGACGGGGTGATTCCTTTGCGGACCAGATAATCGAAGGCGGCGCGAGCGCGGCGCTCAGAGAGACGTAGATTGTATACGTCGCTGGCGCGGCTATCGGTAAATGATCTCAACTCAATTTGCATCGTTGGATACTTCTTCATCAGGCCTACTACTTTATCCAGTTCTTTGGCGGCTTCGGGACGAATGAAAAACTTATCCAAATCGTAATAAATATTATCGAGGGTAAACACGTCGCCTGTACCGTACATGCTAAGGTCACTTTCAACGATTTTCTTCTTTGTTTTCTTATTCTTGTTGATGGTTTGTTCGTTGGTCGCCAATTCGTCGCCCTCGGCCCGCAGATCGTAGTTGCGGCTTGGGTCAACTTCAAACTCGTACCCTCCATCGGGACCCGTTACTACGGTGCGTTCAGCACCCGTTTTTTGGTCTTTTAAGGTTACTTTTACACCTTCCTGCGGTGATTGATTTACTTCACGTTTTACCGTTCCGCGCAAAATCGTGTTCTCGCTTTTGTTGAGGTAAATCGACACGCTCATCTGTGGATTGGCCGACTGGGTCATCGTTGAGAAACGAACATTGTTGGTGGCGTATCCTTCTTTGATGGCCTTAAAGTCGTAATCGGTTTGTGCTTCCAAGCAAATCTTCGTGGCACCATCTATTCCCGTTTGTTGCATGTCTTGGTTAGAGCCATTTTTTACGATTCTAACGTCTGCTCCTTCGATGGGAGTGTTGGTTTTGGCATCAAGTACCAAGATTTCGAGCGGACGGCAGGTGCGCGTAAAGCGGTAAATATTGTCGTCAGATACGCCTTTGCTGCGGTTAGAACTGAAGTAGCCAGTACCTAATTCTTTGTCGCTAATTAAACCAAAATCATCTTTTTCGGAGTTGATGGGTGCGCCCAGGTTTTTTACGCCTTTGTAGGCAATTCCTTCTTTAAGCTCGGCATAAAAAATATCCAGACCGCCCATTCCTTCGTGACCGTCGGAGGCAAAGTAGAGGTTGCCCCCTGCGTCGATAAACGGAAACATTTCATTGCCTTCGGTATTGATTTCCTTGCCTAAGTTGACGGGAGTACCCCATTGTCCATTGTTGTATTCCACAACGTAAACGTCCGTACCGCCAAATCCACCAGGCATATCAGAGACAAAATAAAGCTTGGTATCATCGGGTGAAAGGGCGGGGTGGCCCGTAGAATAATCGTCACTATTGAAGGGGAGTTCTTTGACGCCGCCCCAATCTTTGCCTTTTTGGTCGGCAATGTATAATTTCAATTTATTGATGCCGTCGTTACTTTTCTTGCTTTTTCCACCGTTGTAGTTGTTACGGGTAAAGACCACTTTTGTGTAATCTTTGAAGAAAGTAGCGGGGCCTTCGTGGTATTTTGTGTTGAGCGTGCGGCTAAATTTCTCGGCTTTGGTGACGGGCATTGGCAAGTCGGGGGTGGGTGTGGCCTCCGCGAGTGTGCCTGTGTTGCCATTGGAGGCCGAGGCACCGCCCAAGGTTCCCGCTGAGTTGACGTAGGTGTCGCGTACGCCTTTGAGCGCCGAGGTATCGGGGGTGAAATATAAATCAAGGAACGGGGTTTGGTTCCAGTTAAAAACCCGTTTTATAATGCCTGATTCGGCCCGTGAGGAAACAAAGACCAACCCGCCTTTGAAATACATCGGGCTAAAATCAGCTTGTCTGGAGTTGACTGGCAAATACTCAACACGATACATGGCCGAATCTTTGTAAAAACGATTCATGTCCATGTACGTAACCGCAAACTTTCGGCCGCGTAAATCGGAGGATTGTAAGTCGGCGTACTTGCCATACATTTTTTGCGACTCACGGTGTTTGCCGTTGCTTGCCAGCGCTTGGGCATAGTAGAGGTAATTTCGGCTGTCTGAATCGGCAAAACTCTCTACCAATTGTCCGTAAACTCTTTCCGCATTGCGGGTGTCTTGGAGACGTCGGTAGCTGTAAGCCAATTTTTCTAGCGCCTCCTTTCGTTCGACAGGGTCAGACTTTTTGTCAACGCGAAGGAATTCTTCGTAGCCCCGCACAGCATCGGCATAGCTGTATTCGTCAAAAGCCCGATTGGCCGACCGGAGTCTGGCGTTTTGGGCGAATGCGTTGAGTGTCATCAGGGCCAGAACAAATCCCAACGCGATTTTACCTACGGTTTTCATAATTGCAAAAGTGTTACAGTAGCAGGAAAATAGGATTCTATCTGTCAAGTGTCAATTACTGTGCCAAAAAATAAAAGTAAGCTTTTTTTGTGAAAAAACTATTGGGTTAAAGCGAGTTGTTTGAAATAACTATCTGTTTGTCAATTGGATATGGATTGTGAAAATTTTATTATTTTCACAGTTGTGTCGCTGATTTTAAAACGCTCATCCAATCGAAAGCCTACCAACCAAGCGATTTCGCCGCCTGATTCGAGTACATAGACTTGGTCTTTTCGATTTCTGGGCACCTTTGCATCGACCAAAAAGTCACTTATTTTCTTCCTTTTTCCCTTCATTCCCAGCGGACAAAACCAATCGCCGGGCTGCCAAAGACGAAGATTGAGCGGAAATGTTAGCGCATCCGCATCCATGTAAGCGACTTCATTTTTATTTTCTGAAACAGTGGTTTCCCCAATTGCCCATGCCAAATGCCCTCCAGCATAGTTAATTTCACCGCCAGTTTCATGCAATTCATAGGATATGGAGTTAGGTATTTGGGAAGGAGCCACAAGCCATTTACCTCGGTTCATGGTCAATGTGTGCGTTGGTGAGAAATACTGTTTACCCGTTTGCCCTTTTCGGTTGAGCCAAATGAGTTTTGATTGTTGGTACGTAAAACCCAAGCCCGTGAGCCACTGAGCCAACAACTCTACCGGGGCAACTTGCTGTTCTAATGGCGCAATATCAATCCGCGTTATGCTACCTTCGACCCTAATGATTTCGGCCTCAATGGTTTTGCGGCTCGCTGCCAGCAGGTTTTCGGTTGCTTTGACGCGCTCGGCCAACGTGGCGACGGAGGCCGCTACATTTGGATTGAGTTCCCTTAAAATAGGAACGACTTGGTGGCGTAGCCGATTGCGGGAATAATCAACGGAAGCGTTGGAACTGTCTTCCCGCCAAGGCAATTGATTTTGCGTAAGAAAAGTCTGTATGTTATTTCGAGGGGCAAAAAGCAGCGGACGAACCAAACGGTCTTTTTTGGGCAGAATGCCGTGCAAACCCGCCAAGCCCGTACCCCGCGTTAGATTAAGCAGGACGGTTTCAAGGAGGTCATCTTGGTGGTGAGCGGTGAGAATATAGTCATAGTGAAATTGCTGACGGATCTCTTCAAACCAAGGATAACGCAATTCACGGGCGGCCATTTGGGTAGAAATGCCCCGTTTTTTGGCAAATACCTTGGTCTCAAACCGTTGCACGTGGCAGTCAACGCCGTATTTTTGAGCCAGTTGTCGTACAAATACTTCGTCGCCTTCGGAGTCTTCGCCCCTTAATTGGAAATTACAATGCGCAATGCAGAAAGAAAACCCCGCCTCATGGCAAAGTTGCGTCAGAACGACCGAATCAATGCCCCCGCTCACCGTCAGCAATAATCGGTCGGTGGGCGTAAAGAGTTGGTTTTCGGTAATAAAACGTAAGAAAGCTTGCAGCATTGGTCGGTTATTGGCTTGGCAAAGATACGTATAAAAAAAGAACGTCGCCGAGGGAGACTCCTCGACGACGTTGATAAGAAAATGCATTGGTAAATGCTAGACGCTTACCGATGTTGGCAACTTGAATAATTAACTTAATAAGGCTTTCTCCAACAGTGCCTTCGTGGCCTTTATGCCAGCATCTTCGTCTAAATAGTTTTCTTTGGAACCCATCATTTTCATAAAACCACCTTCGTATTCAATACCGATAAATCCTTTGAAATTGGGAGTGATACCAGCTTTGACAATCGGCATCATTTTCGCGAAATCTACATCGGTACAATTCCCTTTTTCATCAAATGTATGCGTTTTGGCACTGACTCCTTTGGCAAAAGGCATGAGCTTTTTTACTCCTTCGTATTTATCAAATTCGTGCAAAATCTTTGCATTTTGATACCCTTCCATCGTCAGGGTTTTGGGAAGTTCGCGTTCGGTAAAGTTGCCAAAATCGGGCAAAACACCTGCATTAGGACTTTTGATTTGTTTCAGCAAACTCACTAACCAATCAGGGTTGGTTGAAACATTGATGTGGTTTTCGATAATGATGTCGATACCAACTTTCTCGCCGTATTCGACGAGTTTACTATAGCCGTCAACTCCTGCTTTTAACAATTCTTCGGGTGTTCCGTCGCCTGTCATATTAACCCGGATAGAATGACAGCCCAAAAACTTTGCCGCATCTACCCATTTATAGTGGTTTTCAACGGCCTTCAGGCGTTTGGCAGCATCACTTGCACCAAGGTCTCCTTCGCTGTCAACCATGATAAGCACATTGCGAACGCCTAAATCGGTCGTACGTTGTTTGAGTTCGCTGAGATAAGCTTGGTCTTGTCCTTTGTCTTTCCAAAACATGGACACGTATTCTACGGCGTTGATGCCAAATTCGTTCTTGGCTTTGGCAGGGAAGTCCATGTTTTTGAGCTTGCCACTGAACAATGAACCTGCCAATGAAAACTCGGCCAATGAAATGGTAAACCAAGGTTTGGCAGTAGCAAAGGCAGATTTGGCCACAAAACCTGCGGCAGTAACCATTCCCAATTGATTCAGGAATTGGCGACGATTAAGGTGATTATCTTGAAATGTCATTTTTGTAAATGTTTACAGTTTAACGTCGGCAAGCAGTTCCACTGTGGGTTCTAAATCAAGTAGAGAATGTCGGCAAGGTTTTAAACCTTGCCGACATTAATGCGTTCTATTCTTTTTTTCCTTCAAACACCATTCCCATGGCTTCAAGCTTTATTTTGGAAACATGAGCGCTTTCGTCACGGATGAAATAAACGGTGGCTTTGCCGTCGGCGTCAAACTTGTCGGGGGTGCCCGTAGCGCTGATTTCGCCACCTTGTCCGCCAGCATCCATGATTACCTTGCCATCTTTCACCTTTACTTCGATGTATTCAAAAGGCAATCCTGTCATTTTGTATTTACCAGCATAGGCGCTGATGTCATTTTTGGGCGTTGCATCGACCACGGGCAGATTGGTTGCGGCAGGAGTGTCGGTTTTGAATTCGATTCCCATCACGACCATGAGCGAGCCTTCCGCTTTTGGATTTTGGAATACCAAATAAATGTCATGAATGCCTTCGGTGGGGGTAAGGTTGATTTTTGCGGCATTTCCTCCAAAACCTCCTTTGTCGGTAGCTTCAATAAATCCAGATTCGCCGATGAGTTTACCCGTAGGGGAATCTAAGCGAAGCTCAATATTCCCTCCTTGTGCATTTAACTGGGCTTTGGGGGTAGCAACGACTAATTCTACTCGCTGAATGCCTGTTAAATCAGCCTGAGTAAGTCCTATGTAAGCGCCCGATTTGCCTGGAATTACAAAGTCATTTCCGCCAAAAGACATTTTGGCTGCCGACTCATATTTGTCAAAACCATGCGGGCTTATTTTAGCATTCCGAAGGGTATAGGTTTGTTCTGAGGCAAGCGATGGCAACCCTTTGCTGCCTTGGTCTTCGTAAGACGCCCGGAGAATGAACACACCCTGACCTTTGTCGCCAGCAGGGATTTTGGTGGTGTAAGAACCTGCCACTGGCAACGATTTCGGGTTGGCTTTTTCGTTAGAAAGACTCAAAATGTATTTCACCATATCGCCCGCATCAGTTGCTGAAAGTTGTGGGTGACCCGCCATGGGCGTTTCGCCCCATACGCCGCTGCCACCTGAGATCACTTTTTTAGCGAGTTTTTCGATGGCGCTGGCATCGCCTTTGTATTTTTGAGCAATGGCGGTGTACATGGGTCCGATAGATTTTTTGTCAATGCTGTGACAGGCCTGGCAGTCGCTCGCAGCAATGAGTTTTTTCCCAGTGGCAAAACTTGCACTCGCATCTGCTGAGCGGTGGCCTTGAGCAATGGCGATTTTGTCATATCCCTCAGCCAAGTAGTCAATGCTGACCGCTACTTGTTCGGGTTTGATTTTTCCATTGGCGAGGCTTCCGTCTTCTTTGTCGCTTACTTTTACTTCGTAGTCAAACGATTTGTTAGCGAAAAAGAAGGTTTTGTTGCTTTTGGGTAAGTCAAATGTTAGCACTGGCGGCTCATTGCCAGCGGTCAATTCCAACGATTGAGTATTGGAAGCGCCTTTTGCGTCGGTCACGGTTAAGGTGGCTTTATACACCCCTGCTTTGGCCAGCGCCAACGTTGGATTGGGCTCGTTTACAATTTTGTTAAAACCGTCTTTGGAGGTAATTTTCCAAGAATATTTCAACGCATCACCGTCTGCATCAATGGTTCCTTTTGACGAAAGGTTTACTTTGAAGGGAACCGAGCCCCCCATTTTGTCGGCAGTTACCTGTACTACTGGTTTTCTGTTTCCGCCGTTGTATTCAATCCGTATCAAACGCGCATCATCGTTGGCCGTAAACCAGCCCGAGCCGTATTCGAGCATGTACAAATCGCCATTGGCATCAAACTCCATGTCCATTGGATTGCTGAATTTGTAGCTTGGCATAAAACGGTCCATCGAAACATAGTTGCCATCTTTATCCATCGTTACGGCCATAATCCAGCCGCGCATCCAGTCGTAGGTCAGGATTTTGCCGTCGTAATACTTGGGGAATGCGCGAGCGGCATTTTTGAACTCTTCACTGTAAAATACGGGTCCAGCCATGGCATTGCGACCGCCGCTGCCCACCATCGGAAACTCGGGAGATTCGCCGTAAGGATACCAAATGAAGGCTTTTTGGGCGGGTGGTAGTTCTTTTAAACCAGTGTTGTTGGGAGAGGTATTGATGGGCTTAGCCGCGTCCCATTTTTCGCCCGATTTATTGTTAACAAAATCAAATTTGTTGTATGCTTTGTTGTCGCCCACGAAATGCGGCCAACCAAAGTTACCCGCTTTGCGGGCTTGTCCGACTTCGTCGTGTCCCGCAGGCCCACGGTCGTCGGCGGGTTTGTTGGCGTCGGGGCCTACTTCGCCCCAATACACAAAACCTGTTTTCTGGTCAACTGAAATGCGGAATGGGTTACGGTGGCCCATGGTATAGATTTCGGGGCGGGTTTGTGGTGTACCTTTGGGAAATAAATTTCCTTCGGGAATCGTGTAGCTACCGTCAGGTTGCGGTTTGATGCGAATGATTTTTCCGCGCAAATCGTTGGTGTTGGCCGATGATTTTTGGGCATCCCATGATTCACGACCAGGGCGCTCGTCGCTGGGGCTGAAACCGTTGGAGCCGTGTGGGTTGGTATTGTCACCCGTTGATAAGTATAGATTTCCCGCTTTATCCCAAGCGATGGAGCCCCCCGTGTGGCAACATTCTTCGCGTTGGGTAGCTACTTCCAAAATTACTTTTTTTGAGCTCATGACCAACTCGTCACCGCGCAATTCGTAACGGGTTAAGATGTTTTTAGGCTCGCCACCCGCGGGTGAATAGTAGAGGTAAATCCAGTGGTTTTGGGCGAAATTAGGGTCTTTACTCAATCCCAAAACGCCATCTTCACCTTCTGCTACTTTTCCTTCTTTGCTGGTATACTTGGTGTTTACGTCGAGCTTGGCAATGGTTTTGAGTTGCTTTGTTTTGGTATTATAAAGTCGAATTTCTCCTTTGCGTTGGATGAATAAAATGCGCCCATCGCCCAACACGGAAAGTTCCATGGGTTCGTCAAGTTTTTCTTCCAAAACTACTTTTGTAAAACGGTTTTCGTCGGGACGTGCTTTGGTATAATCCAAAGGTTTGGGAGCATCGCCTCCCATCACATAGTTCAAACCAGCCCAGATGTGATTAAGGAAAAGAGGTTCCGAGAATGTTTCATCAGTATGCCCCATTGCCGTGTAAAATGCCCTTCCTCCGTCAAAATCTTGGTACCAGCTCATGGGATGGTTGTCCCCGTTTTTGCCTCCCTGATAGGTTTTTTCATCAATTTTCAGGAGCACATTAATGCTTGGGCTGATGTTTTTAAAGGCATAAAATTCATCGGTACGTTCAAACTCATCGGGCATTCCTTTGGTTGCCCAATGGTTTTTCATGGCTACGATAAATTTCCCTTTTTGCACATTGCTTGGAACAGAAGGGTGATCTAAAAAATACGCTCCCGCCAAGCGTCCGTACCACGGCCAGTCGTACTCGGTATCGGTGGCAGCGTGGATGCCTAAATACCCGCCACCTGCTTGGATATAATGCTCAAAATCAATCTGTTGGTTGGCGTTGAGCACGTCGCCAGTCGTATTTAGGAATACCACCGAACGATACCGTTTTAGGTTTTCGGGGTTGAATTGCGTGGCATCTTCTGTCAAATCCACAATGAATCCCTTTTCTTGGGCCATTTTTTGAAAAGCGACTTTTCCTGCCTCAATCGAAGCGTGCCGGAAGGCAGCGGTCTTGCTGAAAACCAACACGCGGCGTTCGGGCGACTGCCCGAAAACCATCGCTGCGCCACATATCAGCAATCCCCAACTAAGTAGCAGGAAACGGACTGATTTTTGGGTATTTACGTTTACTTTTTTCATGAATAAAACGAGTTGAAACTGATAGGTTAACTTGGTAATGTTTTAATTTTAGCAGAGATAATTTTGTTATTATCTCATTGTGGGACAATAATACTTGATTTTATTTTATTACTCAAATTTTTCTGTATTTTTGCCTAAAACCTTATCCTGCATGTATGCCACTTATAAATGAACTTGATGATTTTTTAGCGTTAAAAGACCGTTTTATCCCTCAACTTTCAGTCGATTGTGTGATTTTTGGTTTTCATAATCAACAACTCAAAGTATTATTGCTGAAATTGAAAAACTTAGATTTATGGGCGTTACCTGGTGGGTATGTAGACCAGAGTGAAGGAATTGACGAAGCTGCTCAACGCATTTTGGAAGAGCGGACGGGCCTGAGAGATATTTATTTGGAGCAGTTTCGGGTATTTGGTTCGGCAGACCGCTCCACCAAGGAATTTATTCAAAAAATTATGGAAGTACACCGGCCCGAAGCAATGAATGATTCTTGGGTGTTGCAGCGATACGTTTCCATTGGATATTATGCGCTGGTAGACTTTTCAAAAGTGAACCCCAAGCCAGATTTTTTGTCAGAATCCAGTGAATGGTTTGAGATGAAGCAATTGCCAAAATTGGCCTTTGATCACCGCGAAATCATTCAAAAAGCGTTGGAAACCCTGCGTATAACGCTGGATTCTAAATTGGTAGGCTCCAATCTTCTGCCCGAAACATTTACGATGATGGAGCTGCAAAGCCTTTACGAGACTATTTTGGAGATGCCCCTTCGTCGGAATAATTTTCAGCGAAAAATGCTGAGTTTGGATATTTTGGAACGAGTCGAAAAACTGTACACGGGAGCTGCCAACAAAGCGCCGTATCTGTATCGATTTAAAAAATCGTAGTCAATTTTCGATTTAAAACAGTTTGTTGACCGTCAATATTTAAAGGTTTGGTAAATTGAAAACCGTTTAGCATCTTGCTAATCGGTTTTTTTTTATTCACTAAACCCACCAACTCATGTCATCAACTCCCTCCACTGTGCTTGACCGATTTCTGCGATATGTTCAAATTGATACGCAATCAGACCCTAATTCCACCGCCCAACCTTCTACCGAAAAGCAAAAGGATTTGAGCCGATTGTTGGTCACTGAACTTTTTGAAATGGGGGTTTTAGACGCGCACCTCGATGAGCACGGGTATGTGTACGCCACGCTCCCCGCCAACACGACAAAATACAACGTACCAGTGATTTGTTTTTGTTCGCACGTCGATACTTCGCCCGATTGCTCAGGGGCAGGGGTAAAGCCAATCGTGCATACGAAGTGGGACGGTTCTGACATTGTATTGCCCGATGATTTATCGCAGGTGTTACGCCAATCGGAACATCCTGATTTGACTGCCCAGATTGGCAATGACATTGTGACCGCAAGCGGCGCGACGCTACTCGGGGCCGACAACAAGGCGGGTGTGGCAGAAATTATGGACGCTGTTTATTTTTTGATTAACAATCCGGACATCAAACATGGAACCATCAAAATTCTCTTCACACCAGATGAAGAAATTGGGCGCGGTACTGCCAAGGTAGATTTAGAAAAATTAGGGGCGGCTTTCGGGTATACTATTGATGGTGAGAGTGTTGGTACGCTGGAAGACGAGACTTTTAGCGCGGATGCAGTCAAAATTACGATTTCAGGCGTAAGTACGCACCCTGGTTTTGCGAAAGGGAAACTCGAAAATGCGCTTAAAATTGCGGCGGACGTGCTGGCCACATTGCCGAAAGATACATTGTCGCCCGAAACGACCGAAGACATGGAGGGGTTTATTCACCCGACTAATATTGAAGGAAT
Source organism: Runella rosea (assembly GCF_003325355.1). Classification (GTDB taxonomy): domain Bacteria; phylum Bacteroidota; class Bacteroidia; order Cytophagales; family Spirosomataceae; genus Runella; species Runella rosea. The sequence continues at coordinate 621,258 of NZ_CP030850.1, forward strand.
TCTGGAAAAAGTAACCCTCGGATTTATCATTCGTGATTTTACAGTGGCAGGATTGCACGAAAAAGAAACGTACTTGAAGCGTATTCTGGAAAATGTTTTGACAAATTATCCACATTCTACTGCTCATTTTGAGGTGATAGAGCAATATCGAAACATGAAGGAAGTGCTGGACCAACACCCGCAGGTGAGCGACTATGCGCTGGAAGCGATTCGGCGCAGTGGCCTGACCGCCAAGCGGCGTAGTATTCGTGGGGGGACCGACGGGTCACGGCTTTCGTTTATGGGATTGCCGTGTCCAAATATCTTTGCGGGCGAACACGCGTTTCACTCAAAATTGGAATGGGTTTCGGTGCAGGATATGCAAAAGGCCGTCGAAGTGATTGTGAATCTTTGTCAAATTTGGGAAGAAAAAGCGTAGTATTTGCGCTACTATTGATCCATTATTAACTGCCATTTGATAAACTAAACCGTTAAAATACTGATGTTCCGTACCAGCCTGTTAACACTTTTTGCGGCGTCTTTCATTGTGTTGAGCGCCTTTCGTTTCGACGATAATTGGTTAGACAAAATTGTGGCAAAATTTGAAGCCTACCAACGAAATTCTCCCCAGGAAAAAGCCTATCTGCACTTGGATCGTCCGTATTATTCGGCGGGTGAAACAATTTGGTTTAAAGCTTACTTAATCAACAGCGGCAGTCATAGTGCCGACTCAGTCAGCCAAGTTTTGTACGTTGATTTGGTCGATAAAACGACTGGAAAAGTGGTTTTATTGAAGAAAATTGAGATGATTGGCGGATTGGGAGAGGGAGATTTAGCTCTGAAAGACTCCCTCAAAGCGGGCGATTACACGGTCAGGGCCTACACAAACTGGATGCGTAATTTTTCAGAAGATTTCTTTTTTCATCGTGACTTGCCCATTTTTCGGGCGGAGGCATCACCGACAGTTTATCCTTCCAATGCCGATGACATTGACGTGCAGTTTATGCCCGAAGGCGGGCAATTGGTGATGGGATTGGAGGGAAGAGTAGCTTTTAAAGCCACCAATATTTTGGGTAAAGGGGCCGATATTACGGGGGCGGTGCTCAATCAGGCCAATGATACGCTGGTTGGGTTTTCAACGCTGAAATTTGGCATGGGGTATTTTACCATCACGCCCGAGCCTGGAGAGAAATACCGTATTGAGGTACGTAAGCCAGATGGTAAATATGCGAAATACCCTTTTCCTGAACCACAAAAAGAAGGAATCCTGATGATGGTGGATAATGTTTCCAACAAAGAAAATGTGAGGGTTATTCTTAAACACAACAAGGCTGTTTCGGCAACGAGCGAATTGGCGCTGATAGCCCAAACCAGGGGGGAAATAATGTACGCCGCCAAAACGTCGATGGCCAAAAAAATGTCACTTTTTAGCATTCCAAAGGCCAGTCTTCCCGAGGGAATTACGCAATTGACGGTTTTTGACGAAAAAGGTTTGCCCGTTTGTGAACGTCTGGTTTTTGTCAATAAAAATCAGCCTTTATCGCTGGAGTTGAAAGCGGATAAAGCAGTGTATAAAAGCCGTGAAAAGGTGGAGTTGGAACTGACGGCAAAAGACGCGGCGGGCAATCCCATCAGCGGGAGTTTTTCCTTGTCGGTGACTGATGCGGGACAAGTGCTTGAAAAAGAGGCGTATGGCGTAAATATTCGTTCGTATACCTTGCTGACATCCGACTTAAAGGGTGCGGTTGAGCAACCTTCTTATTATTTTGACGCTAAAAACCCTAATAACGTTCGTGACCTAGAAGTATTGATGATGACGCAGGGGTGGCGGAGATTTTCTTGGAAAAATGCTTTGGAGGATTCGCTTGTGGCCAACAAATACTTTGTGGAAGAAGGGATTTCGTTGATGGGAAAGGTAGTGCGTGGCAATAAAAAACAGCCCGGAAAAGTGAAGCTGACCTTTATGTTGCAATCCAACGGCAAGGATAGTACGCGTGCCGTTTTTATGGGTGAAACGGCAGAAACAGGCGAATTTGCGGCCCTAAACTTGGACGTGCGCGACACCACAAATCTGTTGATTCAAGCTGTGTCGGAGCGCGGAAACCGTAATTTTGACATCGTACTAGATGCTTTTCAACCCGCTACCGTGACCGTCACCAAAGTGCCTTTTAACAGTATTCAATTTGATGCCAATGAATTGGCCGAGTATTTGAAACGGGCGGATGAATATTTACAAATAGAGCGCAAAATCAGGGAAAGTCGCGAAAAAATGTTGCAGGAAGTAGTCATAAAGGCTCGAAAAAGTGACCAAGTAAAAAAAGACAGCCGCCGCGCTATTTACGGTACACCCGACGCCTCTATTAAATTTGACCAAATCAATTCCTCGGGAGCTATGACCATCTTTGACGTTATTCAGGGGCGCGTAGCGGGTGTCACCGTGACGGGTAGTGGGTTTAACCGCACGGTACAGATTCGAGGCTCGGCTAACTTCAGCGGAGTGGTAGAACCGCTGTTTGTGCTCGATGGAATGCCCGTCGATAAAGCCTCCATTATGAATATTCCGCCCGTGGATGTAGAAGCCGTTGATATTCTAAAAGGAGCATCAGCTGCCATTTATGGAAGTCGGGGTGGGGGCGGTGTCATTGCGATTCTGACCAAAAGAGGCGGTGAAAATTATGATTGGTCCAAAGACAAAGAGCCGGTGCCGGGTACGCTGGTAACCAAATTGCTGGGCTACAGTCCCGTCCGTGAATTCTATGCACCGCGCTATGATAAAGCAGCTCCCGAGCACGTACGGCCCGATTTTCGTCCGACGGTGTTTTGGGCGCCCATGATTCAGACCGACAAAGAAGGTAAAGCCAAGATGTCATTTTTTACGTCGGATGCCCAAACGCAACTCAATCTTCGGGTAGAAGGGATGACTCCTAAGGGGCAGTTTGGGACCGCGACGACGCAGCTGAAAGTGCAATAATGCAGTTATAACAAGAACCGTTTTCAGAATATATAAAGCTGAGAACGGTTCTTGCCTTATCTTCTACCAGTTTTCCAATCCAAGTAGTTTCTTGCCTAATTCGTTCAATTCAGCGACTTCGTACTTGGTTTGTTCCCAGTTGCGCGGGTCGCCTGGGAAGGCGTATCCTTCGGGTGAGATACGATTTTTCCACGAATTAATCCGCCACTGTCGCATGGATTCGTTTTCTTCTTCGGCGGGCATCATGGAGATATACTGTGCAATACGCACTTTGTTGCCCGATAAATTTGGCCGAATGCCGTGCGGCTGCGAGCTGTTGAAAATCAACAAATCACCCGCTTCTAGTTTGACTTTGACTAAGTATTGCTCCAGTCCCGTAATATCGGGTTTGAAGTGGTTACGGTCTTCTGGTTGGGTCAATTTCCAGGTATCATAGGTCCGGAAAAGTTCAGGAATGCATTGGAATCCGCCCATGTTTTCGTCGGTTTGGTCCGCCAAAGCCAAAACGCCCTGTACATTTTGGGGTTTGGTTTCGGGGTCATAGTCCCAGTGAATAAACCCCTTATATTCAAACCCAGGCCGAATCGGGAAGTTGAGATTAGCGCGGTCGATGGTTACCCACAGTTTTTCAGTGCCCCAAATATCCACAAATGCATCATAAACCCGCTGCATCTGGCGGTTGTTCCAGAGGTGTTGGTTATTGTATACTTCTACCATACCTGTTCCAGTGAGTTCTTTCATTTTCATTTCGGCGCGGGGAGGGGCGTACCATGTTTCGGGGTCTGTAGGGTCTTTTTCTTCAAATTCCCATAAAAATTGGGCAGTACGCTCGGCTTGTTCTTTTGGAACGGCATTTTTAATGACAATGTAGCCGTTGTGAATCCAAAATGCCCAATCTTCTTCGCTCAATACCCGAAGCGGTTGGCCGTTGGAACGGTCGCTCAACTTGATATGACTGCTGGTAGCCGTTGAGGGGTTGCCGGGAATGTCTTTATGGTTTTGGTTGGGGGTGGCCATCGTGGGGGCCATTGTTTGCGCTTCCATGTTATGTCTTATTTTGGATTGAAATAATGATACAAATATAATGACTTGCAATGTCCGATTTCTACCCCGATAATTGCCTAAATTTGAACAATATTGATTTTTTTAATTGAGAATTTATGGTTAATTTGTAAAAATAAACTAATTTACCTCTGTGTTCCTCCATGGTTAATAAAACAAACCACAGAGGGGAAGAGAGACACAGAGAAAAGATGATACCCTATGATTGAGAATGAAATTACCCAAAAAATTATTGGGTGTGCTATTGAAGTGCACCGAGAGCTTGGACCAGGATTGTTGGAATCGGCGTATGAAGAGTGCCTGTTTTATGTGTTGAACCAAAATCAAATATACACTGAACGCCAAAAGGCAATGCCTTTGCTATTTAAAGGAGTTCATCTGGATTGTGGATACAGAATTGATTTGTTTGTGGAGCGCAAAGTAATCGTTGAACTCAAAGCCGTTGAGGCCATCAATGATGTTCATAAAGCTCAATTGATGACGTATATGAAGTTGGCAAAATGCAAGGTGGGATTACTGATTAACTTTAACGTGGTGAGGCTCAAAGACGGAATTGTGAGGTGGATCATTTAACCTCCGTGTCCTTCCGTTTCTCCGTGGTTTAAAATAATAACCACAGAGGGAAGGAGAACCACAGAGAAAAAAAACTCAACGAAAGATGAAAATACAATTTGAAGAATTAAATATTGCATCCGACAGCTCGTTTAAGGTCATGCTCAACCCGAGGATGAATGACTTCTTTTTTTGGCACTTCCACCCCGAATTTGAGCTGGTCTATATCGAAGGTGTCAACGGAAATCGGCACGTGGGAGAGCACATTTCTCGCTACGAAGGCAGCGATTTGGTATTTATCGGGCCCAATATTCCCCACCTTAATTTTGATTATGGCGTGAAGGAAGAATACGAAAAAATCGTGATTCACCTTCGGCCCGATTTTTTGGGAGAATCATTTGTCACTATTCCTGAGTTAGCAGGTGTGTTTCAACTTTTTGAGAAAGCCCAATTGGGAATAGGGTTTGGGCAAGAAACGAAAGAAAAAATAAGCGAACGCCTAAAAAAACTCTACTATCTTCCTCATTTTGAACAGTTTTTGGAAGTGTTAAGTATCTTTCAACTCTTGGCCTCAGCACAGGATATTGAATTGCTTCATACCAAACCCGTTGAAAATCAGTACACTAAAAAAGACCAAGAGCGCCTTAAACGCCTGTATCGGTTTATGGATGAAAACTACCAGCGTAAAATCGACATCGACGAAGTGGCCGAGCTAAGCCATCTGAGCAATGCGGCTTTTTGTCGTTATTTTAAGAAAATGACGCGGCTGACGTTTACCGAATTTCTGAACCATTACCGCGTCAACCAAGCCAAGAAGCTGCTGTTGATGGATAAAAATGTAACCGAAAGCTGCTTTGAGTGCGGCTTTGAAAGTCTGTCGTATTTTAACCGCACGTTCAAAAAAATAACGGGCGAAAACCCGTTAACTTTTAAAAAACGATATTTGAATAGGGGATGAATTCGTAAAAACTGAACCGAAAAAACCTTACGAATTTATCGTATCTACTGGCACATCAGGAATCTCAATGTCGGGGTCGATCGACGGTGGTAGCATAAAGAGCGAGTCTTTATTGGCGTTGGTCGAGTCGGGGACTTGCTCAATCGGCGACGACGCTGCGCAACCTTTATAAGGCTTGATAATAGTGATTGTGGGTTTGGGGAAAGGCCCGCGTTTGTAGCCGATGCTTGCATCGTCGTACACTTTTTCCAGAAAGCGTCCCACCAAAGGCAAGGCCGTTTTGGCTCCCTCGCCCAGATTCGTACTTCGGAAGTGAATACTGCGGTCGTCGCCGCCCACCCAGCCGCCTACCACGAGGTCTTTGGTGACCCCCATGAACCAACCGTCGGAGTTATTGGAAGTGGTGCCCGTTTTACCGCCAATCTCAAAACCATTTTTAAACAAACTGCCAAACGTCCACATATTTTGCGAAGTACCGCCAGGTTCTTCAATACCCCCTTTGAGCATGTGAACCATCAAAAAGGCAGATTCTTCGCTGATGACTTGTTTGCTTTGCGGGGCAAATTCCTCAATCACGCTTCCGTTGGCATCTTCGATGCGCGCCACCACCACGGGGTCGGTATGCCGACCGCCGTTGGGAAATACTGAGTAAGCCGCCACCATATCAAACAACGACACGTCAAACGGCCCCAATCCGATGGAGGGAACGGCTTTCAGCGTAGTCGTAATGCCAAGTTTACGGGCGTAATTAACCACCGATTGCGCGCCGATTTTGTTTGTTAAATGTGCCGTAACAGAATTGATGGATCGCGCTAAGGCACGTCGTAGGGTTAGTTCTTGATACGTAAAACCGCCCGTGGAGTTTTTAGGTCGCCATATTCGGGTTGTATCGCGTCCGCGTACTTTTTCCCGAACTTCAATCTGAAACGGCTCGTCGACAATTTTATCGCAGGGGTTCATGTTGAACGCTGAGCTGTCGATAGCGGCGCAATAAACAAAAGGTTTAAAGGTAGAGCCAGGCTGGCGTTTTCCTTGCTGAACGGCGTCGTATTTGAAGAATTTATAGTTCAAACCACCCACCCAGGCTTTTATCTGTCCCGTATAAGGGTCCATGGCCATCATGCCCGCGCGCAGAATGCGTTTATAATAATTGAGTGAATCTATCGAGCTCATCATGACTTTTTTCTCACGACCGGTTTTCCAGTCGTAAATGGTCATCGTGTCTCGTTTATTCATATAATACCAAACGGAATCCTGCCGAGCGGCTGAATCCAGTTTTGCAAATTGCTTTGATAATAACTTGTAACGGTCGGTGCGTTTGGCTACGTCGTTCAAAAAATTCGGGATTTCGTTGCCCTGTTCATCGCGCCAAGGGTTTTGATTCAACCAATGATTTTCGAAGCTTTGCTGCAGCATCCGCATTCGCTCTGAGACGGCGGCAACGGCGTGTCGTTGCATCCGTGAATCAATCGTTGTCCGAATTTTTAGGCCATCAGTGTAAGGGTCATAATCGTTTTCTTCGCCCCATTTTTCCATAAATGCTTCCACACTTCCGTTGAAATACTGATAAATGGCGTATTCATCGTCTTCTTCGTTGAAGCGCTCGGGCGTCAGGCGAAGTTCGATGGGAAGTTTACTGAGAGAATCGGCCTGGCTTTGTTTCAAATAATTGTACTTCACCATTTGCGACAACACCGTATTACGACGTACGAGTGACTTGTCGTAGTTTTTGGTCGGGTTGTAGGTGTTGGTCGCTTTCTGGAGACCCACCAATACCGCCGCTTCCTGTAAGTTAAGTTCGAAAGGCGATTTGTTGAAATAATACCGCGCGGCCGTCTTGATGCCGTAGGTGTTGTTGGAATAGTCGACGGTATTGAAGTACATGGTCAGAATTTCTTCTTTCGAAAAGTTTCGTTCCAGCCGAATCGCCGTGAGCCATTCTTTGGTTTTATAGACAACCGTTCGTACAAGCGGAATATAACCAAGCAACCCCCTTGCGGAGCGTTTACGGGTTTTGAACAGTTTCTTCGCCAATTGTTGCGTAATGGTACTTCCGCCGCCGCGCTCTCCGCCCTTTAAAATACCAACGGCTACTCCCATCAATGCCCGTGAGTCAATGCCCGAGTGCTCATAAAAACGGGCGTCTTCGGTGGCAATGAGTGCTTTTACGAGGTTGGGTGAAAGGCTGTCGTAGTCAATGGGAGTACGATTTTCGGTATAAAATTTTCCAATCAATTGCCCATCCGAAGAATAGATTTCCGAGGCTTGCGCCACCTTTGGGTTTTGTAAATCTTCGACGCTGGGCATACTGCCACACAACCATAAAAAGTTGGTTTCGACACAAAAGATGTAAAAAGCAAACGCGGCAGTCCCGTACACAAATGCTTTCCAAGTCAGGATGACGGGGCGGTAGTAGGGCGAATTTACGTCAACACGAGAATGAAATTTTCTTTTTAACGAGGTACGGTACGCCTGTAGGGTATTACTCCAGTTTTGAAGCCGTTCCTTGCCTACTATTTTACCCAATAAATTGTAAAATAACGACAGCAACAGACCGAAAGCCCGTTTTACAGGAGCAATGAGTTTTTGCCAAATCACGTTCAGTTTCTCCAAAAATTCACGCATAAATCAATGCCTAATGGGTTTGAGCGTCAAAGATAGCTTTTTTGGTAGATACGAAAAAACGAAGTGATTTTACGAATTGTCATTATGTGGTCAAGAAATGGTCAGGAAATAGTATTATATGTCGGTTATGACTATTTCAAGACAAACAATGACAAATACAAACTCATGACAACACATGACAATCGCATGACCAACTAACCAAGTTCCAGCGGGACTAAATTGACCGCGACTGATAACGTATGTTTGCCAGAACTGAAAATGATGCCCTTCAGCGGGGCAATGTCGCCGTAATCCCGTCCATAGGCGGTGATAATGTGCCTTTCCTGCGGAATAATGTCGTTGGTGGGGTCAAATTCGCACCAACCCATGTTAGGAATATAAACCGATAACCACGCGTGTGAAGCATCCGAACCTTGCAATTTTTTCTTGCCGGGTGGGGGTAAAGTCTCAATATATCCACTTACGTAACGCGCCGGAAATCCCAAACTTCGTAGGCAAGCAATGGCCAAATGGGAAAAATCTTGACATACGCCTTTGCGCTCTTTCAAGACGGTTTTGAGGGGTGTATTAAGGCTGGTGAAATCGGAAACAAAAGCAAATTCAGTAAATATTTTATGGCACAACCTCCGCACGCAGTCGTATAGAGGAAGGGTATCGGCAAAACAGTCCCTGGCAAAATCCTTGATTTCATCGTCCCACGTAATAAACGGACTCGGCAACATATACTGCAACAGTTCCGCTTTCAATAAATGGGTATTCCAAACGTAGTGACGGGCTTCCTTACAGGTCATGGAGAGGCTTTCCGACAAAATCGTTTTGGGAAAACTTTCCACGGCACTTTCAGCCACAACCTCCAATTCTTTGTGCGAAACATCAATGGAAAAATAATGCAACGTATTGCCAAAAAAATCAGTTCTCGGCACCACTTCAACGGGATGGGGCGTGATGTGGAGGGAAAAAGAATGACAAAGTTGTCCCTTCATGGTTTGTGGTTTCAAACAAACCAAACTGTGGTAGGTATTCACCGGTACCACATATCTATAGTGCGTTCGATGCGTTAGCTTATACTTCATGAATGTCGTTGTTATCCGTCCCTTCTAGCAAAACATTTTGAATGACAGTATGCATGAAATACAAATGGGTTAAACTGAGGGTAACTGACGAAATCAAATCGGTAACCTCCGACAACAAACCATCTAGGTTTTCCCGAAACAAGGTGCTGGGCTGACAGGCAGTTAGTTTGGAAATATCGGCCAGTTTGATTTTAGCGGATGCTTCCAAAACGGCTTTTTCGGCTTGATTTAAACGGTCGGATTGGGCATTTTTAGGAAGTTGACTAAGACAATCCGACAACATATCTAGCTGATACACCAACGAATAGGGGAGCTTATTGTCCAATAAAACCATGTCGAGGGTAGCTTCTAAATTAAAGCTTGTTTTATAAATCTGACGGTAATGAACCAGCAGGTGTTGATTGGTTAACAGGGCTTCAATGAGTTCACTTTCAATGTTCTCGTCATTTTTAAAGCTGAAAAAAGAGCGAATTATGCTGATGCGAGAAAGAACACGTTCTACGAGTTTTCCCGCTTCCAACAGATAGTAGCCGTTGTCGCGCGGCATGGATTCAGAAATGATACCGTAGAAAGTAAACAGGCGAATGTGCAGTTTGTCTAGTACCTTTTGAAAACCGTTGGGATTTTGAATGTCGGCGTTAACGACCTTTTTTTGACTATTTTCAATCAGGTTTATAATCCGCCGGGTATCGTTGTTCCATTTGTCGCTGACGCTAATGACCGCCATCAAAAATGAGCCCAAATGCGCAGCCACCGAGCCTGCTTTTTGGGCGTTTCGTATCAATTCAATGATTTCTACGTACGGATTTTCGCGAATTTCTTCATTCTTTTCGTCCGTAAAGCCTGGATACGTAAAAGTCAGATGGGTAATGGATTGCAATAAAATGTCGATGTACTCTGATTTGTAAGAACCCCTGAAAGCAACGTTTTCGTTGAGCGCGTTGATAACGATGGTCAAAAATTTGGTCAGCGCCATGGTGCGTTCGCTGTAGCGGCCTACCCAAAATAGGTTTTCGGCGGTACGGCTCGGCAGTGAAGTATGGTGAATGACGGGCAGGGATTTAGGAACAACAATTTTGCTCTTGACCTCAGGCATCGTGTCCGAAACAATCCAAGTGTCTTTGGAAATTCCGCCGTATTGATTTGAAATGATGTACCTATCTTTTTCGGCCGAACTGCGGGTCAAACCACCCTGCATCACCTGATAGTCATTGCCGTCAGAGACCAAAAAGGCGCGGAGCGAAGCCAGACGTGGCTCGATTTTTCCATCAATCAGCGATGGGGTGGTTGAAAGGCTCACCTCTTCCTGCGCCACATATTCATGCGGATTTTGGAGAATGGCGTTTCTGAGGTCGCCGAGCTGTTCGTTGGTCAACAGACGTCCGTACATTGACCTAAATTTTTGCTTTCGATTGGCTTTTTTGATGATTAACCGGTGAAGGTTGGCCAACACAAAATTGCATTCTTTGGGTTGGCCGCACCACCAAGTCGCAATCGACGGCATGATGAGTTCTTCCCCCAAAAAATAGCGGCATGTAATATTCATAAAAGCCAAAAAGGCGCTGTTTTCGAGCACACTTGCCCCCGGTGGGTTGAGCACCGTAACATTGCCTGAGCGAATGACGTGCAACAGCCCAGGCACACCCAACCGCGAATCTTCCCGCAGTTCGAGCGGGTCACACCAATCGTCGTCAACGCGGCGTACGATGACATCCACGCGCTCCAAACCGTCGATGGATTTTAACCAAACGTAGCCGTTGCGGACCAATAAATCGTCGCCTTGCGCCAGCGTATAGCCTAAATAAGAGGCCAAATAAGCGTGCTCAAAATAGGTTTCGTTGTTGGAACCGGGGGTAAGGTAAACGATATTTGGATTGTCTTTGCCCCGATTGGCAAATCCTGCGACGGTTTGACTAAAATGATTGAAAAAAGGAGAAAGCCGATTCACAAACATTCCTTCGGTCAATTCGGGGAGCAACTTGCTCATGATGCGGCGGTTTTCGAGCGTATAGCCCGCCCCAGAAGGAACTTGGGTGCGGTTGTCAACGAGCCACATCCGGCCATCGGGTCCCCGCGCCATGTCGGCGGCGTACAAAATCAATTGATTTTGGGAAGGGATTTTTATGTCAAAACAAGGTCGACAAAAACCCGTATTGTCAAACACCAATTCGGGAGGTAAAATATCATCTTTGACCAGTTTTTGGGGGCCATAGATGTCTTTCAGCATCAAGTCGAGCACCAATGCCCTTTGTTTGAGGCCTTTTGAAATATGATCCCATTCCTTTCGCTCAATGAGAAAAGGAATGGGATCGAGTTGCCAAGGTCGGTTTAGACCATCGCTGCTATCATAAATATTGTACGTAACACCATTTTCTCGTAATCTGTTGATAATCTCCTGATTACGCACTTCCAGTTCTTTGATTCCCAGTCGTTCGAGCGACGCAAATAGCGTTTGCCAATGAGGCTTAACGCGACCATCCGGGCCGATGGTTTCGTCGTAGGAATTGATTTCCTGTCGATACGATTGGAATAAATCAAGAGTGGTGCCAGTGTGCATTAGGGATTGGTTACGAATAATATCAAAAAGGTATTACGGCCCTAAATTACTACTTTGCGCGCCAAAATCTTCGTAAATCCAGCGTATTTGGATATTCAGGATTGATTAACTCAATCGGTGTATCAATTTTTAGGTCTTTCTTGCTCTCGGCCACAAATCGCGAAATGGTGGAAGTAGCCTGTTGAACGGGTACTGATGCTTCCTGATTTTCGTTGGATGGTGTATGCCCAAAGCCCCAAAAACGGCTGATTTTTCGGGATTCGGCTTCGTAACTATTGACGGGATAGGTGTCAAAACTACGGCCTCCAGGGTGCGATACAAAATAAGTGCAGCCTCCCAATACGCGGTTGTTCCAAGTGTCTACCACATCGAATACCAGTGGTGCATCTACCCCGACCGTCGGGTGAAGCGCCGACGGCGGGTTCCAGGCTTTGTAGCGTATACCAGCCACAAATTCACTTTTGACGGCGGTACTTCGGAGCGGAACCCGGCAGCCATTACAAACCAAAATGTGGCGGTCTTGCACAAAACCGCTTACTTTTACCTGTAAACGTTCAAGGGAAGAATCGACAAAACGTGCTGTTCCTGAGCTAGATAGCTCTTCGCCAAGCACATGCCAAGGTTCGATGCCGAGCCGAATTTCGAGTTGCATATTGTCGACTGTGATGTTGCCGTAATGCGGAAAACGGAATTCAAAGAAAGGATCAAACCACGAAATATCGAAGGCATAACCCGCGTCTTTGAGATCGTTGACCACGTCGACCATGTCGAGGTAAGCAAAGTGTGGCAACAAAAAACGGTCGTGCAATTCGGTGCCCCAACGGATTAGTTTTTTCTTGTAAGGTTGTTTCCAGAATTTGGCAATCAATGCCCGTACCAACAAGGTCTGCACCAAGTTCATGTGCTTATGAGGCGGCATGTCAAACGCCCGAAATTCCAAAATCCCCAATCGCCCCGTAGAGGAATCAGGTGAATACAGTTTATCAATACAAAATTCCGTCCGGTGGGTATTGCCCGTTACATCTACCAACAGGTTGCGGAAGATTCGGTCGACCATCCAAAACGGAACTTCTCCATCATCGGGTATTTGATCAAAAGCAATTTCGGCTTCGTACAAGCGTTCGTCGCGGCCTTCGTCGATGCGGGGCGCTTGACTCGTTGGGCCAATGAATGAGCCCGCAAACAAATAACTGAGCGCCGGGTGATGCTGCCAATAGGTAATCAAACTGCGCAGCAAATCGGGTCGACGAAGTACGGGACTGTCGGAAGGGACTGCGCCGCCAATGGTGACGTGGTTGCCACCGCCCGTGCCCGTATGCCGCCCATCCACCATAAACTTATCGGTGCCCAGACGTGCAAAAAAGGCCTCTTCATACAGAGCACTGATGTTGTCTACCAGTTCACCCCACGATTTGGAAGGATGAATGTTGACCTCGATAACACCCGGGTCGGGAGAGACAATCAATTTTTGCAAGCGATAATCCGACGGCGGCGTATAGCCTTCAATCCGTACTGGAATTTGGAGTTTTTCGGCGGTGGCTTCAATGGAAGCCATCAAATCCAAGTAATGTTCTAAATATTCGGTAGGAGGGAGAAATACGTAAACAATTCCATCGCGCTCTTCCACCGAAAGGGCCGTTTTGAAGGTGTCGACTTCATAGGTCACCGTTTTCTGGGCTTCTTTTTCGTCGGCTTTTTCTTCTGATTCCGCCTTTTTTATCGGAGAAACAGGAGCTTTATAGTCTGGGGCAATGGTGCCGTAGCGTTTTTCAACCACGCCTCCGTATTGACCCAATGGCGGCAAATCTTCAAACGGACTCCGCTCAATGGGGTCTTCGCGTTTGTCTTTGGTTACCTCAGGTAGTGATTCCAGCGGCAAACGTAATCCCACGGGAGAATTCCCAGGAATTAAATAGCAATGATTGCGTCTAAACTGCCACACGCAGCTTGTCCAAGCCTGCGTCCGCCAATCCCATTTGATCGGTAAAACGTAACCTGCGGGATTATTTAAGCCTTTTTCCAACAATTTTGCCAATGTCTGACGTTCGACCGAATCTTTCAGATTGACGGCCAACGGGTCGATATTTACGGGCAGTTTTCCTTCCTCCAAGGCCCAATAAATGGGGTCTTCGTAGGTGGGCGTTAAATTATTAGGATTGATTCCGAGATATTTGGTCAGTTCAGACGCAAATAATTCAGCATCTCTAAACGTAAATTTTGGACCATCTTCTTTGGCCACCAATGCGTCGTTTTTCCATAAGGTTTGGCCGTCTTTACGCCAGTAGAGGGCATATTGCCAGCGCGGAAATAACTCCCCGGGGTACCATTTCCCTTGTCCAAAATGAAGTAGGCCACCGTGCGCAAACCGATTTTTGAGGCGTAGGGCCAAGTCATAAGCTAATTTACGTTTCAGCGGGCCATCGGCGGTCGAATTCCATTCGGGCGATTCAAAATCATCAATTGAAACAAAAGTCGGCTCGCCGCCCATCGTGAGCCGTACGTCGCCTTCCTGCAAATCTTTTTCTACATCATTTCCTACCTGCATGATATTTGCCCACTGTTCTTCGGTGTAGGGCTTGGTCACGCGGGGGTCTTCGTGGATGCGATAAACGTGGTTGTCAAACTCAAACGTTACCTCACACACGTCGGTTGCTCCCGTAACGGGTGCGGCGCTGGCGTAGTCTGGGGTGCAGCACAACGGAATGTGGCCTTCACTCGCAAAAAGTCCAGAAGTAGGGTCGAGTCCAATCCAGCCGGCACCGGGCACGTAGGCTTCGGCCCATGCGTGCAAATCCGTAAAGTCAGCTTCGGGTCCAGAAGGGCCGTCGAGTGATTTAACATCGGAGGTTAGCTGCACCAAATAGCCTGACACAAAGCGCGAAGCTATGCCCAAATGCCGAAGAATCTGCACCAACAGCCAAGCCGAATCACGGCAAGAGCCGCTCAGACTGCTGAGGGTTTGTTCGCAGGTCTGAACGCCGGGTTCCATGCGAACATTATAAAAGAGGTCTTTGAAAAGTTTTTGGTTGAGATAGACCAGATAATCAACGGTTTTGATGTCGGTTGTAATCTTGTTTTTCTCAATCCAGTCCATCAACATCGGCCCCGCTTCGCGGGCT